>DASWLV010000199.1:0-47460 GCA_036400075.1 Pyrinomonadaceae bacterium
CCATGCAGCACCTTGCTTCGGGTCCGGTTTCCCGGACGATTGGCGTTACCCAATCTTCCCTCGCATTCTAGTCCAGGTAAGGTTCTTCGCGTTGCGTCGAATTAAACCACATGCTCCACCGCTTGTGCGGGTCCCCGTCAAGTCCTTTGAGTTTCACACTTGCGTGCGTACTCCCCAGGCGGAATGTTAACAGCGTTAGCGACGGCACCCGGAGACTCAAACTCCAGACACCAAACATTCATCGTTTAAGGCTAGGACTACCGGGGTATCTAATCCCGTTTGCTACCCTAGCTTTCGCGCCTCAGCGTCAGTGTCAGCCCAGCAATCCGCCTTCGCCTCTGGTGTTCCTCTTGATATCTACGCATTTCACCGCTACACCAAGAATTCCGATTGCCCCTTCTGCACTCTAGCACTACAGTATCACTTGGCAGTTCCGAGTTAAGCCCGGAGATTTCACAAGTGACTTGTTGCGCCGCCTACGCGCCCTTTACGCCCAGTAAATCCGAACAACGCTTGCCCCCTCCGTATTACCGCGGCTGCTGGCACGGAGTTAGCCGGGGCTTAAAAATGGTACCGTCATTTATTCTTCCCATTCTTCCGAAGTTTACATCCCGAAGGACTTCATCCTTCACGCGGCGTTGCTGGGTCAGGCTTTCGCCCATTGCCCAAAATTCCCGACTGCTGCCTCCCGTAGGAGTCTGACCCGTTATTCAGTGTCAGTGTGTCCGACCGTCCTCTAAGACCGGATATGGATCGCAGGCTTGGTAAGCCATTACCTTACCAACTACCTAATCCACCGCAGGCTTCTCTTCAGGCACATAAAGCTTTAACAACTGTCACCATTTGGTGCCGCTGCATTATGCGGTATTAGCTTGGGTTTCCCCAAGTTATTCCCCACCCGAAGGCAAATTACCTACGTGTTACTCACCCGTGCGCCACTCTATACACTCTCCGAAGAGAGTCTTAATCGTTCGACTTGCATGTCTGAGGCACGCCGCCAGCGTTGATTCTGAGCCAGGATCAAACTCTCGTTATAATCTCTAGCTTTTATTTTTTTTCGTAATTGTTCAGACTACGATATTGACGTTAAAAGTGTACGTCTTTCGACATAATCACGCTTGCCTAGTTTTCAAACATCTTTTTGTTGCTCGCCTGTCTCAAGCGGCAATTTTCTAATTTACCAAATTCGCCTCAGGCTGTCAAGCACAATGGCTCAACCTATTTATTATTGCCTTTCAGCGATTAACTTTTCAAAACTCTCTTGCTTTCTGCTTGCACGAGACCGACGCTTTCAATTGCTATCGTTTTCAACTCGGCTTTGCTTCAGCGCGAAATTATGAGATTACCTTTTTCGCTTCTCTTTGTCAAGCCCCGTTCAAACTTTTTCAATTCATCAATATTGAACTCTACCGGCTTGCAATGTGTGCGAAATAAGTTAGAAGCACAAACTCAATTTTGAGTTGCACACCTGAAACACTTTTTCAAAACTTTTTCTTAATGCCTTTTATTATCGCACCAAGAGTTCGTTTCATGAACGAAACGAATTAGAATCACAATCTCTTTTCTGAGTTGCTCATCTTTAAAAAAATTTTCAATCTTCGTCATTCGCTTTCTAAAAGCGGGCGACGAGGCTCGAACTCGCAACTTTCAGCTTGGGAAGCTGACACTCTACCATTGAGTTACGCCCGCAGGTTTCCCACAAAAGCTGTTATATTTCCCTTTTTGACAAAGAAAGCTGCTGAAACTTTAGTCTCCAGCAACAAGCGAATTGTCAGAGTACAAAACCAAACTATATCTGTCAACCGCCAAATGCGACATTTATAAATCTGTTCGCATTTTATCAAATAAGCAATGTTTTAGGGGTATATTAATTATCAAAGCAATATTTAGAAAGAGTAATTTGCTTGAATATACCGATAACAAGTTCTGCGTTTAATCTTAATTGTTAGCGTAAAAAGCTAAATTTTCCGCTCTATATCAAAATATCGGCTCATTAATTCCTGCCAGCGCCCTTGTGCTTGCAAAATTAAATCGGTCACTTCGCGCACAGCTCCGTTGCCTCCATTTTCTTTTGTAATTAGATGCGCGGCTTGTTTTGTTTCCGGGACGGCGTCGGCGACCGCGACCGCTAAACCGACTCGCAGCATTAATGGAATGTCGGTGACATCATCGCCGACAAATGCCGTTTCTTCGAGCGCGGTTCCGGCTTGTTCTAAAATTTCTTCAAAATCTTCAATTTTGTTCCAGGTTCCCTGTCGAACAAATTCGATGCCGAGTTCTTTGGCGCGCCGGTCAACCAAGCTGGAGCTTCTGCCGGAAATTATTCCCGAACGCAAACCGGCGCGATGCAGCAAAACCAGTCCATGACCATCGCGGACGTGAAAAGTTTTTTGCTCGTCGCCGCCGGTCAATAGCGTAATACGCCCGTCGGTCAGCACGCCGTCGCAATCCATCAGCAACAATTTTATGCGTGCGGCTCTTTGTTTTACGTCGTCGCTGTTCATCTCACTTCAAATAAATCAACCGCAGCTAATTTCCAACCGTTCGCAGTTCGCGCCAAAATGAACAATGCCGTTCCGCTTTGCGGCTCTTTGTTAAGAACTTTGGCATTCAAATTAACTTCTACAGCCATTCGATTGGCATTGACCGATTCGGTTCTTAAAACTCTGGTTTGCCACGTTTCGGGTTGGCTCGCAATGATTCCCCTTGCAAATTTAGTTAGCTCGCCCGGAACAATCAATCCTTCGAGCTGAGCTTTTTGTTTTGAAACTACAGCTCCGTCGAATGCCGAAAAAAATGTTTTGGCTGCTTCATCCTGCGGTTTATTTAAATTTGCCGCAGCTTCAACTTTCAAACGCCCGTTTCGCGCCGTGAGATTTGAAGCGTATTCGACATCGGCTTTGACAGCTTCATCAAAATATTTAACTGCCTGCGCATTCTGATTGCGCCTTACTGAAACTTCTCCCAAACCGATGTTAGCCCACGCCAGAGTTTTTGCTGCCGGCAATTTCGCATTTAAAGCCGCGTTTAATTCTTTTTCGGCTTCATCTAATTTATTTTGTTCCAAAAGAGAACGACCGAGCCAGGTTCTGGTTTCGTCAAAATTAGGATAAAACCGCAAAACACTGCGTGCGCTCGACTCGGCTTTGGCAAATTCCTGACGGTTGAATGATTGAATTACTGCTGCGAGTAAATCATTTCCGGTTATTTCGCGCGGGGCAACGTCGTTTGAATAATCAAGCTGCGGATACAATTTTTCCGGGTCAACTTCAACTCGAACTATTTTGCCCGTCGTATTAAACGACGCTTCGCCGAACCCCTTTGCGCCGATTGAAACTTTTGCGGTTTTCCTTTCGCCTGTTTCGGTTATTGCCAAAACATTGACAACCGCATCGAATGAACCTGTATTTCTCAAAGCAACAGTTGTCTGATTCCCTTTAAGCTGGGGCAATCCGATCAACAAATCCAAATCGGTCGGCTGATTCATTCCATAATCAAACAACTGCGCGACGAGCGGATTTTGTGCGTCCACAAACTGCTGTTTGAAATCATTTAAAGTTAAAGATTCGGGTTTTGTCTGAAAATATCTTTTAACCGAGTTCCAAAACTTTTCCTCACCTAAACTGTCATTGATCAGACGCCAGATCATCGCGCCTTTATTTGAAACCGATGCAAAATAAGTGTCATCGAGCGGACTTGTCAAAGCGAGCGGAGCATCGCGCTGGGCAATCGCCGCATAAACGGTTCTTTGTCTCAATTTTTCAATGTCAGCCGTTTCTTTGCCAAATTGTTTTTCAAGAAACTTGGTCGCCACAAATTGCGAAAATCCTTCGCGCAAAACGCCTTGACCTTCCGCGCGCAGCGGAATCATATTTCCCATCCAAATTTTAGCCACCGATTCGGCGAGCAGCATTGCGGTTTGCGAATCCAATTTTTGTCGCCGAAATATCGCCGGATCAACTAAAATAGTTCCCCCGTCGGCGAACCCCGCGCCTCGATAAACGGAAACAACTTTGATCGGAGCGTCAACGGCAGATCCAAACAAATTTGCCGCAAATTCTCTCGCACCGCTAACAAAAGCCGCAACTTCTTCGGCTCGTTTTCTCTCTTCCGCGCTCGCGCCTTTCGGCAAATAAACCGAAACACCGTTCGCGTTTTCAACCGCGTCCCAGCTTCCCGTGACAAAAAAAGGCTGACCGGATAAATTTTGATTGAAATTTGCGCCGCTCGCTTTACCGCCGGAAACAACAATTTCGCCCGAAGGTGCGGTCACATTTAGGCTATAAGGCGCAAAATCGCCGCCGCGCGGACCGTATGGATTATTTGGAGTCGGAATCCAAACGGATAAGGGCAAAAATTGCGAACCGACTGGCGAAATCGCATTCAAACCGGAATTTTCGTCAATTTTCAAACGATATTCGACAGAAACAGATGCGGATTCGTTGGGCTGAACAGAGGAAGGCAGCGTAACCGAAAATCTTTGGAGCGAGCCGAGCTTATCATCAGCGATTTTTCTAAAATCCGCGTTGCCCGTTCCGACTTTAACGCCGATCACTTCGGCTTTTGGATTGATTCTAAAAGTTACCGTATTTCCGGCGGCGCGCCCTACGTTTTTCAACGAAATTACCGCTTTCGCAGTTAAATTTCGTTCCGAAGCATTGCTTGGCAAAGCTGCCGTGACATCGTTTTTGCTGACCTGCCACAAGACGGTCGCGCGCGCTTCATCCTGCGCCGCCGTTTTGTTTGTAAAAAATAAAAGAGCTAAAAAAAGTGCAAATAAATAAAACTTCATTTTTCGATATTGCTAGTCGGCGCGTTTTCAAGCCGAACAGAGCGAATGAATTTCTTTGAGTTTGATTAAAATCTTTTCGAGTCGTTCAAGCGGCAGCATATTTGCTCCGTCCGAGGGCGCGTTTTTCGGGTCTTGGTGAACTTCCAGAAAAACTGCGTCAACGCCGCAAGCGACTCCGGCTCTCGCCAACGGTTCGATGTATTCGGGCTGTCCTCCGGTTGCGTTTCCCAAACCGCCTGGAAGCTGCAAAGAATGCGTCACGTCAAAAACAACCGGCGCGCCAAACGAGCGCATAATCGGAAACGCGCGAAAATCAACCACGAGATTGTTGTAACCGAAAGACGCTCCGCGCTCCGTCAGCAATAATTTTTCGCAGCCAGCGGCGCGCATTTTTGCGACAATATTTTTCGCATCGTGCGGCGCTAAAAATTGACCTTTTTTGACGTTCACCGCGCGTCCGGTTTTCGCCGCCGCGACGAGCAAATCAGTTTGTCTGGACAAAAAAGCCGGAATCTGCAAAATGTCTGCAACTTCTGCCGTTCGTTCAACCTGCCAGCTTTCGTGAACATCGGTGACAATCGGAACTCCGATTTCTTTTTTTACCTTTTGCAAAATTCCCAAACCGTATTCCATTCCCTGCCCGCGAAAACTTTCGATTGAGCTGCGATTGGCTTTGTCGAATGAAGATTTATAAACAAAATCGAGTCCCACGCGCGTGATTATTGCCTTTAACTCTCGCGCCATAAAAACGGCGTGTTCTTCGTTTTCTACAACGCAAGGTCCGGCGATAATCGTCAAACGCCCGTCGCCAAAAGTCGCGTTTCCAACTTGAAAAGATTTAATTCCCATTTTTATTAAAACAGTTCGTCATCACGACCATTCCGCGAAATTCCTCTTTCATAATCTCAAAATCGAGCCTCGTGCGCGAATGAATTTGAAAACCTGTTCGTTCATAAGCGGCAATAGGTTTGTCGGAAGTATCCATTGCCATCAGCCAAACGCAATCTCGATTCAATTCGCGGGCGCGTTCAAAAGCAAATTCAATCAATCTGCGTCCGACGCCTTTGCCAGTCCATTCTTTAATGAAATAGATTTTTTCGAGATACAAAGCGTTTTCGATTTCCGAATTCAAAATCGGTTTTTGCAATACTAATTTTAAAACTCCGATGTCCTCATCATCAGATGAAATGATATAATATTCGATGTTTTCGTCGGCAAGCTCTTTTTCCAAAACCGCATCCGAAAAACAGCGCTGCATATACCATTCGACTCCGCCCGGTTTCCACAAATGCGAGTAATGCGGCGTGTAAGAACGCTCGCCGATAATTTGCAGCGCTTTTAAATCTTTCAAACTTACTTTTCTGATTTCCATTCGCTATTCTTCGGCAACGGCGGCGGCTCTTTCGCGCAATTCTTCAATCATTTCCACTCGGTTCGTACCGGAAGAAATATGCACGCTGCCTTCGGTTTTCAAACGATTTTGATGCGCTGCCCGAACAAATGAAACAAACAAAGGGTGCGCCGCGAGCGGTTTCGATTTGTATTCGGGATGAAACTGGCAGCCGATGAAAAACGGATGCGTTTCGCGCGGCAATTCAATCATCTCGACGAATTTGCCGTCAGGCGAAATGCCGGAAAAGCGCAAACCGTGATCTTCAAGCTGACGGCGAAACATCGGATTGAACTCAAAACGATGACGATGCCGCTCGCCGATTTCTTCTGCGCCGCCGTAAACTTCGCGTGACAGAGAACTCTCCGCCAAACGGCAAGCCCATTCTCCCAAACGCATCGTGCCGCCCAATTCTTCGATGTTGACGAGATCGCGCAATTTGAAAATCACCGGGTGCGGCGTTTCTGCGTCGAACTCAGTCGAATCCGCATCTTTTAGATCGCAAACGTTTCTCGCAAATTCGATGCAGGCGGTTTGCATTCCGAGACAAATTCCGAAATACGGCGTTTGCGATTTTCGTGCGTAATTTATCGCGCGAATCATTCCGGCAATGCCGCGTTTGCCAAAACCGCCGGGAACTAAAACGGCGTCGAAATCCTGCAAACGGGTTTCGTAATCGTCGTTGACAAATTCTTCGGCTTCGAGCCACGTAATATTTACTCTTAAATTATTTGCCACGCCCGCGTGCGTTAGAGCTTCGCGCAGAGATTTGTAGGAATCTTCCAATTCAACGTATTTACCGACAATTGCAATCGAAACCGTGCCGTTTTGCGGCTCTTTGATAATCGAAACCAGTTCCTGCCAGCGCCGCAAATCCGCCGTCGGATATTTTTCCTGCAAACGGAGCGATTTGACGATTAAATCATCCAAACCCTGTTCGTGAAATCGAAGCGGCACTTCGTAAATCGTCGGCACGTCGAGCGCCGAAATGACGGCTTCGTCTTTGACGTTGCAAAAGAGCGCGATTTTCCCGCGCTGGTCGCGCGGAATCGGGCGATCCGAACGGCACAGCAAAATGTCCGGCTGAATACCGATTTCGCGCAACTCTCGAACTGAATGCTGCGTCGGCTTGGTTTTTAATTCACCTGCGGCGGCAATATAAGGCACGAGTGTGACATGAACGAAAATCGCGTTTTCATCGCCTTCTTCGTTCCACATCTGGCGGATCGCTTCCAAAAACGGCAAAGATTCGATGTCGCCGACCGTTCCGCCGATTTCAACAATAACAACATCGGGTTTATCTTTATTCGCAACAGCTCGCACGGCGGCTTTGATTTCGTCGGTGATATGCGGAATAACCTGAATCGTTTTTCCCAAATAATCGCCGCGACGTTCTTTTTCAATTACAGATAGATAAATTCGCCCGCTCGTCCAATTGTTAGCTTTGGTTAATTTGGCGTTTGAGAATCGCTCGTAATGCCCCAAATCCAAATCAGTTTCCGCGCCGTCGTCGGTGACGAAAACTTCGCCGTGTTGAAACGGCGACATCGTGCCGGGATCAACGTTAATATACGGGTCTAATTTAATAAATGTGACGCTCATCCCGCGCGCTTCGAGCAGACAGCCGATTGACGACGCCGCCAAACCTTTGCCCAGACTCGAAACCACGCCGCCGGTGACGAAAATATATTTTGTCCGAAATTGTCCGTTGTTCGCTGCTCGTTGTTCGTTGTTTGTCATTTTAACTCGTCTTTCTCGGCATCGCCGGTGTTTTCGTCGTCGCCTTTGGCTTGTTTTTTGTTGTATTTTCCGCCCTTTAAATCCTGCACAACTTCGATTGATGACTTTTCAGCCGGATTAAGAACTTTTTGCAATTCTAAAATTCCGATTTTAGCAAAGCCGGTTCCTTCGGCAGCGCGCCGCTCAAATTCTTCGGGCGTCAATTTTTTCGGCTTGCTCAACTGGCGCAAAAAAAGATATGAACCCAAAACAAGCAAAACCAAAAATCCTAATCCGTACCAGTCGTTCATTATTTCTCCAAAATCCGCCGGACGCGCTCGAAATCTTCCTCCGTGTCAACGCCGATTGAAGTTTCGCCGGTTTCGACGACTTTAATTTTTGCTCCCTTTTCCAGCGCGCGAAGCTGTTCGAGCGATTCCGCTTTTTCCAAAACCGATTGCGGCAATTCCGTAAATTTCAATAAATATTCGCGCCGGTAAACATAAAGCCCCGTGTGTTTGCGAAACAAAGAAATCAATTCCGGCTCGTTTCGCAAAGCGTTTTCCAGCGAATGATGCTTTTTCGCCGCATCGCGCGGAAAAGGTATGGGCGAGCGCGAAAAATAAAGCGCAAAATCGTTTTCGTCCATTACGACTTTAACAACATTCTGACTTAAAACGTCTCTAAAATCCGAAATCGGTTCACAAGTCGTTGCAATGTCAACGCGCTCGTCTTTTAAAATCGCCGCGACGGCTTTTTCGATTGTGCGCGGCGAAATCAGCGGCTCGTCGCCTTGAACGTTGACGATGATTGAGGTTTCCGGCAGCTTTCGAGCGACTTCGGCAATTCGGTCGCTGCCGCTTTGATGATTTTTGTCGGTTAAAATCGCTTCCCCGCCATTTTCTAAAACCGCGTTTAAAATCTGCTCATCGTCGGTTGCGACCATTACGCGCGTGACGTTTTCGGCTTTTTTTGCCTGTTCGAGCGTATGCAAAACGAGCGGTTTTCCGGCGAGCGGAAGCAAGAGTTTTCCGGGCAGTCGCGTTGAAGAAAGACGCGCCGGAATGATGGCGAAAACTTGTTTTTCTGGATTTTTCCCCGCGTGGCTCACGGGCTTACAGTGTATATCAGTTTTTATTTAAATCAAACCGTTAACAGAAAGTTTTTCGGATTTATCTTGAACCTTCGACTTTTAACTTGTAAATTTTTCAAGTGGAAATAAATAACAATCAATCAATCGAAAACGAAAATTATCTTTCACCCGAAACGTCTGAGCCGCGCACGGATCTGCCGGTTTGGATTCATCCCGATTCGCCGCCCTGGAATAGCTTGGTCGCTCTCGGCGTTTGGTTATTCAGCATTTTTGCGCTCGTTATTCTCGTAAATGTTGCGGTTTTGGTCTATGCTCTGGCAAATAAAATAAATTTGGCGCAAATCGGCGAGGTAATTCAAAAACAAACCGATCCGAATATTTTGCTGATAAGCATTTTGACGACGATTCCGGCGCATTTTTTTACGATTGGCGTGGTTTGGCTCGTCGTGACGCGCGCCGGTAAATTTCCATTCTGGCAAACGCTTGGCTGGAATTGGGGAGAAAAATTCGGCTTTTGGGCGAGTCTCGGCACAGCAATCGGATTTTTCGTGCTGGCAAGCTTGCTCGTTTCCTTGTTCGGCGAAACGGAAAACGATTTGATGAGAATTCTGCGAAGCTCGCGCTCTGCGGTTTATGCGACCGCTTTTTTAGCCACTTTTACCGCGCCGCTGGTCGAAGAAACGGTTTATCGAGGCGTGATGTATTCCGCCTTCAGGCGTACTTTCGGAAATGTCGGCTCGGTCGCGCTCGTCACGTTTTTGTTCGCGCTAATTCACGTTCCGCAATATTATCCGAGCTACGGCGTGATTTTGGCGATTCTTTTATTAAGTTTGGTTCTGACAACAGTCAGAGCCTGGACCGGAAATTTGCTTCCGTGCGTGGTCATTCACACGATTTTCAATGGGGTTCAATCAATCCTGCTGATTGTCGAACCGTTTTTGCCGAAAACCAACGCGCCCGCGGAAGTGCCGTCGGTTTTTATACTCCCGTTTTTGTTTAAATAAAAAAGCGCGAATATTTATTCGCGCTTTTTTATTTAATCAGTTGTCCCTTTTTCCCGGAGGCGGAGCACTTCCTCCTCCAGCCGGTGGGTTGTAAACTGGCGCAGGCAGCGGATTGTAAACAGGAAAATCCTGTTTACCCGGAGGCGGAGGATTATAAACGTCTACTTTTCTGGGCGCAACCACCACCGGATTGTAACTGCCCGAATTATTGTAATACCAATAAATTCCCCGATCATAAGAATAACCATAGGGCGAACTACCATATCCGAAACCGTAGGGAACATAGCAGTAATTTCCGGTAAAACGATTGTAAGCCCAAAATCCGCCTAAACGATTAAAGCCGTTAAAGCCGTTAAAGCCGTTCGAATAACCGGTAAAAGCTCTTGTTAAATCACGGCTTCTGATTTTATTATTTAATTTCGCCAATTCTTTTGAACGATCCTTGCTCCACAAATCGAGCGCGTCGCGGCTTTCGTCTTTATCAAATTTGGCGATAACGGCTGTCGCGCCTTTTTGCAAGACCGCTTTGCGTCCGGCTTTGACAATTACGTTTCCGGCTGTCGCGGCACCTTTCCAAACAAAGACTTCCGTTGCGTTTGCCGTAACGTTCAAGCGATAAATACCGGATTTTTCAAGCGAAATTGTAGATTGCGGCGTAACGATTTGGATGTCCGCGCCGCCTTCGCCGCCGACGGCTGAGGCTTCAATCACTGCACTGCCGTTTTTCATTTTGAGGAGCAGCGATTCCAAATTCGTGTCGGCAAACTGAATGTCGGTGTTTTCTGCGAGGCGCAAAAACGAACCGGGATTAAGCAAAATCTCGGCGTTTCCGGTTTCGCCGACAGCGATAATGTCGCCGTCGTTGATTTCGTCACCTTTGGCTAAAATGTGCTGCTTTTTGGTAGCCATCCGGTCAACGCGAACCGCTCCGGTGGCGTAACTGACTCCGCCGGCTTTAGCTGAAATAACATAGACCTGCTCTGTTTGCGCTGGAATATTTCGACGCTCCCGGTTTTCCTGAGCAAAAATCGAAGAAACCGTCGCTAAACTCAAAGCAGAAACCAAAGCGATTCGAGATATTGCTTTACTTTTTAAATTCATTATTTTCTCCTGAGACTAACTACGAAGATTAAGAATATTCTACTTTAATTTAAGACATTTGTCAGCAAATAAGTCGGCAAATTTACAGAAGATGTTTTGTCATAAAGACAATGTTTGATTTTGACAACTTAAACTTATAGAAAGACATCAAAATTGCGCCGAAAATAAAACGGCATTTTGGATAGAAAGGAATTTAATGGCGACTTTTAAAGACCCAATTCAATGCTTCGCCCCGATTGAAGTAGTCGAGCGGCTGCTGGAAATCCGCGCCGAATGCGGTTTTACCGAAGCAATTTTTCTGCAAGACTCAGGCGAGCTGGCTGATTGTCTTGACGCATACGGTTTTGACGCTTACGCTTTTTCGCAACGAAACGAAATGATAAATTACGGTAATTATCGCGCGCCGCTGGTTCCTAACGGCGATAATCACCACTGCTCCTTTACAGGGCATTAAGATTTCGGACGATTTTATTAGATTTAGAAAAAGACCGGCAAATTGCAGGTCTTTTTCCTTTAAGAAGTCTTGATGATAAACAAAGTGCCGTCGTCCTCCAAAGTATTTTCGCCGGAAAATGTCGTTACTTCCTGATGAATTAAATTAACCAGTTCTTTGGCTTCAAGCTCTTTTCCCCTTCTAACGCATTCAACCAGTCGCTCTTTGCTGAACTCTTCGCCGCTTTCGTTCATCGCTTCCGTAATTCCGTCCGTGTAAAGAACTAAAATCTGATCGGCTTCGAGCTGTAAGAAATGCTCGTAATAGCGGGTTTCGCGGAACATTCCGAGCGGCAAACCGCCGCGTTCGATAAATTGCGCTTCTCCGTTTTCTTTTAAAAGCAACAACGGATTATGTCCGGCATTGGCGAAAACAAAAGTCTTGTTCGTAGCGTCTAAAATGCCGTAAATCGCGGTCACGAATTGGTTATTTTCGATAGATTCCCACAATAAATAATTCGCTTTTGTCAGTGAAATGTGCGGCGCGTAACCGACGTGAGCCGCCGCGCGCAAAGTAGCCCGCAGGAAAGCCATCAACAACGCAGCGGGAATTCCTTTGCCCGATGCGTCCGCAATCACGACTCCGATTTGGTCTTCAAAAATCCGCACCCAATCGTAATAATCGCCTGAAACCTGCTCGGTCGGAAAATTGTAGGCGCTGATGTCAAAACCGACTAAATGCGGGTCGTGGTCTGGAAAAAGCTCAAGTTGAACTTCGCGCGCGACTTCCAATTGACCTTGCAGACGCTTTTTTTCAATCAAATGCTCGTGAAGCTGAACCTTTTCGACAATTGTCGCAACCTGCGAAGCGAGCAGCGAAAGCACTTGCAAATCATCTTCTTCAAAAGCGTTCGGCTCATCATTTTCGAGATTAATAACGCCGATTACTTCGTCGTTTGAAATAATCGGTACGCAAAGCTCGGATTGCGTATGTTGACGAGCGACATAATAATGGTCGTTTTCCCGCACGTCATTTGCCAAAACCGGGTTCCCCGACTGCACTACATAACCGACAATTCCTTCGCCCGGCTGCAACTTGATGTCGGCTAAATCTTCGACTTCATAACCGCGCAAAGACTCGGTGCGAAACCGAAACGCGCCGCTCTGGTCTTTCTCCAAAAGATAAATCGCCGCCGCGTCGTTTGGAATTAGAGAGCCGAGCGTGTCCATCACCATTTTCATCAGGTCTTCCAAATTCAAGGAACGACTGATTTCCTTTGTAATGTCGAGCAGCATTCTGAGCTTGTCAACGACGGTCAGCTTTTGTTTCGGAATCGTGATTTCTACGGTTTGCTCAATCATTGCTTACAAATAAAATCGAAAACAAAGACAATATTACTCAAATTCTTCCATTTTTGTCCCGACCGTTTCAGTGTAGAGCTTCCACAGCCGCGAAACTTTCATACGGTACTCAACCAATTCGCGGCTGACGTTAAAATGCCCGGCAATTTCGCGAGAAGTTTTTCCGGCGCGGACGAAATCCCGCAAACCCGCATAAGGAACAAGCGCCGCCGCGCCTACTGAATACGCTTCTTCCTCCATCGCTTCATCATAATCGCGGGCGATTTCTTCGCCTTTTTTGTTTTGATTTTTAATTTCCAAACGCGAAGGTTTATGTCCGAGAAAAACGTGACAAATTTCTTCCATCAAAGTCGCCTGATGACGTGCGGGCGAATGCGTCGGATTTAAAATAATGAGCTTTCTGCCGTTCGGCAGCGGAATTCCGCTAGCGCCGCCCGACCATTTATTGCTTCCCGCGCCGAGCAAATGATCCAGCGTTTCCGGCGAAAGCAAATCCTTGATAGCATCGAATTGCACGACTTCGAGTTTGGCATATCGCGCCAAATCAAACGGATTCAAAGGCTCGTCGAGCCTTTTCAAACCCGCGAAATCGCGCAAACCGAGCGCGCGGAGTTCATATTGTCTGCCTTTGCTGGTTGGCGGCAAATCGGCGGTTTCCACAACAAAACATTACCACAAAAGACAAAATAAGGACTGAGCGAGCCAAAAAAAGCTCACTCAGTCCAAAAATTTCTGGTTTTTTTTTTATTCTTCGCCCGGTTTGCTGAATTGCGTGTAAGCGACACGAAACATTTCAGCCAAAGCGCGCGCCGTATCCGGCGTTAAATTACGGTCGGCGCGCAAGTGCGCTTCGATAATCGAAGGCGTTGATTCGTGCGGGTAATAAATTACCGGCTCGGCTGCGCCGTCGTTTCCGCCGTTTCTTTTCATCACCCGATCTACGGGCATATTGAGCCATGTCGTTAAACGCGCGATATTGTCGGCGTCGGGTTTGCCCGTTCCGTTTTCGATCCGCGAAAGCGTCGAAGCCGAAACCTGCGTCTCAGTTGCCACGTCGCGCAATGATAAACCCATTTCTTCGCGTTTGCGCTTGATTGCGCGTCCCAATTCTTTGGTGTTGATAAAACTTCCGTTTTTTGTAGCTGCCATTGTTTTACTCCCTGGTTTACTGCTTTTTATTAAACTTAAAGCGGCAAACTCTTCATTTACCGAATTAAAATTAGCACAAAAAAATTTTGAGTGCAACACTTCGTTTCACTCTTGCAACAGAACAAAGAACGTGGTACACTGTTTCATAGATGAAACGAATAAAACAATTATCCGGTTCAAACACAATAGATAAGAAAGATTTAAACAAGGAAGAACGAGAAATGGCAACGAAAACAGTTACGAAAAATTCAATTGAGATGCGCGAGAAACGCGCGCAGGCAATCGCGGCAATGGGTTTAGTGACCCGCGACGGCGACCGTTTTCGAGTTGCTACGCCCGGTTTGCGAAACAAACAGCAATCTTACGAAGTCTGGCGCGATGAAAACGCGAAAGTGCGCTGCACGTGCCTTGAATTTGAAGAAAATGTTGTCGAAAACGCTGCGTTTCGCTGCGAGCATATTCTCGCCGTCAAGTTTTCGCTGTTGGCTAAAAACACAGAGCCTGCGGCGAATCAACCCGCGCCGCTCAAACCGGTTGTTCCGGTTGCGGCGGCTGCAATAGAAGAGCAAGAGGTAAATGAAACGAAAAACGCATCTGAGGCGCGTCGAGTCGAAAACGAAAGTGACAACGAATCAACCGTTGGAGCTGGCGTTAAACTTGAGTCCAGACGTGCTGAACAGGAACAAAACGAAATTGCGGTTGATGCTTCAACCGTCGGACAAGTTGAAGCGCGGGAAGCGATTGCGAACCGCCAAGCCCAAATTCGTCAGTTCGCGGACACGAAAGGTAAAACAATGAAAAAGGAAAATATCAAAGCAGTTCCGTTCGTCGAAACGGAAAATCAGGAATCTGAAAATTCAAATGTTATTTCAATGCCGTTCGCGCAAACTTTGCACGCATTGAAACAAAGAATTGACACCGAAGTCGTCAAACAGCGCGAAGGCTGGCGCGACCGCAACGGCAACGTGCATATGGTTGATTACGTCGAGTGGCACACCGTCGCAGACATTCTCGACCGCGTTGCGCCGCATTGGTCGCACACGATTCGAGACATCAAACAAATCGGCGATGTTATTGCCGTGACAGCCGCGATTACGATTGACGGCGTGACGCGCGAAGGAATCGGAACGGGTTCTTCGGAAAGCGAGCTGGGCATCAAAAAAGCCGAACACGACGCGTTGAAACGCGCTGCGGTTAAATTCGGAATCGCCCGTGAATTGTATCGCCGCGAATCCGACGTGATCGAACGCGAAGGCGCGACGGCGAATCAGAACGGCAATGCAATGCCGCAAAATCCGGTGGCTAAATCCTTACAGGATTTGGTGACGCCGAAACAGCTCGGAATGATTCGCGCGCTCGGGCGCGAAAGTGGAGTTGACGTTGATCAGGAATGCGAATCGGTCGCGGGCTGCAAAACTGATGAATTATCGAAAAAAGCGGCTTCCGCTTTTATCGGACATCTGCAAACGATGCAGCAAGAAGCGGGTGCGGCACAACACAATAACCGCAACGGTTTACGCCGCGTCAGCTAATTAAGAAAAACCAAAAGCGTTGAGCAAAGATTTGCTCAACGCTTTTTTTATCCCTCAACTATCCTCAGTTTTTAAATTTTAAATAAGGAAGCGTTTCTAATGAATTCAAAAATGAAAGACGCCAGACGAAAAGGCAGCGGTTTCATTTTATACAAAGGCAGAAGCGACGAATTTACAAAGCGAAAATGTCTGAGCTTTCTGTACGTTTCAATCAAAACCAAAAAAAAATTCGAGGAGAACAAAAAAAATGTCAGTCAAACCAATTCCTGAAGGCTATCACACGGTGACGCCCTTTTTAATCGTCAAAGACGCAGCAAAACTAATTGATTTTCTACGCGAAGCATTCAACGCCGAAGAAAGTTTTCGGATGAATAATCCTAATGAAACAGTCGCTCACGCGGAAGTTAAAATCGGGAATTCAATGGTGATGGTTTCGGAAGCGAACGCCGATTTTCCTGCAATTCCAAACCTTCTTCATCTTTATGTCGAAGACACTGACACCGTTTTTCAACGCGCTCTCAAAGCCGGTGCCGAAGCGCTCAAAGAACCCACCGATCAATTTTACGGTGACCGCAGCGGCAGCGTTAAAGACGCATTCGGAAATCAGTGGTGGATCGGCACGCATATTGAAGATGTTACGCCCGAAGAAGTGGAAAAACGAATGGAAAGCTGTATGCCGCAATCGCAATCCGCATAAATCGGAAAACGAAGGAACAGCATTTTTTGAACATTTCAACTTAACCCGACAACAAACAGGAGAGAGAAAAATGGCAGAAACAAAACAAAGCTATGCCGCAGAACACGGAACGTTTTGCTGGATGGAATTAGGCTCGACGAATGTCGAAGAGGCGAAAAAGTTTTATTCCGAATTGCTCGGCTGGAATTTAAAGACGAGCGACGCCGTTCCCGGTTTTGAATACACCGAATTCGGCACAAGCGAAAGATTGCTCGGCGGAATGTATCAATTTACGAGCGAATGCAAAGAACAATCGGGCGAACCGATGAAATCGCATTGGATGTCTTATATCGCCGTTGATAACGTTGACGATGTTGCAAGCCGCGTTTTTGATCTCGGCGGCAAAATCTGTGTTCCGCCAATGGATATTCCAAATGTCGGACGCTTTTGCGTGATTGACGATCCGACCGGCGCTAAGATTTCTTTGATAACAATGAAACAATAAAAAAGAAGCCGCCTTTAATCAGGCGGCTTTTCAGTTTTTAGAACTATAGAAAGACTAATTTCCCTTCAAAAGAAAAACATCCCAAGCCCAGCGTCCGACTCTTGCGTTGTTTGCATCCCATACCTTCGCACGATATTTAAATCTGTTACCGTGTTCGTCAGTTCGCCTTGATTTGTGATAATCGAGTTCAAATTTTGCCACGTCCAATGATGATACGGTATGAAGTTCCCTTGGTTCTGATATACCGTTGTGATTCTCGTCCTGCCATAAACGCAGGTTGGTAAAAATGCTGTCTCCGGCATCAATTTGTCCGTCGTTGTTTCCGCCGTTTTCAGCTTTGTCGTATTCGGCAAGCGCAAGAAAACCATTCTTCTTTTCGCTTGCGGGCGGAGCAGGCTGCGGCGTGTGGTTGCCGAACAATTCTTTGCCGTCGTCAATCAAACCGTTTCCGTTACGATCAAGCGCAAGCCACGCTTCGTCTGAATTAGCAAAAGTCCAGGAAAGTTGTTCTTTTATGCCATTGCCGTCAATATCAAAACGTACTCCGTTTGCGGCATCGGTCAGATTAAAGCCATTTCCAGCGATGTCTATGATAATCGGAGAAAAACATTGTCCACTTAAATCCGCACAACATTGCTGGCAATCATCCCAATACGTACCAGAACTACAAAACGAACCACCCGTAGAAACTGTTGTCCCACCGCCTACACATCCGCCACCTCCGCCACCTCCGCCTCCACCACCATCTGTTGAACAAAATCCATACTTACATTTAATGACTAAATTATCGCAGTATGTAGGCGCTGTTGCTCTTCCGATTACGTCATTATCGAGGGTATATTGGATTTTCGTTGCCATAACAGTTGTAGGAGGATCACACGTTCCACAATGTGTTAAACCAAATGTATGACCAATTTCATGAACCATTGTTTCAATTACAGCAGCAGACAAGGCTACACCCGGACTTAAATATATATTAGCATTTCGCGTGTATCCTGTAGCATCATTCATAAAAGTATCAACCAACGCTCTGCCTCCCGTTTGAGGAGTTTGGTGAATAACCTTAACGCCTGTATTAGTTGGAGGCGGTGTTAATATGAATTTAAATGTAGTAAACGAATAGTTTTCCGTTTTTGCTGCGTTCCAAATATTAAATGATTCTTGAATTTTACTCCTTTTAGTAGGGTCTGTTATTGCTGAATCAATGTATACATTTACATCATCTGCAATCCATCCCTTAGCTGCTGAACCTGGACTATTGTTTGGACCACACGGTTGTTAAAAAGCATTGCTTGGAACTAAAGCAAACAAACAAATGATTAAACAGTGGGCGATACTTACTAATTTTAATCGTGATTTATCCATAATTTTCCTCTAATTTATTGAGGTAAGTTTTTAATTTTTTCTTGGACTTGTTTAGTAAAAGATTGAACATCCTCGCCCATGTGCTGGTCAAAGACGGATTTTCCATTTCCACTAAGATTTAATCTTGCACCGTCAAGTGGAATCACCCTATCTTCCTGTATTTCATAAGCAGTTAAAATCTGATAAGTATCTTCATCCATTTTTTTTAGGAAAAATATATACTTGCTATTTTTTGCTGGAGAGCCTAAACCAGCGATTCTATAACGCACAGCCTTGCCCGAAGGATAGATAATAATGCCTCCGTCGCGTTCTGCTTTAATAAAATCGTTAACATTCAAACTTACGTTTGTATTGTTCTTAAGAACATTTTCCACACTTATCCCATATTCGGAATACACTCCAGAATTATCGTTAGATAAAAATGCCTGTGCCTCCCCTACCGTTCCTTGTAAAATGAGATTGCTTTCCTGAGCAGGAATATCTGAGATTGATGTTTCGACATACCGTATTGCCTCACCAACATCAAACGCTGATTCAGGTTTTAACACCCAATGTGAATTATTGTGCTTCTCGTTTTTACGCCCACGCTTACTTGTTTTATCTGTATTTTTGTTTTGTAAATCTTCGTAAGAAACTTTAGGTGTAGCAATATCATCTTGTTCTTGGGCTTTAGTCTTTTTAGGCTTTTTATCATCTTGTGCCTTTACCTTTCCTTGTTCTTGCAGGTTAAAATTTAAAGATACGAAAAGTATTGTTACTAAAATTAAAGACACTGCTAGAATTAGCATTTTGTTTTTTTTCATAAGATTTTCCTTTTAATTTTTGAGTATTTTGTTACTTATTGAAGTCGAAAGTGGCTTAACTCTACGCTTTGTGTTATCCAAAGTCAACGATTTTACTGCTTGTGAAATTAATTTCTTTTACCGATAAAAAGGCATATTTTCGGTGTCTCTAACTTCTTGACTCTGGATGAGTTAACAGGCAGAAAATGCAGATTAAAAGTGGAAGATAATTCTGAAACTCAAAACGTAGAAATGTCCGAGGCTTAACCACATCATTTACTATTAACAGCCGCAAGATTTTTAGCCTGTTGGAATGATTTAACAGCGGTGAGAACTTGCGGGTCTTTTTCTATCAAAACCTGATAAGCGGAAATCGAGCCGTAAAACGAATTTGCCAGAAAATATCGAAGCTGCTCGACAACAAAACTGCGATGTTTTTCAATTTTCTCTAAATTCAAATTCCAGCTTTTATTTTCCGATGCAAAACGGCTAAACTCCCGAAACAGCTCGTCATCAATCAAAAATTCATTAAATTGAATGCGTTTGCCGAATTGAGTCGGTTGTTTTTGAACAAATCTCTCAAAACCGTTGATTTGTCCGTTAGCCAGCTTTTTGGCAAAGAAAAAAGCGGCATTTTGCAGTTTTGCGTTTGCTTCGGAATTTTCCGCCTTTTTAACAATTTCATCCGGCGTGATTCCACAGCCGCTAAGAACTTTTCGCCCCGAATCGGTGTAGGAAACAAATTGAGCTTGATTTTCCGAATTTTGTTTGCGGGCGTAATATTCGTAAGTGCCGGAATTTGAATAAGCGCGCTGCAAGCTTCTTCCCGAAGGCGTGAAATATCGCGCGACCGTCAGAGTCAAACCGCTGCCGCCCGGCAAATCAAGGACGCTTTGCACCAAGCCTTTGCCGAATGTCGTTTCGCCGACCAGAAGTGCGCGGTCGTGGTCTTGCAGCGCGCCCGCCACAATTTCGGAAGCCGAAGCGGTGTTTTCGTTGACCAAAACGACAAGCGGCAATTTCACATAATCGGCTTTATTCGATTGCCAAAATCTCTGCCCGGAATCCTCGCGTCCGCGCTGCGAAAGAATCGTTTTTCCGGGCGGCAAAAACTTTTCCGCGACGCGCACGGCTTGTTCAACCAATCCGCCGGGATTATCGCGCAAATCCAGAATCAGAGATGCAGCGCCCAGCCTTTTTAGATTTTCGAGCGCCACATCCAATTCGTCGCTCGTCGTAAAATTAAAACCGCCGGACAAATCAATGTAGCCGATTTTGTCTTGTAAAATGTAAGCGTCGGGAATCGAAGGCTGGGCGATAGGCTCGCGGCGCAGCGTGATTGTTTCGATTCGTCCGGTTGCGGCGCATTCGATTGTTAAACGCACAACTGTTCCCTGCTCGCCGCGAATTTTCTTTTTGATTTCCGTAACCGAAGAATCCGCGACGCTGGCGCCGTCAATTTTTAAGATTTTGTCGCCGAACCGCAAACCGGCGCGAAAAGCCGAAGAACGCGGAAAAGTGGAAACGATGAAGGTTCCGCTCTGATTTCCGTTTTTAAAGGCGGCGATTGTCGTGCCGATACCGAAATATTCCGAATGCTGCTCGTTTTGCAGCTCGGCGTATTCTCGACGGTCGTAGTAAGACGAATGCGGATCAAGCGATTTGAGCATTCCCTCAATCGCCGTTTTGGTCAGTTTTTCATCATTTAGTTTTTCGCCGCCGACATAATTTTGCTTAATCAATTGAACTGCTTCGGAAAAATCGCCGCTGATTTCTTTGGTGGCGGTAACGACTTTTCGCGAGCGAACCGTCGAGGCTTCAAAAGAAACGCCGGTTTTCAGATAAAATGCGTCGTTGATGTTTGTCGGCTGCCCAATTTGTTGGTTTTGAGCGGACGCAAAGGCGGCGGTTGAAAATAAAATCGCGGCTGCCAATAAATGTTTGAGCATCGGAAAATCTTTGCGACAAGCTCCGCAATAACTTGCTGCGAGGTTTGCTTTTAAACGAAAAACTCGCCGTCTTTCTCCAGAGCGTCGCTTGCCTGTTTTCATCAGTTCTCTTTTTACTTGCTATTTTAATACGGCAAATTCAACTTTTTTTCCACCTTTATTTCTTTTAATTTTTGCCGCTTCGCACTAAAATCAAACCTCAACACGGAGTTCGATATGGAAGACAATGGAAAAACTCGGCTTCGCCGACAAATTGAAACGCTCGACGCGGCAAACGCGCTGACCGCTCCGCTGCTGCGTTCGATTGAGCATTTGCTGGAATTGTCAGCCGTAGCGATGGATTCGGACGAAGCGTCAATCATTGTGCGCGACGAAGAAACCGAAGATTTGCGTTTTCTCGCGGCGATTGGCGAAGTAGCCGACAAATTGCGCGGAATGCGGATTCCTTCGGGCAAAGGAATTGCCGGTTTCGTTTTTTCTTCCGGTCAGCCGATTGCCGTTGCGGATGTCGGGCAGGACACAAATTTTTACGCCGGAGTTGACCGCCAAACCGGATATTCGACGCAAACGATTCTCGCCACGCCGCTCAGGTTTAACGGCGAGGTGATCGGCGTTTTGGAATACGTCAATCGAATCGGCGAGCCGCCATTTGCTCCGTTTACGCCGGAAGAAATGGACACCGCCGCGTTTTATGCCGAAGCGATTTCGTCGCTCGTTGACGCCCACGAATCGGCGGCGCTGGTTGAGAATCTTTGTAATCGTCTCGAAAAAGAAGGCGACATGCGCGATTGGCTAAACAATTTGCGAACCACGCCGGACCACCGCGAAATGATAGAGCTTGCGCTACTGGTCAGAGAAATCGCGTCGCGCGGCGAAACCGAACGAAAATTTTGTCGTGAAATTCTCGAAACATTCGCGCGTTATTCAAAGAGCGGCGAATCTAATGAAAGTTTTCTTAGTTTTTAAATCAAATTGATGTTTGTTCTGGAAGACAAACCGGATTTTCTGATTGCGGACGGTTGGCGGACGCGAACCGGGCAAGGCGTGCAAATCGCCGTGATTGATAGCGGAATTGACGCGGCGCATCCTGATTTGCTTGGTAAAATCAAAGAATCGGTCGAAGCCGTCGCCGAAGGAAACAAAGTTTCGTTTCATGAATCAAACACAGGCGACGCCGCCGGACACGGCACGGCTTGTGCCGGAATCATTGCGCATATCGCGCCCGAAGCTGAGCTTTACAGCATTAAAGTTTTGGGCGCAAATTCAACCGGCGCGGGTTTCGCATTTCTCGCCGGACTCGAATACGCCATCAAACGTAAATTTCGCGTAATCAATTTGTCGCTCGGAACGACGAAACCGCAATACGTTTTACCGCTCCGGGATTTGCTCGACCGCGCTTATCAAGCGGGCTGTATCGTCGTTGCAGCGGCAAACAATCTGCCGCAGCCGTCATTTCCTTCGATTTTTTCGTCCTCTCTGATTTCGGTCGTCAAGGGCGAGATGCAAAACGCTTTCGATTTTTCGTTTCGCTACGGCGAGCCAATCGAACTGGTCGCGCCCGGCGTCAATGTGCGGACGGCTTGGACGGGCGGCGGTTATCGGCAGCTCACGGGTAATAGCTTTGCCTGCCCGCATATTGTCGGAATCATCGCATTGCTGCTCGAAGCAAATCCGACGCTGACGCCGTTTCAAATCAAAACGATTTTGTATTCGATTGCGCGAGAAAATAAAAAACATCAAATTTAAATTTGAGCGATGCAAAAACTAGAAAATTATATTAACGGAGAGCTTGTCGCGCCCCTTTCCGGCGAATATCTCGATAATTTTAATCCCGCAACCGGCGCAGTTTACAGCTTGATTCCCGATTCGGACGAACGAGACGTTTCGCGCGCTGTTGCGGCGGCAAAAAACGCTTTTCCGGTTTGGTCGAAAATGAGCGCCGAAACGAGACACGATTTTTTAATGCGGGTTTCTTCGCTAATCGAGCGCGATTTGGATTTACTCGCCGAAGCCGAAAGCGTTGACAACGGCAAGCCGAAAAGTTTGGCGCGAAGCGTTGATATTCCTCGCGCGGTTTCAAATTTTAAATTTTACGCGACCGCCGCAATGCATTTTGCGAGCGAAGCGCACGAAACCGTCGGACAGGCGATAAATTACACTCTGCGCCACCCGCTTGGCGTCATCGGCTGTATCTCGCCCTGGAATTTGCCGCTTTATTTATTTTCGTGGAAAATCGCGCCCGCGCTCGCCGCCGGTTGCTGTGTTGTGGCAAAACCTTCGGAAATCACGCCGATGACGGCTTATTTGCTGTCAAAAATTTGCATCGAAGCCGGTTTGCCCGCCGGAGTTTTAAACATCATTCACGGATTGGGAACAAAAGCTGGCGCGGCGATTGTCACACACAAAGACATAAAAGCGATTTCATTCACCGGCGGCACGAAAACGGGCGAATGGATTGCGCGGGAAGCCGCGCCAAAGTTTAAAAAATTATCTCTCGAATTGGGCGGCAAAAATCCGAACATCATTTTCGCCGATTGCAATTACGAGGAAATGCTGGCGACAACCGTCCGCTCTTCGTTTTCAAATCAAGGTCAGATTTGCTTGTGCGGCTCGCGCGTTTTTGTCGAAAAACCGCTTTATGAGCGATTTAAAAATGATTTTGTCGAACGAGTTTTGCAATTAAAAATCGGCGATCCGCTCGATGAAAAAACAAACATTGGCGCTGTCGTTTCCAAGCCGCATCTGGAAAAAATTCTGTCGTACATTGATTTGGCGCAAAGCGAAGGCGGCAAAATCTTGTGCGGCGGCAAACAAACAAAGCTCGAAGGCAGATGCCGAGACGGTTATTTCGTCGAGCCGACGGTGATTGAAAATCTTTCTTGCGAATGCCGCACAAATCAGGAAGAGATTTTTGGTCCGGTCGTGACGATTCAGCCTTTTGAAACCGAAGCGGAAGTTTTGAATTACGCCAACAGCGTCGAATACGGCTTGTCGGCGACGGTTTGGACGGAAAATCTTTCCAGAGCGCACCGCGTCGCAGAAAAGCTGGAAAGCGGAATCATTTGGGTAAATTCGTGGCTTCTGAGAGATTTGCGAACTCCTTTTGGCGGAATGAAAAATTCGGGCGTAGGGCGCGAAGGTGGTTTCGAGGCTCTTCGATTTTTCACGGAAGAGAAGAATGTGTGTATTAAGATAAATTATTAGGGTGAAATTCAGGAGAAATCTCAAAAGATGGCAAAGAAGAAACTCACCATTTCGGATGTCGAATCAATAACAGTCAGAGAATTAGCTTTTAGAATCAAAGAAGTTGACGATTATATCGGCGATCCAAAAGCGGATGACGCTCCGGCGAGGCGCAACCCGCATTTGGCTTTTTTTCTTGGCGCGGGCGCTTCCAAAGAATCAGGCGTTATTTTAGCGGGCGAGATGATGCAGCTTTTCAAAAGTAAAATCTTTGAAATTCATTGTCACGAACTCCCAAACGATAAAGAAAAAACGCTTGGCTAAAAGATCAAAGCTGGCACAAAAATGGAAAAGAGGAATACGGCTGTCTCTTTGAAAAATCTTACTCTACAAAAAGCGACAGACAAAGATTTATCGAATCCATTTGTGCCAGAGATCCGCTGACAGGAAGAAGTGTCGAACCTTCTTTCGGTTATTTGGTTTTGTCAGATTTGCTGTTGCGAAATTATATCAACACGATAGTTACAACAAATTTTGATGATTTGGTTTATATCGCTTCGACAACTTTCACTGGAAATCGCCCGATTGTTTATGCTTACGGCATTTTAGCTTCGGAAATGAAGGTTAATTCGCCGCATTCCAAAGTATTGAAGCTTCACGGCGATTACCTTTATTCAAACATCGTCAACACCGCCGACGAAATGCACGCCCAATCAAATGCAGTCAAAAATCCTGTCCGAGATTCGCGGGAATTCATTAGCAATCTGAATATGGAACGGCAGGTGCGAAGTGTGTTGGATAATTTCGGATTAATCGTTGTCGGTTATTCCGGCGGCGACAAAACGATTATGGGGTTGCTTAAAGACGTTTCCGAGAATAATGGTTTTTACTGGTGTTATGTCAAAGGCTATCCGCCTGACACGGACGTTTTGGATTTGGTGCAAAGCAAGAACGGGAAATTGATTGAGATAAATGGTTTTGATGACTTATTCAAAGAGATTGCAGATATAACAGGGTTTACTGTTGAAACACTTGTCGAAAGTTTCGATAAACGCAAAGATGATTTAGTCACACGTATTATAGAATTTAACAAGCGCTATTCTCGAAAACCTTTGAATGAATATGCTGAGGAACTGAAAAAAGAAAAATATTCCAAAAATCTTTCAGCCTCTGATTATTTTGTTCTAGCATATAAAGCATATGATGATGGCGATTTTACTCTTGCCGAACTACATAATCGAAAAGCAATAGAACTAAACCCTCAATATGCAGAGGCTTACAACAATCTTGGCGTCTTGCTAGACAAAGATGAAAGTCGTTGGACAGAAGCTGAAGAATGTTATAGAAAAGCTATTGAACTAAATCCTCAAGATGCAGATGCTTATTATAATCTAGGAATCTTGCTTTCTAAAGGTGAAAATCGTCAGATGCAAGCCGAAGAATGCTATAGGAAAGCTATTGAATTAAATCCCGAACATTCATACGCTTATAACAACTTGGGTATCTTGCTTGTTATAGATGAAAACCGTCGGACAGAAGCTGAAGAATGTTATAGAAAAGCTTTTGAACTAAATCCTCAAAATGCAAATGCTTATCATAATCTTGGTAACATGCTTTTTAAACAAGGCAAAATTGAGGAGGCAAAAACAGCATTTGAGACCTCGGCTAAAGTTGATGAAAAATACGCCGATCCCCTGATAAGTCTAGCAGGAATTTATAAAAGAAAAGGTAATTCCGAAGAAACAAAGAAATATGCTGATAAAGCCAGAGCCATATTAAAGGAAGACGATTTTTACAATCTTGCTTGCCTGAATGCGATTTTGGAAGAAAAAGACGAAGCCTTAAAGTATTTGAAGTTGGCAGTTGAACGAGGTTCGTCCATAAAACTTCTGGCAAAAACTGATTCCGATTTTGATTGGATACGCGATGACGAGCGATTTTGGGAAATTGTCGGCAAATAGTAAATGATAATTCGGAAAGGTTATGATGATTCAACAATCAAAAACACTTGAATTAATCTTTTCCGTCAAAATATTTTTTCTTTCTTTTGTTATCTTAATTTTGTTTTGCGGTAATTCCACACAGGCGCAACAGAAGCCTTTATTACAGCGCGTCCGGGAAGCTGCAAAAAATCATTCTTCCACCAACAAAATTACGGTTTATTATAGCCCGCAATATGAAAAGAAGGCTTTGGAACTGCGTTCGATGCTGGAAGATATGATGTTGTATTTTAACAATAAATTAAAAGTGAAAATGCATTTCACGCTCGCCGTTCTTGACGAGCAGCAATGGAATCGCGTCGTTAACACAATGCAGCGGCGCGATATATTTATGCTTGAAATGGAAAAACCTTCGGGACTTGAGCCGTTCAGTGTGCCATACGGTATTCCGCTTTCGTCAACGCCGCCGAATATCGTTTTCATTCCCGCTACAGCTAACAATCAACCAACCAAAAACGTTCTCAGCGTAAAATCAACCGCGCCGGAATTTGTTCTCAAAGTAATTAAAGCAAACAAATTGAGTTACGAAGAAGCGGCGGAAAAGATGCCTAACCTGATTGGGTTTCACGAAATCGGGCATAACTACGTTGACGAATACGGCATTCATGCGACAAATCCGTGGCTGCGCGAATTTCTCGCTCATTATTTCGCTTATGCTTTTCTGAGTAAAAAATATCCGAAAACAGCCCGTTTGTTTTTCGCTTTGCACGAAGCTCTTATTGCGGGAATTAAACCAAAACACACTTCACTCGCAGATTTGAACAATTTATCAACCCGCGTCGGCGCGGAAAATTATGGATGGTATCAAGCGCAGCTTCTGCGGATGGTCGCGCGAGTTTATAAGAAAAAGGGATTCTCGTTTATCACGGAAATGAAAAATGCATTTCCAGCCAGTGAGAAAGATTCCGTTAATATGGAAGCCGGTTTACAGCGCCTGGAAAAAATTTATCCCGGATTTATTGAGTGGGCGAAAGATTTACGGAAAAGCAAATTTAACGGATGATTCGACAAAATATTAATTTAATCGAGCCGACCGCTGATTTGGAAATAGAGTTTTTGACAATGGCTAAAGAATTTCAAGCAGCGGGGGATGAACGTTATAAATCGGCTTTGGAAAACTTTTCCGCTTATCTCGAACAAGCTTCAAAATACTCTCTCGGCATTGATCTAAAGCCCCATCTTGTACCGCAAACTGAATTTTGGCTCGTTGACAGCGGCAAAATAGTTGCGAGCAGCAGATTGCGCCACCGGCTCACGCCCGCGCTTGAACGCGAAGGCGGACATATCGGCTACGCTGTTCGCCCGTCTGAGAGGCGCAAAGGCTATGGCACGCTGATTCTTGCATTAACGCTCGAAAAAGCTAAGAATTTGGGTTTGAAAAAATTGTTGGTAACCTGTGACACAGACAATACGGGTTCGGCAAAAATTATCGAGAAAAATCGCGGCAAGCTCGCCGGTTACGAAATTTCGGACAGAAGCGGCAAACAGATTTCGCGTTATTGGATCGAATTATAAATGGATTCTTCTGAAATGGAATTTATCATTCGCCCCGCAAAAGCCCGAGATGCGGAAAGCATCGGAAAATTAGCCGCAGAATTTATCGAAATCGGCAAAGCTTTGAAGGGTTTGGCAAGCGAAATTTGCCTCGCGGCGGGCGGAACGCAATTGTTTTAGTCGGTTTATGCGCCGAACAAAGACGAAATTCGATTTTATGAACGGCTCGGCGCACGATTCACACGAAATATGCTTTTTATGCGGCTCGATGTTTGAACGACGACTTTATGGCAAATTTCATTCCCGGTCTTGAATTAAGCCGATTATTTTATCTTGAAGCGGTCAAGCCGATTCTCGACGCGGATTTTCCGGGTTTGCGTTACAGTGCCGCGCTCATCGGAGATGGTTCGGAAGTTTTGGGCTTTGATACGGAAATGTCCGCAGACCACGATTGGGGAGCGCGGTTGATGCTTTTTCTTGAAGAGGGCGATTTCGTTTGTTATGAAAAATCTATCAGCAATGTGTTGAGCCGCAAATTGCCGTTTAGATTTCTTGGGTTTTCGACAAATTTCGGTTTGCCCGATTTGAAAGATAACGGCACTCAATTGCTTGAAGAAATCGAAAGCGGCTCGGTCAATCATCGCATCAAGATTTTGAC
Source organism: Pyrinomonadaceae bacterium (assembly GCA_036400075.1). Taxonomy (GTDB): domain Bacteria; phylum Acidobacteriota; class Blastocatellia; order Pyrinomonadales; family Pyrinomonadaceae; genus JALZCH01. The sequence continues at coordinate 28,187 of DASWLV010000199.1, forward strand.
GATTCGCGGATTTTTTCTGGATTATTTGAATCTCGATTTGCGCGCGCCCATTGAAGCTGCCGATTGGCTGACGTTTCCCGAACAGAAATTGAGGGCGATCACGTCGGGTTCGATTTATCACGATTCGTTAGATTTGCGAAAAACACTCGCGCAATTCGATTATTATCCGCACGATGTTTGGCTTTATCTGCTTGCTTCCGGCTGGAATCGAATCGGTCAGGAAGAGCATTTGATGGGACGCGCCGGAATTGTGGACGACGAAATCGGTTCCGCGATTATTGCTGCACGTTTGGTGCGCGATTTGATGCGGCTTTGTTTTTTGATGGAAAAACGATACGCGCCTTACCCGAAGTGGTTCGGCAAAGCGTTCTCCGAGCTAGAATGTGCGGAAGATTTGTCGCCGATTTTCAAAAAAGCGCTGTCGGCGGAAAGTTGGCAGGAGCGCGAAAAGTTTTTGGCGAAGGCTTACCAATATGTCGCCTTAATGCACAACCGACTTGAAATCACCGAGCCGATTTCGGCAAAAGTTGATAATTTTTTCAGCCGCCCTTTTCTGGTGATTCATTTGCACGGAAAATTCGCCGACGAAATTTGCAAATGCATTAGCGATCCGGCGGTTAAACTTATCGCGGAAAAACCGCTCATCGGCAGCATTGACCAATTTAGCGACAGTACTGATATTTTATCCAATCCCAAATGGCGCACAATTTTAAGCAAATTATACGAGTGAAAACTCGACTTTTTTTTAATGAAGAAAACATCGTCAGCTACATCAAGGAGAGATTATGAGCCAGGAAACGCAGCCGATCAGAATCGAAACCGGCGAAGAAGTGGCGCTTGAGTTAATGAAATTCATCGCCGAAAAGGAAAACAAAGCCCTTGAGCCGGACGCGGTGAGAGATTATTACCTCGATTTATTCATTGAATGCGCGCACGCAGTTTATAACGGCGAGCGATTGCCGAAAGACGAAGAGTAATCGGCTTTAATGAGAAAAACCGCCGTTTGAGGAAATTTAATATGAAAAAAATCCTAATTGGACTCGCAGTTATTTTTACCACTTTTCAAACCGCCCCGGCGCAAACGGCGAGCGGTGCGGCAGTCAATCCTAAAATCGAACAAGAATTATTAAAAGCTAATCGTGAATACGACGCGGCGATTGTTGCAGGCGACGCTAACGTGCTCGACAAAATTTTTGCCGATGAGTTCGTTTATACAAACCAGGACGGCGAAGTTCGGGACAAAGCCCAACAATTGGCTTTCGCGCGTTCCGGCGATTTGAAGCTCGAATCGGGTACAAGCGATCAAGTAAAAGTGCGCGTTTACGGCAATATGGCGGTGATGACCGGTCGTTTTACGGCAAAAGGTCAATTTAAAGGCAAAAGTTTGGAAATCAATGAACGATACACCGCCGTTTGGATCAAACAAAACGGGCGCTGGCGTCTTGTCGCAGAGCAAGGAAATTTTATTAAACCGCAGTCAAAAGACCTGGGTAAAATTTCTTCGGTCAATTATTACATTGCCGAGGAAAGAAAAAATTTGAATCGCCCGTATTCTGACGCAGTGAAAGTCGGAAACACGCTTTATCTTTCAGGCGCAATCGGAACGATGCGCGGGACGAATCAACTCATTACAGGCGGCATCGAAGCCGAAACGCGCCAGACATTGGAAAACATCAAGCAAACGCTCGAAGCAAACGGGTCTTCTCTAAACGAAGTCGTCAAATGCACGGTAATGCTCGCGGATATTAGCGAATGGGACAAAATGAATGCAATTTATCGAACCTATTTTCCGAACAATCGTCCGGCGCGTAGCTCGCTCGGCGTAAATGGTTTGGTGTTGAATGCTCGCGTCGAGATTGAATGTATTGCTGCGATTCGATGAAATGAATTTGCAAGCTGTTTCAAAATTATGTTCGATCACCCCATAAAACTCGCGTCTTTGATGCGCGAATTCGAGCCGGATTGGTTTGTGGCGGGCGGTTGGGCGATTGATCTATTTCTGGAAAAGGAAACACGCCCGCACGAAGACATTGAAATCGCCATTTTTCGGCGCGACCAATTGGCTTTGCAGAATTATCTTCAGGGCTGGCATTTGCAAAAGGTAGAAAACGGCATTTTGTTCGATTGGAAAAAAGACGATTTTCTCGAACTGCCGATTTTTGAGATTCATTGTTTCAATGAAAAGAACGGTCTGGCAAATTTTGAAGTTTTGCTGAATGAAACAAACGGCAAAGATTGGATTTTTCGTCGAAATGAAATCATCACCAAACCGCTTTCCGAATTACATTCGGAATCAAATAATGGGATAAAATTTTTGCGCCCTGAAGTGGTTTTGCTTTATAAATCGAAAAATCCGAGAGAAAAAGACGAGCGTGATTTTCTGGCAGCCGTAAATTATCTTGATAATGAAAGTAGAAAGTGGTTGAGAAATGCGCTTTCGGTTTGCTATTCGCAGCATCAATGGCTGCAAAGTCTTTGAGAATTTTGAATGAAGAATGCATTAAAGCGCATTTTCACTGAGTTACACCGAGTATTTTGGAGTTATTTTGAGCTTAGGATCAGGTTGAATGCAAAAACTACTACTGACTCACACTGAGTCAGTAGTAGATACATTTTTAGATACAGCAGGCTTCTGGAAACTGAGACAGCCTCTTAATTAATAAATGTTTTTGTTACTTTATTGCAGCTATAAGCACTTCATCAAAGCGGCGAGCTATATCGGCTATGAGATGAGCTTTATCGTGTCCGTTGATGATTGTCCTGGCATTTTCGTAATCAGGAGGCGCGCCGTCTTTGATAAAATTTCCAAGCTTCTTGCCTGTAAACCAGCCATCAATCATTCCCTGAATTGCTATCTCGTATGCCAATTCGGGAGTTTTCGCGCGATCGGGATCGGTCAATAAATCAACGCCTGTTAATGTTTTTGCTTTTGTATAGTTCCTGCGCCCCGTAACCTGTACATATCCGCGCCCGTGAAACAGAGCGCCGTCGCCCGGCTGCGTATTGCCCAGCGTCTTTCCAACCCTTGTCTGCGGACCGTACCGCGAATTAAAATAAGCGTCGGAGCCGTGTTCGTCGATCGGCTTCATCGTGTGGGCGGTTTCCCATTTGAAGGTCGCCAGACAGTATGCCAATTGCCGCCGGTCGGTTTCGCTGCCGGAAAAACGATTGTCCTTTTCTATTAAGGTCAGCAAAACTTCAATCGCATCCACCAAATCCTGAGTCAATGCGCCGAAGCGCGTGCGATAGCCGTCAAAAAAATTTTTATGGTCAAAGGTAAACATTGCGGTTCTCTCCTGAAGATTAAATTTAATTTCCTGCGCTTTAAAGATTAAATAGTTCCGGCAAACATCCGCCGGTCTTTTTCCTCGTTGCTGTCTTTAACGTAATATTCGTCCGACCAGCTATCATCCTCGATTAATCCAATCGGTTTTGATTTGTCTTTTGAAGCCGCCGCTTTGGCGCGAAAATGATAGTGCTCGAACATTCGCATAAACTCGGTCACGTAAATATCCGCGACGGCGGAGTATCCGCGAATTATCATCGTATTTGAATCGTTAACTTCGGTCGAATTGTTTGAGAAATTTGCCGAACCCGTCACGATAATCGGGTCTGAACCGAACGGGTCAACCAGAATTATTTTGGAATGAATGTGAATTCCGGCGTGATGAAAAGATTCTTTTCCTTCGAGCAGCTTGCCCTGAAAATCGTGCAGCGGCGAAGCGAGCGTGGTGGCGACGGCAATCGAATCCGACGGATCGCCTTCGATAATGTGAACTTCTTCGCCTTTTCCAAGACTTCCCAGTTTATCGAGCAGAAAAAATCTGAGCGCGTCGGGATTTTTCTTGGTCAAAGCAGCCAGAATAATCGGCGACAGCGCAAAAGGAGCGGAAACCATCAGGCAACGGGCGTTTTCGCACAAAGCCGCGTAAAGATGCAGCATCGTGTCGTTGCTTTGCGGCGAGAGAATCGGGAAAACTTTATGCTCGCTGGGCAAAAGCAGCGAAACCGGGCTGATCGCGCCGAGAGCGTGTTTTATCGTCGAGGCGTCGGCATCATCGTGCAAAAGCTGAAAATATTGGTCATAAATTCCGGCGACCTCCGGTTCATAAATCGCGTGACCGACATTTAATTGACCGTAGATTCCGCCGTCAGTCCAATTTGTCGAACCCGTCCAGACCGCCGTCGGAACGGGTTTTTCGCCGTCATTTTTGAGCAGGACGACGAATTTGTTGTGCATAATGGCGTCCTGCGGATTTGCTTTGCGCGGCTTGACGACCGGCTTTTGATTGTTTGCGGCGAGCGCCGCGTCGTCTAGTCCGGCGGCTTTGATTGCTGCTTCGTTTTTAGAAGCGGTTTTATCTTTCTCGTTTTTTTGACGGCGATGATAGACGACCTGAACGTCAACTCCGCGCTTGACCGCTTCTTTGATTCCCTGAAGCAATTCGGGTTTTTGAAACTCGTAAATCGCGGCGTGCAGAGCGTCGCCCTTTTCGGCTTTTCTCAAAAACGCCAGAATCGCTTCTTCCAACCCCATCGAAAGCCAGGCGCGCGCTTCATTTGCTTCTTCGGTGTCGGCATCTACTAGCTTTGCCGTGCGGGCTTTCCGGTCGTCTTCCGGTTCGCGGTCAATTGTTTTCAGATTCGGAAACTTCATCTCGAAAGTGTGACTCGCCGCCGCGCCGCGATTGAAGAAAATCGCAGTCTCTTCATTATTCGGGTCTTCGGTTGTAATTTCGATCTCGACCCCGTTTTGCAAATCCGGGCGAGTCGTCAAAGCGCCCGGCTTTCCGTATTGCGGGACGACTTTGTAGCGATAAGTGTGCGCCGGTTCGAGCGTGTAATCGCCCCAGCGAAACTTTTGCAAAGGAGCTTGGTCGGTAGTCGCGAAATGCTGATCTTCTTTTAAAGGAATGCTCGGAAAATGCAATAAATTGGGCAGCCATTCGGATTTTCGCTGGTTTTCGGGCAATGGGGGTTCCGCCATTCCCAAATCGGTTCGCTGAATTGAAAATCCGAGACATCCCTGACGTTTATTTTCCTGCAAATCAATTGCCAGGATAGCGTTGCGCGTTCCGGCTATGACGCGCAGTGTCAAACCGTTTTTTGTCGTGCTGGCTCTCATTTCTTTCTCCTTTTGTCTTTCGTCCGCTAAGTTGCCGATGCTTCTTCAATTCGCCGGAGTTTTATTCCGACTCCGTTTGTTTGAGAGAAAACGGGTCTTGATTTAGCGTCTGCCACAATTCAAAAGCCTTCTGATACAAATGCGACGCCGGCGATTGCGGATTTGCCAGTTCATCGGCGCGGCATTCGAGCAAATATCTGAGGATATTGAAACATACGGTCGCCTGCCCGCAGGCGATCAAATTATTTAAATCTTTTTCGTCAAAAAACCAGAGATTTGTCGGATAATCTGTTGCCTTTGCAGCCGATTCGCGCAGAGCCTCGGAGGGAATCAGATTCTTTTCGCGCACAGCCGCTCCGTAACGGGCTTCGTCAACGAGATCGTAAATCAGATTCGATCTGACTTTGTTTTGATATTTCGGATAAACGTTAACGTCTTTGTAAACCAGATCGCGAATCCGTTTCATAAAAATCGAAGACGACATCGCGATTAAAGACGACAGGCGCGCTTCGAGCAAATTGACCAGCTCGGAAACGGTAATATTCCGCAAAAACTTCCACAAATCCGACCGCGTCATATTGTACACCGTTTTCTGCAGCTCGATGAATTTCACTCTCAGCCAAATCAATGCGAAGGCGACCGTGGCGGCAAATACAATCGGAATTATGTAAACAAATATTGCTTCGAGAACGGAAAAATCGGGTCTATACAAAGCGCGAACAAACGAAAGAGCGACGCTGACGATTGTCACGAGCGAAATTATCAGCAGAATCCAGCCGATTGCCGCCACCGCTCGAAACGTTAAGCGGAAATATTGTCGCTCCGGCGGGAATTCGTAAATGGAATCGCTCCGGCGGTCTGTATCGGAAATTAAAAACAATCCGACCTCAGTTCCTTTCCGATGATACACATCCAAAACGCTGTCAACGCCCTGATTGTCGAAAATACCTCCGTCCATCAAACAAACCGGAATGTTAAAAACCGGATGAGCTTTATCGGCATCGAGGCTGTCGCGAACAGTTTCCAGACTAATTCGTCCCCAATCAAAATCATCCGGGAAACGAATCGGTTCAAACGCCGAAGGAAAACACGAAGACGCAGCGACAATATCCGCCAGCCTGACATCGGCGGCGATTTCCTTGTTAATTTGAGCAAATCTGTTGCCGACGACGGTTCCGACGCTCCTGCTTTTGCCAAAGCGAAACGAAACGCCGTTGCGGAAATCGGTGGCATTGAAAATCAGCTCGGAAAGCCTCTCATCCTCGCATTCAAGCAATAATCGCAAACGGCGATCACCTAAAAAGGCGGAATGAGCGTAAACTTCCGCTGCGCCTTTGATTAAGCTAGGCTGTGTGCGTACGGCTGCTTTTGTCGAGAGATTTTCAATCGCTCCGGCAACGACGTTGTTCTCGCGCAGGAATACATAGAGCAAGTCGTAAAATTCGTTAAACGGCTTCCTTTCGGCAACGCTGACGGCATACCACACTCCCGTGATAGTTCCGCCCGAAACAGTTGAGATAACTTTTAGCGAATCGAGCAAATCGAGTCGTCTGAGCATATCGAGCGTTCCTAAATGAAAAGCAGCCGCGCGATAGCCGCCGCCCGAAAGCGAAAGTGCGATCTCACCGAACGGATTGGCGTTAGATGTCATTAAGGTTTCTCGAAAGTCCGTTTTAGTTAAATGATGCCGAGCGGTATAGTCTTAACCTGTAAAATCAGAATGCACATGGATATTATCACGACCCGCAGAAGGTTATCGAGTTTTTCGCAGCCAGGCGCTGCGTATTAAAGTTACAAAACCCGACGCGGCTGCCTTCGCTGTTAAAGGTTGTTGCGGAAATCTTTTTCCGCACGGGAACGTTGACGGCGAAAAAGCAGCCGGCACTCTAAATAAACAGCAGTTTGATACTTTCAAGATACTCGGCTATAAATTCAGGTTGATTGTAATTTATGAACGAAGAAAACATTATCAATTCTTCCAAAGCTCCCGAACCCGTCGGTTTGTATCCGCACGCCCGGCGCGTCGGAAATCTGTTGTTTCTATCGGGCGTGGGACCACGCGAACGCGGAACAAAGAAAATTCCCGGTGTCGAATTGAATGAAAACGGCGAGATAATTTCTTATGACATTGAAGCCCAATGCCGTTCGGTGTTTCAAAATGTGCGTTATATTTTGGAAGAAGCAGGTTCAGGCTGGGAGAAAATCGTTGACGTAACTGTTTTTTTGACGAATATGCGCGACGATTTCCAAATTTACAATCGAGTTTACGCCGAGTATTTTCGAGAAAATCTGCCCTGCCGCACGACGGTTGAAATTAATTGCTTACCCACTCCGATTGCGATTGAACTGAAAGTTATTGCCACTATTGATTGAAACACAAATTAATATGTTGTTTTTTGCAAGATTTAAATTTCGGTGAAAATCAAAACAAAACCGCGCATAGAATGTTTATGTCACTAAATAAGGATTTGTAACTTATTATTTTGAAACACCGTAATTTAGACTTTTAAATATTTAAAACATCTCTTTTATATCAATCTGACCGAGCCTTACCTCATAATCAAAAATCTAGTGAGCATTGATTTGACATCTCTTAATCAGCTTGATAAATTTGCGACAACTTCAGAAAATCAAAGGTTTCAACTTTTCCAACAGATTTTATCTTTTGAAATTCTAAATTCTAATAAGCAGACAATTCACTAATTGTTTCTATGCTTTTTTGAAGCTTGAACTTTCTGAAGTAAACGGAAATCGTTTTGCTAATTTGCTTAAGAAACAGTTGAAATATTAAACAATCAGCTATTTCAGTGAAACATATCCAATTAGCAACACAGATTTACACACAAATTCAAACTAAAGGTTTGAATTTCACACTTTAGTTTTGGTAATTAACCCCGACTTTGGTTCAAACCGTAGTCAAAAAAACAGAGGAAAATCTTTAATGAAAAAAATTACATTTTTAGTTCTTTTAGTAGCATTGATGGTTGGCGTTTTTGCTTCAACCAATTTAGTTAATCGTGCAGTTCAGGCAGCGGTAGATTATTGCAATCCTGTTGTTGTGACTGAGGAAGATATTGTGAGACAAGCAGAGAACACTCCCCCGACGAATGAGTGGGTTCTTTATACTAGAGCTGCTGGTAATGGCGCGTTTCGTACGGGACCGGCTACACCGCCCCTTGGTGTCGGTAGTCTTGAATTAGTAACTCCAACTGGCGCTGATAAAGTTACCTTATTTAATTTTGAGCATGTCGGCACTCAACTCGATGCAATTAATAAGATGGGATACTCCACTTACCGAACAGCAGGTTCAGCGCAACAAGTAACTGCAATTAACCTTCAGGTTGATATTAACGGAGATGCTCCGGGTGGCTTCACGACATTAGTTTATGAACCTGTCTACAATGGCACCGTACAAAGTGGCGTATGGCAGACCTGGGATGCCTACAATGGCGGAAATGCTATTTGGTGGTCATCAAATCCAATTAATGTTGCCCCAAACAGAGATACATTTGTTACTTGGCAGACAATTGTTGATGCGAATCCTGATGCCGTTATAATCGGTGGATTTGGTTTAAATCAAGGAAGCGGAAATCCCGCTCTAACTACCGCTTCTGATGCGCTTTACATTGGTTATGGTACGGGCGAAAATGCCGAATGCTATACTTATAACTTTGAACCATACCGCACCGCAACAACTCAGGAAGGTTGCAAAAATGGTGGTTGGAAGACTTTGAAACGTGCTGACGGTTCTTCATTCAAGAATCAAGGCGATTGCATTCAGTATGTTAATACTGGCAAGTAGTTAATAGATGAAAAATAAAAAAGGCGCGGGCATATAAATTGTCCGCGCCTTTTTTATTTTTCTTGAAAAACGCTTGAATTACCGCAGTTTTCATTGAAAAGACAGCCGGATAATTAGCTCTGCAAATTTCAAATCCGATTAAGCTAAAAGTTATTGCTTTGATTATTTTTTTTCTGCCGCTAAAATCAATTTTATAATTACAAGAGGAGTAGAAACAGATGAAACCGACAAAAGGATATGCAGTTCAAGGATCGGAATCGAAATTCGAGCCGTTTAATTTTGAACGCAGAGAATTAGGAGCGCGCGATGTGCTGATCGAAATTTTATATTGCGGCATTTGCCATTCCGATATTCATCAGGCGAGAAATGAATGGGGCAATTCCGTTTATCCGATGGTTCCCGGTCACGAAATTATCGGGCGCGTGGCGCAAGTCGGCGCGGAAGTTTCAAAATTCAATGTAGGCGACGTTGCCGGAGTCGGCTGTTTTGTGGATTCGTGTCGGACGTGCGAAAACTGCAATGACGGCTTTGAACAGTTTTGCCTGAAGCAGATGGTTCCGACTTACAACGGCACGGAAATGGACGGGAAAACGCTGACTTTCGGCGGTTATTCCGCGCAAATTGTGGTTGATGAAAACTACACGCTCAAGATTTCAGCCAAAGAAAATCTCGCCAATGTCGCGCCGCTGCTCTGCGCCGGAATTACAACTTATTCGCCGCTCAAACGTTTTAACGTTCGCGCCGGGCAGAAAGTCGGGATTGTCGGGTTGGGCGGTCTCGGACATATCGGCGTCAAGCTCGCCGTTTCGATGGGAGCCGACGTGACCGTTTTCAGCACTTCGCCTTCAAAAGAACAAGACGCGCGAAATCTCGGGGCGCACAATTTTGTGGTGACAAAAAACCCCGAAAATATGGTGCCTCTGACCGGCAAATTTGATTTTATTCTCGACTGCGTTTCCGCGCCGCACGATCTGAATATGTATCTCAATCTGCTGCGCCGCGACGGCGCGATGGTGCTGGTCGGCGCGCCGGATAAACCCGCTGAGGTCTATGCTTTTTCGCTGATTACAAATCAGCGAACTCTTGCCGGTTCATTGATTGGCGGGATTCGGGAAACGCAGGAAATGCTTGATTACTGCGCTAAAAACAATATTACTTCGGATGTCGAAATAATTCCGATTCAGCAAATCGAAGAGGCTTACGAGCGAACAATCAAAGCCGACGTTCGCTATCGTTTTGTGATTGATATGCAATCGCTGTCGTAAAAGATTTAATCGGAGTTGCCGATGGCATTTGCCGGAACATTATTGGCGGGATGATTAAAAGATGACTAAATACGTAGCTTTTCTGCGAGGAATCAATGTCGGCGGTCGCACTTCGATAAAGATGGAGAGATTGCGGGAAGTTTTCGCTTCCCTTGGATTTCAAAATATCAGAACTTATATTCAAAGCGGGAATGTTATTTTTGAAACCGATGAAATTGATGGTGATAAGCTCGCAGCCAAAATTGAATCAGCCGTTGAAAAAGAGTTTTTCAAAACAAACGTGATGGTGCGCTCCACCGAAGAAATCAAAGAGGCAATCGAAAATAATCCGTTTGCCGGTGAAGAATTCGACGAAAAGCTTTTTCACCTCGTCTTTTTGTCCGAAAAACTCTCGGACGAAAAAGCCGAAATGCTTTTATCAAACAACCGCGAAACTGAAAAATTCGCCGTCAGAAACCGCGAAGTTTATTGCCTTTTGCGCGACGGCGTAGCAGATAGTTTGTTGGGCAAAAAATATATTGACAACAAACTGAAAACTCCTGCGACGGCGCGCAATTGGCGAACTGTCAATAAAATTTTAGAATTCTGATAAGAGGATTTTATTATGCCAATTCAAAGACCCTTTAATTTAAATCAATGGATTGAAGAACATCGCCATTTGTTAAAACCGCCGGTCGGAAATCAATGCGCCTATGACGCCGAAGATTTTATCGTGATGGTCGTTGGCGGTCCGAATTCGCGCAAAGATTATCACTGGGACGAAGGCGAGGAATTTTTCTATCAGCTCGAAGGCGATATTACCGTCAAAATTCAAGAGGACGGCAAAGCCGTTGACGTTCCAATTCGAGAAGGCGAGATTTTCCTGCTCCCGCCGCGCGTCCCGCATAATCCGGTGCGCGGAGCGAACACGGTCGGATTGGTGATCGAACGCAAACGGCGCAATGGCGAGGTAGACGGGCTTTTGTGGTTTTGCGAAAACTGCAACGAAAAACTTTACGAAGAATATTTCGTGCTGGAAGACATCACGACGCAGTTTCAAGGCGTTTTCAAACGCTTTTACGGAAACGAAGATTTGCGAACCTGCAAAAACTGCGGCGCGGTGATGCAACCTCCGCCAGTTGTCAGTTGAAATAAAAGATTAGATAAAAGTTATGGACTTTATAGATTGGTGTCATCACGTTTTGGGTGTTTTAGAAAAAGAAAAACTCAAAGGTTATAAACACTATTACAGGATACCAAAAATAGTATTTTCAAAAGACCTCATTGAAGAAGAAGATTTCCGTAATTCTGATGCCCTATTAGGTTTGGATCAAACACTTCATATGTTGGCAGATGTAGATTTAGTTGATAATCAACATCAAAGTGATTGGAAAATAAGCACTTTAGGTAGAAAAATATTTGCAGATCCAATTAATTTTTGGAGTGAAATTTGTAATGAGATTTTAGATAGCGAAGAAGATGTTCTACTAAAAACCGTCAATAAATATAGTTCTCAAGTGAACGAAACTAAAAATTACGGATGGCTCAAAGAAGTTGGAAGAGACGAAATATGTTTAGCATTTAAAATTAAACCTCCGCCATTTGAAACTAATGAACAAATGGACGAATTCAATAAATTTGTTTATGACTTGCCTCGTTTATTACAACAAAGAGAATTTATAAAAGCTTATGAAGGTGGCGGCTACTGTACAACAATCTATCCCACTTATAAAGGTTTGGTTTGGGAATTGAAACGTAATGAGACGATTGAGTCAAAATTGATTGATGAGTTAGTTAAAGATTGGGAAACAACAAATGTTGATTTCAAGCGCGAAATTTATTTGGATACAAATAAACAGAAAGCAGAATTTGCAAAAGATGTGTTGGGATTAGCGACAACAAAATCAAGCGGAAAGCGGTATATGATTATCGGTTTCGATGATAAAACGCGAGAGTATTATTCACCGCCCAATTCCTCCATTACGCAAGAAAGAATGGAACAACATTTAACAAATTTGACCGAACCAATAGTAAACATTCGCTATGAAATTGTTGATTATAGAAAAGGAAAAGTTGGAAAACTAGAAGTTATTCGAGAACCTGAAAAATTACCATACCGAGCAAAAAAAGATGTCTTTGATGAAAAAGGCAAAAAGGGGTTGGAAAAAGACAAAATTTATGTAAGACATGGTTCGCATACAGAATCTCCGACGGAGTTTGAATTAGAAGCATTAGAAGAAGAAGGAAAACGCGCTCGCGGAGAAAATTAACAATGGCGACACTTTTAGATGAACTCAGCGAATTGATTTCCGCTCTAAACGAAAACCAAATCGAATATGCGGTTTGCGGCGGTTTGGCGTTAACGATTCACGGCTTTCCGCGCGCTACTTTTGATATTGATATTTTGATTAAAGATGAATGGCTCGAAAAAGCCTACGAGATTGCGGCAAAATTTGGATACGATATTCGCGGGCTGGACATTTCGTTTAAAGAAAGAGCCGTTGAAATACGGCGCGTCTCGAAAATTGACGATGAAGGCGAAGTGCTTCCGCTCGATTTTTTGCTGGTTACACCGCACCTTGAAGATGTTTGGCGAACGCGGCAAAAACTTATCTGGGAAAATCAGGATTTATGGATTGTTTCGACCGAAGGATTGATTAAAATGAAAGAGCTTGCCGGGAGAGCGAAAGATTTGATTGATATTGACAGGATAAAAAATGAAGAAAGTTGATATGTCCAGCGAAGCGATTACCCGACGTTTACGGCAAACCGACCAGTTGCGCGAATTAAGTCTATCCTTGATGAAAGCGAAAAAAATACACGACGAAAAAGCTAAAAACGTTCCGCCGAAAGATGAGAAGCAGGAAAAGCGAGATGTTTAGCGAATATAATTTTTAATGTCTTATCAAATCCGCAAGGCTAATCAAGATGATTTTCCGAGCTTGGAAAAACTGCTCGACGGTTATTATCAAGGTAATTGGCGCGGAAACATCGAACAATTAAAGCGGGATTCAGACGACGGCATCTTTGAAATTTTAGTGATTGAAAGCGGCGACAAGGAATTAATCGGTTTTCTGGTCTGGAAGCTGACTTACGATTTGAATTGGTGTTTTAAGGGCGGCGAGGTGATTGATTTTTATGTTTCGCCGACGCATCGCGGACGCGGCGCGGCTTTGCTGCTGACAATCGGAATGGCGAAAGAGGCTCGGAAGCGCGGCGCAGCTTTTCTGAAAGGCGGTTCGGAAAATCCGGTTGTGCATCGCACATTCGGGCGAATGGCAATGCGTCAACCGGACGGCGAGCTTTACGTTTCCGGGCGCGCGTTTAGACATCTCGCCGAATTGTCGGGAAAAAATCCGCGCGAGATTGTCAAAAACTTGCCCGAAGCAGCCTGGAATTATGAGCCGTAACAGTGATGAATGAGTCTGAAATAATTTATCGAGTTAATCCGGCGATCACAAACGACGAATTAAATTCGTTATTTGCCGATTCATGGCAAAATCACCAGCCGACGGATTTTCGCCCGGTTCTCGAACGCAGCTTGGCGTTTTATTTTTACGTTCCGACATTAAAAGATGCTGAAAATTGACGTTCACACGCATATTTTGCCGAAGGAAATTCCGGCTTGGAAAGAGCGTTTCGGCTACGGCGGTTTTATCCGGCTCGAACATCACAAACCGTGCTGCGCCAGAATGCTCAAAGACGACGGCAAGTTTTTCCGCGAAATAGACGAAAATACCTGGAGCGAGGAAAAAAGACTTGAGGAATGCCGACAATTCGGCGTTTCGGTGCAGGTGCTTTCAACCGTTCCGGTGATGTTCAGTTATTGGGCGCAAGCTGCGGACGCGGCGGAAATCGCCGGTTTTTTGAATGACGATCTTGCAAAAATCGTCGCGAAACATCCGAAACGATTCATTGGTCTGGGAACCGTTCCGATGCAAGACGCGCGGCTTGCCGTTAAAGAGCTTGAAAGATGCAGACAAATCGGCTTGGTCGGCGTGCAAATCGGTTCAAACGTCAATCAATTAAACCTCGGAGAACCTCAATTTTTTGATTTTTTTAAAGCCTGCGAAGAATTGGGAATGGCGGTTTTCGTTCATCCGTGGGATATGATGGGCGAGCGAGAGATGCAGAAATACTGGCTGCCGTGGCTCGTGGGAATGCCTGCGGAAACTTCGCGAGCGATTTGTTCGCTGATTTTCTCCGGCACGCTGGAAAAATGCAAAAATCTGCGAATCTGTTTCGCACACGGAGGCGGTTCGTTTCCGGCGACAATCGGCAGAATCGAGCACGGTTTTCTCGTGCGACCCGATTTGTGCGCCGCCGATAATCAATGCAATCCGCGCGATTATCTGGGGAAAATCTGGTTCGATTCGCTCGTTCACGAAGCGGCGATGCTCGATTATCTGGTTAAATTGGCGGGCGCGGACAAAGTCGCTCTCGGCACCGATTATCCGTTTCCGCTCGGCGAGTTGGAGCCGGGAAAATTGATTCAATCAATGCCGTTTGACGAGGAAACGAAAGCCAAACTGCTGCACGGCGCGGCTCTCGAATGGCTGAATTTGGATCGGAATTTGTTTGTTTAGCCGCGCAAGGAAAGTGAATAAATGAAAAATGTAATCCTGCCGGTTCTTTTGTTTTTCGTCTGCGGCTTTATTTTGGCTTCGCAAGCATCGGCGCATCCGTCGTGGGCGATTGCGGTTGATTCGCGGAATCGGATTTACATCAGCGATCTCGAAAAGGTTTGGAAAATTGACGCGGACGGCAAAGTCTCTATTGTCGCCGAAAGGCACACGCACGAATTGACGCTCGACCCTGCGGACAATTTAATCGGCGAAGAGCTGCATTACGAGCCTTCAACACAAAAATATACGGCTGCAATCTGGCGAATCACGCCGGGCGGCGAATTTTCATTCATTCTTGCGCCGACGGAAACGCCGCCTAAAGGCACCGGCATTTGGAAAAACGCGGCGGGCGCAACATTTTATACAGGTCAAACCGAAACCGCGCCGCCGGAGTTTTATTTGCTGAGAAGAAATGCCGACGGCAGAGTCAAAGTTTTGTTCGGAGACGAGCGAAAAGCATTGGCGCATCGGCAAATCCTTCCTTATGTTTACGGCGGAATGGCTTTCGCGGCGGACGGCACGGTATATTTTAAAAACAGCGTAACAATCTGGAAAGCCGCCCCTGACGATAAAATTTCGGTTGTTGCGGACAAACAAAATCTTTCGTCGGTCGCGCCTAATCCAATGTTTTTCGGTCTCGCAGTTGATGCGGAAAACAATGTTTTTACAGCAGATCACAATGGCAAAACGATTTTGAAAATCGCGCCGGACAAAAAGATTTCTGCAATTTATAAATCCGAAAAAGATTGGACTCCGACCGGCGTTTACTTAAGAAACAAAAATCTTTACGTATTGGAAAACAAAAATCTGCCGCCACGTTCAAATCCGATTACTCGCGTACGGAAAATCGCGGCGGACGGAAAAGTCTCGACTGTTGCAACTGTCGGCGAAACTCAAACAAACACCCCGGCAAACTCAAATCAAAACGATTCGATTTCCGCCAATCAAAATCAATCGAGCGATAAATCGTGCGCGGGAGTTGGATTGGCGCTCGTCGCGGGTTTGATTTCAAGTGAAATCTGTCGCCTGCGTTTCAGTTAGCCAGATTTTGGCGGCGTCGAACAAAGCGAGCGAGGAATCTTGATTTGAATGTTGAAGCGGAATTGAATTCATAATTTTGACGGCTGTAATTTCGACTTCCATGTTCTCTATAAATTCGACTAAATCGTTGTTGATTGATTTTATAAAATCAAAAAAAGCGAGCTGCGGCTTGATAAATTGCAGATGCCGCTCGAAATTCTTTCTCGCCCGCAAAGCATCATTGGATTTTCTGTTTCGCAAATCGTCATTGTTAGCGGTCAATATAAAATATTTGTCGGGAAACGCAATTTTACCAACAACCAGTTTTTCACGATAAAAATCGGCGATTGTTTCCAACGGCTGTAAAACATCAAAATTGTATGCCCAGTTATACCAGAGCGGCTGAAACGGGTCGCCGTCAAGAATTACGATTTGATAATTTTTTGCGGCTTTGACCGCCAATTCCCATCTCTCGACTTGTTTTTCAAAATACCAAAACTTTGGCTCATCCGGCATTCTCTGAAATAACAAATTCACTTCCGGGATGGCGTAGGCATTGAAATTTTCGCTTAAATATTTTGATAACGAAGTTTTCCCGACGGCGCTTGCTCCTTCAAAACAGATAATCGGCATAGTCTGTTATAGAATACAGTTTTAAAGAATCTCGATTGATTTATTTTTGATTATGCAATTAGATTTTGAAGCGTCCGCACAGTTTGCTTCTGAGTTGGACGCTCAGGATTCGCTTAAAAGTTTCCGCGAAAAATTTTATATACCGAAACAGCCCAACGGCGAAGACGTTTTGTATTTCACCGGAAATTCGCTCGGACTTCAGCCGAAAACAACCGGAAATTATATCGAACAGGAGTTAAAAGATTGGGCGACGCTCGGCGTTGAAGGACATTTTCACGCCAAAAACCCGTGGCTGCCCTATCACGAATTTGTCGCCGAGCAGATGGCTGAAATTGTCGGCGCTCATCCGATTGAAACGGTCGTGATGAACTCGCTGACGGTTAATCTGCATCTTTTGATGGTTTCGTTTTACCGCCCGACGCCGGAACGAAACAAAATCGTAATCGAAGCCGGCGCGTTTCCGTCAGATCAATATGCGGTGCAATCGCAGATAAAATTCCATAATTTTGAAATTGAAGATTCATTAATCGAATTAAAGCCGCGCATTGGGGAGGCGCTTTTGCGCACCGAAGACATCGAAAGAACGATTGCGGAAAACGGCGATTCGATTGCGCTGATTATGCTCGGCGGAGTTAATTATTACACCGGGCAAAAATACGATTTTGAACGGATTACAAAAGCCGGACACAAAGTCGGCGCAATTGTCGGTTACGATTTAGCGCACGCGGCGGGAAATGTGGAATTAAAGCTCCACGATTGGAACGCGGATTTTGCCGCCTGGTGTTCGTATAAATATCTCAATTCCGGTCCGGGCAGCATCGCGGGCGTTTTCGTTCACGAACGACACGCCGAAAGCTTCGATTTACCGCGTTTCGCCGGTTGGTGGGGACACGACAAAGAAACCAGATTTTTGATGGGTTCAAAATTTGTTCCGCTGCGCGGCGCGGAAGGCTGGCAATTATCGAACCCGCCGATCTTTCAGCTTGCGGCTTTAAAAGCGTCGCTCGATATTTTTGAACAAGCAGGAATGATAAATTTAATCGAAAAATCGAAAAAGCTGACCGGATATTTGGAATTTCTGCTCGGCGAAATCCGCGACGAACGAATTTCGATCATCACACCGCAAAATCCGGCGGAACGCGGCTGTCAACTTTCGATTCGGGTTCGAGATGCTGATAAAAATTTATTCAAAGCTCTTTCAGACAAAGGTGTTGTCGCCGATTGGCGCGAGCCTGACGTGATTCGCGTTGCGCCCGTTCCGCTTTATAACTCGTTTACGGACGTTTTTCGTTTTTCGGAAATTTTAAAAGATTGTTTGAGAAAGCGATGAGCAGACAAAAAGTAATCATTATCGGCGCGGGCTTGGCGGGTTCTCTGTTGGGAATTTACCTGTCGAAACGCGATCTTGAAGTCGAGATTTACGAGGCGCGCGGCGATATGCGAAAAACCGGAGCGGCGGGCGGGCGTTCGATAAATTTGGCTTTGTCCGACCGTGGAATCGCCGCTTTGCGCGAAGTCGGGATGGATGAATATATGCTCCGCGAAGCCGTGCCGATGCGCGGGCGAATGATTCACGCTCCTGACGGGGCGACGAAATTGCTGCCGTACAGCGGACGACAAGGCGAATACATCAACTCGATTTCACGTGCCGGTTTAAACATCGCTTTGATGAACGAAGCTCAAAAAAGCGGGGTTAAATTTCGTTTCAATCAGAAATGCGTTAATTTTCACAGCGCGACTGGCACAGCAATCGTTGAAAGCACAACGGCGGGCGGGCGCAGAACAATCAGAGGCGGCGTTTTAATCGCCGCAGACGGCGCAGGCTCAGCCGTCAGAAACGCGATGCTCAACGGCGGCGTTCCGCGTTTTAATTTTTCACAAAGCTGGCTCGAACACGGCTACAAAGAATTGCATATTCCGCCGGGCGAAAACGGCAGTTTTTTGATGGAGAAAAACGCTTTGCATATCTGGGCGCGGCGGGCGTTTATGATGATTGCGCTGCCGAATTTCGACGGCAGTTTTACCTGCACGCTTTTTCTCGCACACAAGGCAGAAACACGACCGTTAGGGAGTGTGTTTAGTCCGGAGATTGGCACACTCCCTAACGGTCGTGTCTCTGCCGGAAATGGCGAAAACAGTTTTGAGCAATTAACGGACGAAAAATCTTTAATGCAGTTTTTTGAAACAAATTTTGCCGACGCAATCCCGTTGATGCCGACTCTGGTTGAAGATTTTTTCACGAATCCAATCGGTAATCTCGGAACGATCAAATGTTTTCCGTGGAATGTCGAAGGCAAATCTCTGCTGCTCGGCGATTCGGCGCACGCCATTGTGCCTTTTTACGGGCAAGGAATGAATGCATCGTTTGAAGATTGCCGCGTTCTGGATTCTTTAATAGAAAAACACGGAGCGGAATGGGAAACGATTTTTGATGAATTCACGAAAGAACGCAAACCGAACACCGATGCGATTGCCGAAATGGCGGAAGAAAACTTTTACGAAATGCGCGACGCGGTTGCCGATCCGGTTTTTGTCAGAAAAAGGGAGCTTGAAACAAAGTTGGAGCAAACCTTTCCAGATTATTTTTCCAAATATTCAATGGTCACTTTCCGCGAAGATTTGCCCTACACAATCGCCAAACAAAAAGGCAACGCTCAGGATAAATTGTTAATGGAAATTTGCGCGAAAAATGAAGATGTCAGCAAAATTGACTTGGGCGAGGTTATAGAAAAGATAAAGGTTTTGTAAAAAAATCAAAGCTTAGAGCAGTTCAGGTTTGGATGTACCTTTCAGTACCGCGAACGGTAGTGAGCGGGTTTGTTTAT
>DASWLV010000200.1:0-50149 GCA_036400075.1 Pyrinomonadaceae bacterium
GCATAAACCGTCTAAAATTGCGGTTTATGACAAACAGGAGATCAAAGGAATATGAAATTCCCAAAATACTTGAAAATGCATCTTCCGCTTATAATCGTATTTTTAAGCTGCGTTTCTGTTTTCGCTCACAGCAGCGATAATAACGAATCGCAACGCGCGACTCCGATATTAGGCGTACTTGTATTGGATGATTCTGATTCCACTCAGATTAACGGCAACATAGTGGTTGACGGCGCGACAATCCGTTCCGGCGCTGAAATCAGAACCGGAAACCACAGCGCAAGAATTTATCTGCCCAAACTCGGCAGCGTCGAATTAAGACCGAATACTTCTATCAATGTCAGCTTTAATGACAACACAATTGATTTGAATTTGTTTAGCGGTCAAGCGCGGTTAACTGCTTCGGAAGGCGTTAGAGGAAAGCTTATTAATCCAGATGGAGCGTTATTTGAAACCGATTCCAGTCTTTCGTTTTCAACTGTTGGTTCCGCGGGGGAAACTTTCAATTCAGGAAGCAGATCAGAAGCTCTTTCTGCTTTAAATAAGAGCATTTTCGAGTCGGTTTATGAAACTTTCAAAAATGTCACGGAAAAAACACTCGAAACTTTGAATTTGACCGGAAACGTCTCTGAAGGTGCGCAAGCCAACGGAAACGGAAATGGCAACGGTAATGGCAACGACAACGGCGGTGAAAATGGGAACGGTTGCAATGGACAGGGTCACATACGTGGAAATGGGAGAAATTGCCAGGTAAGCCCGACTCAGTAACAATTGAAGCAAATACCATAAAAGGATAGACCGAAGTTTTATATTTAGAAATGCTTCGGTCTATCCTTTTTGAGCATATTTTTTATTCAGCGCATTTATTTAAAAGCAGGGACAAACTCGAAGAACCTGCGTCGGAGCTGACGAGATCAATTTTGTCGTCATTGTCGGCGTCAACTGCTATCACCGCCAAAGGGAAAAGCCCGACGCCGTAAGCTGTTGGATTTTCAAATGCGCCCGTCCCGTCGCCATAAAGCCGCCAAACTGCTGAACGGTCGCTGTCAACTACGCTCAAATCCGGTTTGCCGTCCGAGTTGAAATCAGCCGAGTCGAGCGATTTTAAAAGATTTCCGAACCGAAGGCTGCTCGCGTTTTGAAACGTGCCGTCGCCGTTTCCTTTGAAAATCGTAATGCCGGGCGCGTTTGCGCCGCCGTTCACGACAAGCAAATCTGCGATGCTGTCGCGGTTGATGTCGGCGGCTTTGACGTAAGCCGGAAACCTTCCGGCTGGCAGATTAACCGCCGCGCCGAAAGTTCCGTCGCCGTTTCCGGGGAACAGCGAAATCGTATCGGAGGTCGAATTTGCCGTAGCAAAATCAGCTTTTCCGTCGCGGTTGAAATCCGCCGTTTCGATGCTCAAAGGTCTGTTCCCGACTGCAATTGTTGTTGCACCCGCAAACGTTTCATTGCCGTTTCCAAGCAAAATCGAGACGTTGTTTGAATTACGGTTGGCGACGACGAAATCCGGTTTTCCGTCGCGGTTAAAATCGGCGATTTTTAAAGAAATCGGGTGAGTGCCGCCCGCCGGAATAGCGCTGCGGCGGTCGAAATTGCCGTTTGAATTAAAATACAGGCGAACCACATTTTCGGTTCGGTCGGTTAGAGCCAAATCCGGCTGCATATCGCCGTTTAAATCTCCGACGACAATCTCCGAAGGCATTTCGCCTGCGCCGTAAACTCGGTTTTCGACAAATTTGCCCGCGCCGTCGCCGAAAAAGACGTGAACGAAACCGCCCGCATCGTGACGCAAACTTCGCCGCTCGGCAAGACCTTCTTCGGATTCAATGTTTGCCGTCACCAAATCCAATTTTCCGTCCGCGTTTAAATCAAAGGCTTTCACGTCTTGGGGCGCGTGCGAGATTTCAATTTTTTCGGTCGTCACTAACGCACCCGCGCCGTTGTTTAGAACGACGGAAAAACCGCGCGCGGCTTGATTAACCGAAAATAAATCCGTCCATTCATCGTTGTTAAAATCGGCGGCGGCGAGATAATTCGGCGTCGGCGCGGCGTCGTATTTCCGCGTTTCAAATCTGCCTTTCGCGCTGCGCGAAACAATTGAAACAACTTCGGAATTATGCGCGGCGACAGCGATTTCAGCGCGCCCATCGCGGTTTAAATCCAGAACGGCAAGCGAACGCGGGCTTTCGCCGATTTCCGTAATTGTTCGCGTCGCTGCAAATGTCCCGGCTCGGCTGCCGAAAAGCATGGTTAAATCGTGTGAATTTTGATTTGCTGAAATCAAATCCGAAATGCCGTCGTCGTTTAAATCGGCGGCTGCGAGAGCAATCGGATTTGCGCCGGTCGGGAAATTTCTGGCTGGCGCGAGTCTCGAATTTGTTCTGCCGAAAAGAACCGAAACCGCGTTGTCGTCGGCATTGGCGACAGCTAAATCAATTCGTTTGTCGTGGTTGAAATCAGTGGCGATAAGGGCGCGCGGATTTCGCCCGACCGGATAAAATCCGATTGGTCGGAGCGAAATAAAAACGCCGCTCGTTAAAATAACGACGCTGTTAGTATCGGACAAAGCCGCAGCTACGTCGTCAAAACCGTCGCGGTTAAAATCAGCCACGACAAGAGCCGAAGGCGCGCCTGAGATGGCAATATTTGAAGTATTTTGAAAATCGCCCGCGCCGTTTCCGGTCAAAATTGAAAACGTGCGGTCGCCGCCGTTGGCGGTAATTAAATCGAGATTGCCGTCGCGGTTAAAATCTCCGGCAGCAATCGCCAGTGGGTTTAAACCGACTGCAATGACGCGCCCCGCCCCGAATCCCGCTTTGCCGTCGCCGAGCAAAATGTTGATATTGCTCGAATAACCGTCAATAATAGCGGCGTCGGCTTTGCCGTCGCGGTTGAAATCTCCGACAGCGGCTGCAACCAGCAATTCGCCGACACGAAAACGCCGCGACGCCGAAAAATCCTGATTCGCGCACCCGTCTTCAGCCGCTGCGGGAACGCAAACGGCGAAACACAAACAAACCGCAAAAAGATAAATTTTTAAACAAGACTTCAACATAAAAATTATAAGGATTCGAGAATTTAAAAGGCGCGGCGATTTAAAAGTTTAACCGATCTGCGGCTGATATTTGAAATTGCCTCCGGGAAACGCCCGGCGTTTTTGTCATTTGCCGCGAGATGTGGCTTAATTTTTAGCCGAATCGGTTGTCGGATTCGCCGCTTGGATTTATGTTTTTCGCTCTAACTTTAATTTTATTATTAACAATTTCATCAATCGCTTTGACCTATCTTTTCGACCGTCAAGCGCCGCTCTGGGCGCGCGCCGCAATGGGCGCGGCGGTCGGGCAGGCTTTGTTCGGCACGGCAGGTTTTATCGTCGGCTCATTTGCCGGAATGAACATCGGGACAATCTTGATTTCGGTTTTGATTGCCTGTCTGCCGCTCGCATTGTTTCGCCAAAAAAACATTCGCAGTCGGTTTGATGCGGATTTGGCAGCTTTCAAAGGCGAGGTTAAAATTTTTTTCGCTGAACTCCCGCTCGACAAAGCAGCGGGCGCGGCGCTTTACATGGCTTTGTTCGCGCTGCTCTGGTTTTTCTTTGAGCGCGCGATGATCGTTAAGCCGGACGGAATTTTTATCGGTTCGTCAAACAATCTGGGCGATTTGCCGTTTCATCTGCAAGGCATTTACGGATTTACCGACGGGCAAAATTTTCCGCCGCAAAATCCGTCTTACGCCGGTTCAAAATTTACTTACCCGTTTATCGTCAACCTCGCCGTTGCGATGTATATCAAACTGGGCGCAGCAGTTGAAAATGCGCTTTTCTGGCAAAACATCACGCTGATCGTTTCGTTTGTCGGTTTGCTCCATTATTTTACTTTTCGTTTGACGGGCAGCCGCATCGCCGCGCACATCGCGCCGCTGCTTTTTTTATTTAGCGGCGGTCTTGGTTTCATCGGTTTTTTTCAAGATGCCGTCAAAACCGAAAAAGGCATTTTCGGTTTAATAATGGATTTGCAAAACGATTACAGCTTGCGCCCCGAAACGACCTGGCGCTGGGGAAACACGCTAACGGTTTTGCTCATCACGCAGCGCAGTATGCTCATCGGTCTACCGTTCTCGCTCGTAATTCTAAACGGGCTTTGGGGAATTTTCACCACAGAAACACAGAGATACGGAGAAGAAAAAACAAATTTAAATTCTCATTTAATTCGCTTTTTTCCGGCTGTTGCTTTGGGTTTCCTCGCCGGTCTGCTCCCGCTTGTTCACGCGCACAGTTACGCCGTTTTAATGGGAATGGCGGGTTTGATGGCGTTGCTGAATCTCAGAAATTGGAAACAATGGGCGGCATTTTTGATTTCGGGTACAGTGTTCGGCGCCTTTGAGCTGCTTTGGGCTATGACCGGAACAGCCAACCGCGCGGAGAGCTTCATCGCGTATCAATTCGGCTGGGATAAAGGCGATGAAAATTTCTTCTGGTTCTGGTTCAAAAACACCGGACTTTTCATCCCGCTTCTATTCGCCGCAATCGCTTTGCTCGCAGCGAATCTAAAATCCAAAGTCCAAAGTCCAAAGTCTGAAGAAGAGCCTGAAACTCCGCATTCCGCATTCCCCATTCCGCATTCGAAAAAGCTGCTGCTTTTCTGGCTGCCGTTCGCATTGTGTTTTATTGTTCCGAATTTTGTCCGGCTCGCGCCCTGGATTTGGGACAATATCAAAGTTTTGATTTACTGGTTTTTGCTGTCGGTTCCGCTGGTCGCGTGGCTGTTGGGTTTGATTTGGCGGCGCGGAAATGTCGGCAAAGCTGCTGTTGTCGGGCTGATCTTTGTTTTAACTTTCGCGGGTTTTCTTGACGTTTGGCGTGTTGCTTCGCGGGCGTTTGAACATCAGGTTATCACTAAAGACGCTGTCCAAATTGCCGAGCAGATTCGCAGCAGAACCGCGCCTCATTCTTTGATAATGACCGCGCCGACTTACAACACGCCCGCTGTTTTAACCGGCAGACGCTGGTTTATGGGCTTTACCGGACATCTCGTTTCGCACGGCATTGACATCACCGAGCGCGAAAACGCTCTGCGGCGAATTTACGCCGGAACGCCTGATGCGATGAATTTAATTAAAAAATACGGGATTGATTACATCGTCGTCAGCCGTCAGGAACGCGAGGCGATTGACGTGAACGAAGCTTTTTTTCAGCGTTTTCCGGTCGTCGCCGAAGCGGGCGCGTATCGCGTTTATCAAGTAAAGTAGAAACTTAAAAACAGTTTTGTTTATGGCGAAGAAACCGAAAAAACAGTTTGATGAAATGGAAGAAACGGGCGAGCAAATCGTAAACAACGAAACCTCAAATCGTTATTGGCTGCCCGCCAGCCTGTTTGTCGTTTTTGTGGCGGCGGTTTTGCGGCTCATCTGGCTGCCTTTCAAACCGTTTCACCACGACGAAGGCGTCAACGGCTGGTTTATGACGAATCTCGTCCGGCAAGGCGTTTTCAAATACGACCCGCAAAATTATCACGGTCCGACGCTTTATTATTTTACGCTCGTTTCGACTTATCTGTTCGGGCTGACGGATTTCGCGTTACGTTTTGTGACCGCGTTTTTCGGCATCCTGCTGGTCGTTTTAATTTTTTATCTGCGCCGCTACATCGGCACTGTCGGAGCGCTCGCCGCCGCGATGCTGGTAGCGCTCTCGCCTGGAATGTCGTTTATCTCGCGTTATTATATTCACGAGATTTTATTCGTTTTTTTCACGCTTGCCGTGGTCGTCGCGGTTCTGAAATTTATGGAACGCGGACGCGCGGGACAAGCGGCGATTGGCTTAATGAGCCTGCTGCTTCTCGTTTGCCTGTTGCCCGGAACGATTAATTTCGCCAATGCTGTTGGCGGCGCAAATCAATTGGTAAAAATCGGAGCGGGGCTGGCGTTTTTCGCGGGCGAGGTCGTTATTGTTTATTTTCTGATGCGCTCGCTCGCCGCCTGGAACGAAGGGCGACCGATTTATCTGCTGCTCGCCGCCGCGTCGGCTTCTTTAACTTTTGCGACTAAAGAAACCGCTTTTATCTCGTTCGGAACAATTGTGATTGCGATTTTCTGCGTCTTTTTGTGGCGCAAATTATGGGCTGAGGACAAAAACGGATGGAGCGAGCCGATTGAATTCAGCTTTAAGAATTTCTTCGCAGCATTTGGCGACCGACAGAGCGGGATTGTTCTCATCGCTCTCTGCATAGTCGTTTTCGCTTACGTCTGGGTTTTGTTTTTCACCTCGTTTTTCACTTATCCCGAAGGCGTCAAGGCATCTTTCAAGGCTTATGATTTATGGGCGAAAACCGGGACGAAAGACCACGCCGACAACGGTTTACTGGCATATTTGCGATGGGGAATGAAAATCGAAGCGCCGATTTTTATTTTGGGCGCGCTCGGCGGGGCGCTCGCATTTTGGAAAGCCAGACACCGTTTTGCAATGTTCGCCGCCCTTTGGGGTTTTGGAGTGTTTGCGGCTTACACTCTGATTCCTTACAAAACGCCGTGGCTCGCGCTCAACTTTCTGCTTCCAATTGCAATCGCGGCAGGTTACGGAATCAACGAATTAGCCGTTTCCCGGCAAATGTGGCAGCGCGCTGCGGCGGCGTTTCTGGCGGCAATCGCTTTCGGTGTCTGCGCTTATCAAGCGATTGATCTTAATTTTTACCGCTACGATGACGATTCGATGCCTTACGTTTACGCACACACGCGCCGCGCTTACAACGAGATGCTGGTGGAAATTGACCGCATCGCAGAAAAATCGGGTAAAAACAACGAAACGAGCATTATCGTCGCATCGCCCGATTATTGGGGATTGCCGTGGAGCCTGCGCAATTACCCGAACGCCGGTTTTTACGGGCAAATCACTCCGACTTCGACCGCCGAAATCGTTATCGGCAAAACCGATCAGCAAGCCAAATTGGAAGAAGAATACGGTCGGCATTATCAATACACCGGAACTTACGCCCTGCGTCCGGGCGTTGATCTCGTGCTGTATGTCAGAAAGGATTTGGCGAAATAATATTTATTCGCGGCAAGTTACGTCGGTTTTGTTGTTTTGACGGCAGGATTTTTACATTTAAGTCCGCGCCTATTCAAAGACTAAAATTTAGCTTGAATAAATAACTCCAAACAAATAGATTATTAGGACTGATTTCCAAAACAAAGGAATACTTTAAGGAGGATTCAATGACTAAAAATTTAGTTTTATGTGTAGTGTTTTTTTGCACTCTAATGTGTTTTTCCGGCAAAGACACCTTCGCGCAAGTGGTTTCGTCAGGAAGTTTGCTGATTGCCGAAGTACAGCCTAATTCGGCGGGGAGCAATGCCTCAACGGGCGAGTATTTTATTCTTTGTAATAGAACGGCGCAAACAATAAACTTACAGGGATTAACCGCCAGCGACGCCAGCGGCGGCGGAACGGTTACGCTTCCCAATTATTTTCTTGCGTCAGGAGCGTGCGTTGCTTTTGTGAACAACGCTACAACGGCTTACACGAATTTCGGCTGCGCTCAACCGGTGAATGCTCTTAACTACAGCGGTTTTTCACTTAATGATACCGGTGGTGATCGGCTCGTTATTGCTAACAGTGCCGCAAACGGCGGCGCTCCTATTGACGCCGTATCTTATGGCACGGACACTACAATTGCTTCCCCGCCGGCGGTTCCCGGTGACGGAATATCTTTGAGGCGCTCCGGTTATCCGGGCGGTTCTCTTGTTGATACGGATACCGGCTCGGATTTCACGGCGACCGCAGCCAATCCCTGTACAATCGGAACTGTTATGGCAGCTCCGACGGCAGCTTCGGTAACAGTTACAGGGCGTGTTATAAGCGCGAACGGCAGAGGCATCAGAAACGTTCTGGTCAGCTTGGTTGACGTAAGCGGAGAAAGCAGAACAGTCGTAACTTCTACTTTAGGTTACTTCCGTTTCACGGACGTTCCCGCCGGTCAAACCTACACTCTCAGCGCCTTCGCTAAGAGATACACGTTTTCCCGGCAGTCACAAGCGCTTTCAATCTTTGAGGATACGACGGACGTAATCTTTGTCGCTGAAAACTAGAGCGGTTATGGAATCAGTGTCCGGTTAAGTCAGGCATCACAGTCAGTACCTTGAACGGTAGTGAGCGGGTCAATTAACAAACCCGCTCACTACCGTTCAAGGTACTGACACGGACATACTGTGTAAATTCGCTCTAAAGAAATCTTTTCATAATAAAAAAAGGCATTCTATATTCAGAATGCTTTTTTTTATTTCAAAACGGCGTTTTAGATATGCAAATCACTAAGGCTTGCTAGTTTTCGCCGGAAACCAGCCGCCGAAGCCGACATCAGCTAAGCGCATTTTCCGTAAACAGCTCACCCGTTGGAAGATCGAGCAGCTCGTCTTCTTCCATGACGACCTTTTCTTCGCGTTCTTCAACCGGCGGCAGACAAACGCGGTTGCGTCCTTCGCCTTTGGCGCAATAAAGCGCGCGGTCGGCGAGGATTCGCAAATCGGCGCCGGTCGAAGCGTGGTCTGGAAAAGTTGCCGCGCCAAGCGAAATCGTGACGCTGCCGCAGTCAGAGAATTCCGCCTCGGCAACCGTTTTGCGTAAGCGTTCGGCGACGATTAAAGCCGTTTCAGTATTTGTTCGCGGCAAAATGATGAAAAATTCTTCACCGCCGTAACGCGCAATCGTGTCGAAATTTCTGAGTCTGGATTTCATTCGCCGCGCGATAGTCCGCAAAACATCGTCGCCCGCACTGTGACCGTAATTGTCGTTGACGCTTTTGAAATGGTCGAGGTCAACGACGAGGAGGGATAAAGGCTGGTCGGTGCGCTCGGCGAGATTCATTTCGCGCTCGAACTGCATCTCGAAATAACGGCGATTGAAAACCCCGGTCAACGAATCGCGTAAAGCCTCGCGCTGCGATTTAACGTAGAGGCGCGAGTGATTGATGGCAATCGCCACCTGATCGGCGACCGTTTCGAGCAGCATAATTTCGTTCTCCTGCCAAACCCGGGTCGGTTTATCGTCGCGCGCGAAGAGAACGCCCACAAATTGCTCAAGAAAAACGAGCGGAATCACGACCATCGGTTTGTCGCCCCATTCGGCTTGATTGCGGTTGGTCGCTTGCGCCACACCGTCCCGGATGTATGGCTGCGGATTATTTTTGAGGCGTTTGCGATAAGCCGATAAATCGCTGTCAATCGTATCCATTTCTTCGATTGCCAGCCGCTGGCGGAAATAATTAACCGCCATAATTTCTTCGTCCGGCGTCGCCGGTTCAATCAGCAACGTGCAGCAATCAACATTGAGCGTCGCGCCGACTTCGTTGACGGCGGTTTGCAAAACCTCATCCAGTTCGAGCGAGCGGCGAATCGCGGTCGCAATGCGATTAACGGCGATTTCGCGCCCGGTTTGTTCCTGCCAGAGTCCGGCGAGCTTCGTCGTGACCGACAGCGTTAAATGCAAAGAAGTGATTTTCGGCTGCGATTCGCGGATGGCTTCGGTTAGCAAAGCGGCGTGTTCGCGGTGTTCGACCGTAACACGCGCCTGCAAATATTCGAGCGCGGTGTAAACCACGTCCGGGTCGCACGAGCAAATCGCGTAGTTTTTATCAGCGGGCAGCGCGCTGCCCGCTGGCGCGATTCGGGCTGCGCAAAGGACTGCGGAAAATTGCGAATCAGAAATAATCAAAAAATGCTCGTCGTAAATTTCATAAGGCGAGCGCGGCAGCAAAATTAAATTTCCGCTTTTCGCATCTTCGGTTTCCGATTTTTCCTGCGCCTGAAACCAGCGCGTCAATTCATCATCCGGCGCGACGATAAAAAACGGATAACGCGCGGTTCGCCCCATTTGCCGCATCCGCTCGACTTCGCGCCACTGTCGCTCGCGCCGCTGCGGCAAACTTTCAATGACGAGCGCCGGAAGATTATTTTCCAGTACGACCAATTCAAAAAAGGCTTGGAGCTGCTGCGTCATCTGCTCGGTATGCAAGACGGGCTGAAGCGTGCGCGAATGTTGAGAAATCAGGGCTTCGTAGAGCGTGGACATATTGAACGGTTTGAATGAAAAGAGGAAGAAAAGATATTCCGGTTTTGACGCGAACGGCGTTTTCAGTGAGAACGCCGAATTCATTATGACTGAAACAGTTGAATCGTTCAAGCAAAAAATGCAAAACGAAATTTAACGCTTGGGGATAATCTTGCTGTAAGTTGTCAAAGCGGAAGCGGCAAGCTCGCCTTTATCATCAAAAACCTCGGCGGAAAGCGTGACTATCCGTTTTCCGGCGCGCAAAACTTTTGCCCGCGCCGTTACCGCGCCGCGAAAAATCGGGCGCAGAAAATGAACGGTTAAATCAACCGTGACCGAGTTTTCGCCCGGCTGCAAATGAGTTGCAACGGCAAGCGCCGTGACCGTATCAATAAGCGAAGCCGTCACGCCGCCGTGAACAAAACCGCCGCGCCGCTCGTGTCTTTCTCCGATTTCGAGACGGCAAACGGCTTCGCCGAGTTCCAATTCGACCAGTTCGATTCCGAGCATTTCGACAAACGGATTTTCGGATAAAATTTGACGCGCAAGCTGTTTATGCTCATCTGTGATTTTGATTTCGCTCATTTGTAAGTCGGATTATCTTCGGTCGGTTCAACGATTACGGCAGTTCCATAAGCCAAAACTTCGGTCGCGCCGCTGCCCATTTCCGAAGCGTCGTAGCGCGCGCCGACAACCGCATTGGCACCGATTTCCGTTGCGTGTTGAATCATAATATCAAACGCTTCCTTGCGCGTTTCTTCGCAGAGTTTCGACCAAGCTTTGATATTCCCGCCCACGAGTGTTTGCAAACCGGCGCCGATGTTAACGAAAACGTTGCGCGAGCGAACGACAATTCCGCGCACCACCCCCAAGTTTTGTTTAATTCGATAACCGGGTAATTCAAAAGCCGTTGTCACCATACTTTCCGAAACGGAAAAACGCGGCTGACTGACCGGATACGGAACGTTTGAAGCGGGCATTCTGTTTTCCATATTTTTCAATCTCCAAATAAACTGGGCTGTTTTTCACTTTCCTCACTTGATTCCGGCTGCCAACGATATTTTTTTAAATCGCAGCGTCCCTTTTCGTTGAAAACGACGCCTTCGGATTCGAGCATTTGCTGCTGTAGATTGACGGGCAAAATGATATGTCTGGTCGAACAAGCGCCCTGAGCGTTAATAACTCGCTGCCAGGGCAAGTCTTTTTCCGCCGAATTCATTACAAAACCGACGGTTCGGGGCGTGTAATTGTCGCCTAAAATCTCGGCAATCTGCCCGTAAGTCATCACGCGCCCGGAGGGAATCTGCCGGACAATCTCAAATACGCGCTCGCGGTAGTTTTTATCTTTAACTTTGTCTGGAATTTCCATCAGTCCAAAATTCTTTCTTCGATTGACGTAATCGCCGATTTATTTATCGCGCCGTAAATGTGCGGGAAATCTTCATTGCTGCGCGATTTTTCGACGACAAGTTTAGAAGTTAGTAAATCCGAATTTATCGTCAAAAGCAAAACTCGCGCGACATTTTTATAATGAATTTTTAAAGTTTCTTCGAGCTGTTCGGCAAAGCTTGCGTGAATAAAGCCTTCGGTTTGCAAGCTTTTCGCCTCGTAAAAATCTTTGTCTTCAAATTCTGCCCAATTTTCAGGTGTCGTAATATGATAAAAAATCAAGTTTTCGGTTTCCTTCTGTTCAAACGTTTCTTAAATTTTCCTTCACGTTCGGCAAGCCACGCGCGCCACTCTTCAATTGCTTTTTCGCGTTGTTCCGGCGAACTCGCCGGTTGAAACTTAAGTCAGGTCGAAGTCGCGTCGCGCAAACACATTTCGGCGAAAAATCTGGTCTGCAAGTCGTCACTTGCAAGGAACTCAATTAATTCATCAATCGAATTTTCAGCCATTTCGCGGCGTTTTTCGGCAAATTCTTTACGCTTCATTTTTAAGTTAGACGCAAAAATTGCGGAGGAACATTTTCGACCAGCCAGACACCGTTTGCCGAAACAAAAAACTCAAGATTGTTTTCGATCATAGCTTTTGTGTCAATTTCAAAAATCACAGGCTTACCATATCTCATTCCGACTTTTCGCGCTGTTTCTTTATCAATAGAAAGATGAACGTGATGCCGCCGCATTTTCTGCAAACCGCGTTCGAAAATCGAGCCGACATTTTTCTCCGCCGTCCCGTGATACAAAATCGCAGGCGGCGTTCGTTTCTCAAACTCTATTTCGATTTCAATGCTATGACCTTGATTTGCGCGAATTTTAGTTCGGCTCGGGTTAAACGAAAAACGCTTTTTGTCGTTTGTTTCAACAACTTCTTCAATCTCTTCCCGCGTCAACGCTCTGCCGTTTCGGGCGCACGCGGTTATCAGTTCGTCAACATTAACCCAGCCGTTTTCTTCCAGCCGCAAACCAACTGTTTGGGGCGCGTGGCGCAAAATCAAACTTAAAAATTTGCTGATTTTCGTCCGCCGCTTCTCGTCCATTTCTAACTTTGTCTTAAAACGACGCGAGCCGGAGCGCCGTCGCCGGTTTCGCTGTCAATTTTGAGCGGCAGGCAAACAAGCTCGTAATCGCCAGCCGAAACCTCGCGCAAATCCAAGCCTTCAATAATAACGACGCCGTTTTGCAAAAGAGTTAAATGCGTTTGAAAATCTTCCGAGCCGAATTTTTCGACCGAAAGATAATCAATTCCGACGAGCCGCACGCCACGTTCAACCAAAATTCGCGCGGCTTCCGGCTCGATGTAAGTAAAATCCTTGCGAAAGCCTTTTTCCGGCTCGCTCCAAAACTGCGAATTGCGGGTTTTGAATAAAATTCGTTCTGCCGCGTCCAGATTCTGGATGTGCCGCGCTTCAATAGCCATCACGCCTTCGTCAATTTCGACAACCCGCGCCGCGCCGATTAAAACTTCGAGCGGCATTTCGAAGACTTTCGACGCGCCTTGGATAAAATGTGCGGGGGCATCAACGTGCGTCGCCGTGTGCGCGCCAAAATGCAAATCCGTGACGTTCGCCGCATCGCCGCGCAGAATCGCTTGTGCAGTTTCCAGTATTACGTTCGGATCGCCTTCGTAAACCGGCGTATTCGGGCTGATCGGAACGGTCACGTCATAAATTTTCATATTTGAATAGTAAACATGTGAACGCTAAATCGTAAATAGCTGTTTCGAGGGTTGACGATTCACGATTCACGATTCACGATTAACGAGTTATGCTGCGACTTGCCGCCTCGAATTATTCTAATAGCGCGCCTCTGATTTGGAGCTTCTGGAAAGGCTCAAAACATCGGGAAGTCGAATATTTACCTGACGCGGCACCCGCCAAATGCGCGGAAATGCTGGCAAACGGCGCGGTTGAAATTGCGCTGACGCCGGTTATTGAATATCAAAGGATCGAAGACGTTTTAATTGTCCCGCAAGTTTGCGTCGGCGCACGCGAGCAAGTTAAAAGCGTGATTTTGGTAACGAAAGGCGAAGATTTGCGCGATGCAAAATCCGTCGCGCTCGACGTTTCCTCGAAAACTTCGATCACGCTGACAAGTATTATTTTTAGAGAATTTTTCGAGCGCGAGCCAAAGTTTGTTTCCCACGCGCCGGATGTCGAAAAAATGCTCGAAAAACACGACGCAGCTTTGCTGATCGGCGATCCGGCGCTCAGAGTTGACCGGAAGAAATATCGCGTTTGGGACGTTGCGGAAATCTGGCGCGAATTCACCGGAAAAGGTTTTGTTTTCGCCTTCTGGCTGGCGCGAAAAACATCGGCGGCTGTGGCGCGAAGCATTGATTTTGTCCGAGCGCGCGATGAAGGCTTAGGAAAGATCGAAGAAATAATTGATTTTTATTTGCCGCAAGTTGCGCTCGGCAGAAGCGATTTTCGCCGTTATTTGACCGAAAATATTTCGTACACGCTTGATGACGAATTGTTAGAAGGTTTACAGCTTTATTACCGGCTCGCGCATAAGCACAATTTGATTCCGGCAATAAAACCGATACAATTTTTATAACTTTGCGGCATAAGCTTTGCCATAAATATTTTGCGTTGATGTTGAATTCAACTAAAAGCACGAAAGCTATTCACTATTTACGATTTACGATTCACTAATTAATTAGCGTTTTGCAAACTGATTTGGCAATGAGAGAACAAAATATTCAATTGATTTTAGATAAAGTTTTGGGCGGCGAAAGATTAAGCGCCGAAGATTGCACGCGGCTGCTCGAATCAAACGATTTCGTCCGCATCGGACTCGCCGCGCACGAAATCAGAATGCGGAAAAACCCGACCGATGTTGTCACTTACATCATTGACCGCAACATCAACTACACAAACGTCTGCAACGTCGTCTGCACGTTTTGCGCGTTTTACCGCCGTCCGGGAAAACCCGATACTTACGTTCATTCATTTGAAGAAATTTGTAAAAGAATTGACGAAACCATTGCTTTAGGCGGAACCGGCGTTTTGATGCAGGGCGGTTTGCACCCGGATTTTAATATCGAGTGGTACGAAGATTTGCTGTCGCGGCTGCACGCGATTTACCCGACGTTTCAGCTTCATTGTTTTTCGCCGCCGGAAATCCACAATATTTCTTTGATTTCTAAACTCGATTACGAAACGATTATGCGCCGTTTGAAAACCGCCGGTTTGTATTCAATGCCCGGCGGCGGCGGCGAGATTTTGGACGACGAAGTTCGCAAACGCGTTTCGACCAAATGCAACACGCAGGAATGGCTCGACGTAATGCGCGCCGTTCACAAAGTCGGTCTGCGCTCAACGGCGACGATGATGTTCGGAATCGGCGATAAAATCGAGCATCGCGTTCGACATTTGCAGAGAATTCGAGACGTGCAGGACGAAACCGGCGGATTTACTGCGTTTATTCCCTGGACTTTCCAGCGCGAAAACACCGCTCTCGGACGCAAAATCACGGAAGAGCCGACCGGAATTGATTATCTGAAAATGCTCGCCGTTTCGCGCCTGTTTTTGGACAACGTTCAGCACATTCAGGCTTCGTGGCTGACGCAGGGCTTGCGTCTCGGACAAGTCGCCCTCAGATTCGGCGCGGACGATATGGGTTCGATTATGATTGAAGAAAACGTCGTCTCGGCGGCTGGCGCAAACGAACACGCCAACGAAAAAGAACTTCGGTATCAAATTTCCGAAGCCGGATTTGTCCCTCAGCAGCGCGATATTTTGTACGAATACGTAAATCGTGAAAACGCCGAAACTCTCGACGAAAGACAATCAATGCCGCTTCGACAATTGAGCGTGACTTTTGCGGATTAACGATTTTCAAAAATGCCCGAAATTGTCCTTGAAACGCAGATTAACGCTTCGTCGGAAATTTGTTTTGATCTGATGCGGGACATTCGTCTGCACACAGAAACAACCGCGAAAATGAAAGAGAAAGCGATTGGAGGAATAACGAGCGGAAAAATAGGTTTGGGGCAAACGGTTACATTTGAGGGCGTTCATTTCGGCATTAGGCAGCGATTAACCGTCAAGGTCGTCGAGTTTGAGCGACCGCGTCTTTTTGTTGATGAAATGACAGAAGGCGTTTTCAAATCGTTCAAGCATATTCACGAGTTTTTTCCGAATGAAAAAGGAGTTTTGATGCGCGACACGCTAGTTTGGACTGCGCCGCTCGGATTTTTAGGGAAAATTGCGGACAAGGTGTTTCTCGAAAATCATTTGCGAAAGCTCGTAATGAAACGTAATTTAAAGCTCAAAGAAATTGCCGAAGCCTCGCCGCGTTTGCATCCAAATTAAACAAATTCGCCAAACGATATTCTTAATTCTCATAACATTCAAAAATTGGATTTCTTTAAACGACAAACCTTTCTCGTTCTGTATTTTTAACTCTTACAAAACTCTTACACTCGTTGCCCTTTTCGGCTGTTACGATTGAATCTAACAATTTGCCGTCTAATACGCGGTTTATTTCAGTCGGTTACAAGAGGGGGAAGCAAGTGCAAAATATAGTTGATTTTAAAGCAAAGCGGGAGGGTCTTAATTGGGACTCATTTATCGCAATCGGAATTTTTCATGTTCTAGCTATCGGAGCTTTGTTTACGTTTTCGTGGGCAAATCTGGCGGCTTTTTTGTTTATGTGGTGGTTTGCCGGAAGTTTGGGAATCGGACTCGGTTATCACCGTTTGCTAACCCATCGCGGTTTTAAAGCGCCAAAATGGTTGGAATATTTTTTCACGTTTTGCGGCACGCTGGCTTTGCAAGCCGGAGCCGTTAAATGGGTGACGACACACCGCATTCATCACGCGCACACCGAAACCGACAAAGACCCGCACAGCCCGCGCAACGGAACTTATTGGGCGCACATCGGCTGGATTATGCGCGGCACTTCGCAGGAACACGATGACGCGACGATTCGCAAATACGCGCCGGATTTAATCAAAGACCCGGTGATTGTTTTCCTCTCGCGCTGGTATTGGGCTTCGGCGATTTTAGCCGGAATCGTTTTGTTTTTAATCGGCGGTTTTTCGATGGTTTTGTGGGGCGTTTTCGCGCGCACGGTTTTCGGCTGGCATATGACCTGGCTGGTTAACTCGGCTACGCATCTGTGGGGAACACGGCGTTTTGAAACGCGGGATGATTCAACCAACAACGCTTTAATAGCCGCCGTCACTTGGGGCGAAGGCTGGCACAATAATCATCACGCGCAGCCGACTTCGGCGAGACACGGACTCGCCTGGTACGAATTCGACATTAATTGGATGACGATCTGGATGCTGCAAAAAGTAGGATTGGTGACGGACGTTCGCGTTTACAATCTCGGCGAACAGCCGTCGCAATTAAAACGCGCGGCTTAAGATAAAATAAAAATCTTTGCGCTCTTTGCGCCTGTGCGAGTAATTGTTTCACGCACAGGCGCAAAGTTTTGTTTGCAGTGATAAAATTTGATTGATGGTAGTGATGCACCGGCGAAAACTTGCGATTTTCTTTATCGTCTTCGGCATTTGCCTGGTCGCGCTCGCGGTCACGCTCAACGTCGGCTGGATTTTGCTCAATTTGCAGCAAATCGCTCTGCTCGTTTTGGGCATCGTTTTTTTCGCAATCATTATTACGGGATTGGTTTTGAACACGATTTTCTTGGTGCGCGAGATTCGCCGCAATGAACAGCACGACGCTTTTATCAACGCCGTGACGCACGAATTGAAAACTCCGATTGCCTCGATCCGGCTGTATCTCGAAACGCTGAAAAAACGCGATTTGCCCGAAGAAAAACGGCTGGAATTTTACAATTTGATGCTCGGCGACACCGACCGTCTGATAGCTATGGTCGAACAGGTGCTCTACGCAGGGCGCTCGAAAGACAAGCGCCGGAAAATCAATGTTTCCAAAGTCAGACTCAATCAATTACTCCAAGATTCCGCCGAAATAATCCGCAATCGTTACAATTTGGACGAAACGTCGGTGGCGCTGCCGACGAACGGAGACGTTCGCGTTCGCGGCGATAAGCTCGAACTGCAAGTCGCGTTTACTAATTTGCTCGACAACGCGGTGAAATATTCAAAAGACGCGGTTCACGTTGAAATCGAAATCGAAACTCTCGATGAAAAGCGCATAGAAATCAAAGTCAAAGACGAGGGAATCGGGATTGCCAAATCTGAAATAAAAAATATTTTCCGGCGTTTTTATCGTCCGACCAATCGTTTTACCAGAAAAGTAAAAGGAACGGGACTCGGACTTTCAATCGTGCAGGGAATCGTCGAAAAACACGGCGGAAAGATTTTTGCTCAAAGCGCGGGCGAGGGAAAGGGAAGCACCTTTGTCATTCGCTTGCCGAAAGCCTGAACAGTTATCAGTTATCAGTTATCAGTCAACATTTGATAACTGATAACTGATAACTGATAACTGATGAAGATTCTGATTGTTGAGGACGAACAAAATCTGGCTGAAGGATTGCGTTTTAATCTCATAGCCGAGGGCAATGAAGCTCAAGTAGCGCCGGACGGCGAAACCGCTTTGTCTCTGGTTTTTGAGCAAAAACAGCAGTTTGACGCAGTTGTTCTGGACGTGATGCTGCCGGGAATTGATGGTTTTAAAGTCGCTCAGACTTTGCGCGAAAACAAGATTTTCGTTCCGATTTTAATGCTCACAGCGCGCGGCAATGCGGAAGATATATTGCGCGGGTTTGAAATGGGCGCGGACGATTATCTGCCGAAGCCCTTTGATTTGCATATTTTTCTGGCGCGTTTAAACGGATTGCTGCGCCGCCGCGAATGGCTCAAAATCGAACAAACCGCACCACCCGAACAAATTAATATCAACGGCAGAACAATTGATTTTGAAAATCTGGAATTGCATTCCGACGGTCAAATTATTCAGCTAACCCTAATGGAAGCCAAACTGTTGCGCTATCTTGTCGAAAACGCCGGAAAAGTCGTTTCACGCGGAACGATCTTGGAAGAAGTCTGGCAAATGTCCGAAGACACGGACACCAGAGCGATTGATAATTTTATCGTCCGCCTGCGGAAATATTTGGAAGACGATTCAACCAGTCCAAAACATCTTTTGACGGTGCGCGGCGTCGGTTATCGTTTTGAATTTTGAAATCAACAATTCACCACAGAGGATACAGAGGAGATAAAGAATTATAAGTTTTGAATATTTTCCCTCTGTGCCTTCTGTGGTTTCTTTAGTCTTAATTTTGAAACGCGAGCGAATTGACAAATTGCTGGTCGGGCGCGGGCTTGCCGAATCGCGGACGAAAGCGCAGGCTTTGGTGATGGCTGGCGTCGTTTTGGTCGAAGAACAGCGCGTTGAAAAGCCTTCACAGGAATTTTCGATTGAAGCAAATATCCGCATCAAAGGCGCAACCGCCGAAAGCCGTTATGTCGGACGCGGCGGTTTGAAATTGGAAAAGGCTCTTGAGCATTTTCAAGTTGATGCCAAGGATTTTGTTTGTCTCGATGTCGGCTCTTCGACCGGCGGATTTACCGATTGTTTGCTGCAACACGGAGCGCAAAGAGTTGTTGCGGTTGATGTCGGAACGAATCAGCTTGATTGGAAACTGCGGCAGGACGAGCGCGTCGAGGCTCGTGAAAACGTCAACGCGCGTTATTTAAAACCGGAAGATTTTGCCGAAAAATTCGATCTCGCGGTGATGGACGTTTCGTTTATTTCGGTAACGAAAATATTACCGGCACTCGTGCCGCTTTTAAAAGAAACGGGGAAAATCGTCGCGTTGATCAAACCGCAATTTGAGGTCGGGCGCGGCGAAGTCGGCAAAGGCGGCATCGTCAGAGAACCGGAAAAGCACGAGCGCGTCGTGCGTGAAGTCAATCAAGCGGCTGAAGATTTGGGTTTAAAAATCATCGGCGTCATTGATTCGCCGATTTTAGGCGCAGACGGAAACAAAGAGTTTCTGGCGTTTTACGCTAAATAAATACAACCGTTTGCGACGACGGAATATCGAACCGGCGGCGACAGCGGTTGTTCTTGCACATCAGTATGTCATCCACGCGCACCATATAATCGCGCGATTTTTCATATTGCGCGCGGTCGCGCTCGTTCATTCCGCGCGGCGGCTGTTTTTTCTTGGTTCGTTTCATCCAACGCACTTCGTATTCTTCCGTTTGTCGGCAAAACGGGCAGGAAAACGTCGCGCGTTTCATCTCCTGTCGCTCGTCGAAAATATCGCTTTCTCTCATTCCGAAAAAACTTTACCACAGAGATACGGAGATACAGAAATCTCAAAGTTTTATTTCAAATAAACAAGAAACAGACGCGCCGCAAACAGGTAAAAGTTGAGCCGGAATCATCTCCCAACGGTAAATTGTACCGCTGCATCTAAAAGTCGTAATGAAAAAGTTGTTAATTCTCGCGGCTCTGACTTTTGCGGGGTTTTTTATTGTTAATAATTTTAACGGGGACGATGAATTAAAAGTTGTTGCAAACAATACAACTTTGCCTTTTAAAATGGCAATGCTGGCGGCAAAAGAACCGGAGGCGCAAATTGCGATGCCCGTGCGCGGCGTGAAAGTAAAAAGCGTTGCCGACACCTGGAACGCGCCGCGTTCAAACGAGCGAACGCATCAAGGGCAGGATATTTTTGCGCCGCGCGGAACCGCCGTTTATTCAGCGACCGAAGGCTATATTTTCAGAATCCGACAAAACGCCCTCGGCGGCAACAATGTTTGGATTGCGGGCGCGGGCGGCAGATTTTATTATTACGCGCATTTGGACAAATTCGCCGAAAATTTAAAACAAGGCGATTATGTCACGAACGAAACTATCGTCGGATATGTCGGCACGACCGGAAACGCAAAAGATACTCCGCCGCATCTGCATTTCGGTGTTTATACTTCAACCGGCGCAATCAATCCGCTGCCGCTTTTGACCGACTAAAAATAGAAGAAAATAAAAATCTGTTATTTATCGGTTTCTAATTTGCGCGTCATTTGCTCTGCATCAATCGGAACGGTAGAAGCGGGCGGCAGATTCGGCGCGGTTTGATAATCTGAAAATTGATTTCTCGCCTCTTCGACTTTGGCGTTCGCCCGAATTTTCGGCTGTTCTTTTGTTTCGGAGGTTTCGAGGTAAACGCTGATCAAACGCGCTAACTGTCGGACAATGAACCAAATCACCGCCAGTACGACAAGCGTAAGAGCCGTCATAAACAAGTATGCAATCGGTTCGACATTTCCCCGAGCTAACAGTTCGATACCAAAAAAGAGGATCATTAAAAAACCGATGATTATGGCGAGCAAAACAACTACTGACAAAACCACAATCATCGTAAAAAGACGCGGCGGCGCGGTTCGCTCGGCGATCAAGCTCGCTCCGCAGCGATTGCAATATCTCAACCCTTCTTTCGTTTCAGCACCGCAAGCCGGACAAAACATAAATTTATTCTAAAACATTTTCATTCGACTGCAAGATAAATCTCAAATCATTTTTTCATCTCTATTTCCACGGTCAAAACAACCGACGCTCTCATTTCGAGAGAGCCTGCTTTAATCGGCGTGGTCGGTATTGGTCTTGGCGCGACCGTGCTGGTATTACTACTCATTCCTGCGAAACTGTAATCCGGCGGTGGCGGCTGGGTTCCGCTTTCGTGCGATTCCACCACTCGGACGACTCGACCGCCGAGCGAAGCAGCGACCGATTCGGCTTTAGCCATCGCCTGTCGCGCAGCCAATGCTAAAGAACCGCCGCGCGCCGGGCTGTCTTCGCGGACGACGAACGAAACGTTTTCGACGCTATTCGCGCCGGCTTTGGTCGTCGCGTCAATAATTGATCCGACGGTTTTTAAATCGTCTATCGTAATAGTCACCGTATTACGGGCTGTGTAGCCGACAATTTTCGCCATTTTGCCGCTGTAATCCTGTTCCGGCTGCAAACTGTAATCGGAAGTTTTAACTTCGTGTTTGGCGTTTCCGGCAACAGCTTCGATTGATTGTTGGACGGCTTCGCTTTTGCGGGCATTTTCCTGCTGCGCCGTAACCGCCTGCTGATTTTGTGTGACGACGGAAAAAGTAATTAACGCCGAATCGGGCGCGATTTCGGTTTGCGCTTCTCCGACAACTGTCGCTCGCGTCAGATTATTTCGTCCGGCAGGCGGAAAAAAGCAGAGCGCAATGGCAAACAAACTCAAAGCAATCGAAAACAAAACGGCTAATTGCAAATTGATTTTCATCCGAATTTCCTCATTCTTGATTTCTCCTCCAGAACGACTTTAACAAGTTTGTCTTGCAGCGATAAATGAAAAAAAAGGTGAGCCGTCTCACCTTTTCTGAAAATAAATTAGCCTTGTTTGGCGGTTTGCAAACCGATTGATTATCGAGCCGGCAAATAAATTTCAGCTACACGTTTTCGCCGATTCGCGGGCTTCCCGGCGCGCGGACTGTCGGAATTTCCGTGTCTGCCGGAAAAAATTCGAGCGAAGCCGAATTCAAACAATAGCGTTGTCCCGAAGGCGGCGGACCGTCAGGGAAAACATGACCGAGATGCCCGTCGCAGCGGCGACAGCGAATCTCTATGCGAATCATTCCATAAGAACTATCGGTGATGTTGCGAATGTGATCGGGGTCAAACGGCGCGTAAAACGAAGCCCAGCCCGTGCCGGAATGAAATTTCGCATCCGAACGGAAAAGCGGAAGACTGCACAAACGACAAGCGTAAGCGCCTTCGGCTTTGTTGTCGGTCAGATTTCCGCAAAACGGCGGCTCGGTTCCGTGATTGAGCAAAATTCGACGTTCTTCGCCGGTTAAATCCGCCGCCAAATGCTCGCGTTCTTCCGTGCTGATCGGCGAAATGTCGAAACCGGATGCGGAGATTTCTCTTTGCGTTTCTGTTTTCATAAAAATTTTCCTGTATTTCCAGAATAACAAAATCCAGCGAGCGCAGACGAATTTTCACTCAAAAACCTTTCTCTATCTTTTGTTTTGTGGTAAAAACTGCTTCAAAAAAGCAGTGCAAAATTCGGGCGATAAAAAACAAAACTTTTCGCTCTTTCCGCTTTGCTGGCTGGCGAGCGCAACGTCGTGCGGAATCTTGGCGGCAAATTGGTTTTACGTTCAATTCGCAGTTTGGTTGATTTTATTAATTTTCGCCGCAACTCTCGCCATTTTTCAAATCAAACGAGACAATCTGCAAGCCGCAGCGGTTTCGACCTTCGCAGCTTTTTTGTTTCTCGGCACGGTTTTGTTTGAAATCGAACGACAATCAATCGCGCCGAATCGTTTGCAAAAGCTGTACGATGCGGACGAGATTACCGTGCAAACTCCGCTTGAACTGACCGGCGTTTTACAGAACGAACCGG
This sequence comes from Pyrinomonadaceae bacterium, assembly GCA_036400075.1. GTDB lineage: Bacteria > Acidobacteriota > Blastocatellia > Pyrinomonadales > Pyrinomonadaceae > JALZCH01. The sequence goes on from DASWLV010000200.1 coordinate 22,816, forward strand.
AAACGACAATCGGCGGCGCGTTTCTCACAATCAAAACCGAAAAAATAAATTACAAAGGGGCAGAAAGAATCGCATCCGGCTCAGTGCGAGTTTTCGTCCCGTTCAACACCACGGAAGCCGCAAAAGATTACAAAAATCTTGAGCTTCGCTATGGCGCGAGAATCAGCGTTGCCACGATGCTGTCACGCGAAGAACGTTTTCGCAATCCGGGAACATTCGAGTTTGGACAATTTCTCCGACAGAAAAATCTCGATGCGGTTGCGACGCTCAAAAGTCCTCTGCAAATAAAACGAATCGGAAACGCGCGCATTTTTCCGCCGCTTGCCTGGCTTTACGATTGGCGGCAAAATCTGATTGACAATTTTCGCCGACGTTTCTCTGCCGAAACATCGAGCGTGTTAATCGCGTCTTTACTCAACAATCGCTATTTTCTTTCAAAAGAAACATCCGAGAGATTCCGCATCGGAGGCACATTTCATATTCTCGTAATTTCCGGTTTGCACATCACATTTATCGGAGTTTGGGTAGCTTGGCTGGTTCGCAAGTTTACGAAACGATCAGGTCTTCAATTCGTCATCGCAAATTCGCTGCTCTGGTCTTACAGTTTGATGGTCGGCGCGGAAACGCCCGTCACTCGTGCGGCATTTATGTTCACCGTTTTCCACGCGGCAATTTTATTCGGGCGGCGATCTAGTTCGCTCAACGCTTTTGGCGCGGCGGCTTTGATTTTGCTCGCGTTACGCCCTTCAAATTTGTTCGATCAATCGTTTTTGCTGACCTTTGTTTCAGTTATGGCGATTGTTGCGTTTGCGTTTCCGCTCTGGGAAAAAATGCGTGAAATAGGCGAATGGCAGCCATCACAAACTGCGCCGCAGCCGCCTGCTTGTTCAAAATGGCTCAAAACTCTGTGCGAAACGCTTTTCTGGAGCGAGACGAAATGGCAGCGCGAGCAAAAGCGCAATCTCTGGAAATGCCGACTCTTTAAATCCGATCTGGCAAAACGAATTGAAAAAAACGGCTTGCAAACAATTTGGCAATTCGTTTTCGGCTCGATTCTCGTTTCGGCAATTGTGCAAATCTGGCTCGCGCCGCTGATGATTGTTTATTTTCACCGTTTTACGCTCGCCGGATTAATTTTAAATCTTTTTGTCGGCGTTTTAATTGCCGTCGAATCTTTAGCCGCAATCGCTGCTTTGCTCATCGCGCAAATCAGCGAAAGTTTCGCCCAACCACTCGTTTTATTGTGCGAAGCGACAAACTGGCTGATGATTCACAGCGTCGAGCCTTTTTCAAATTTTAAGTTTGCGAGCTTTCGCGTTCCGGTTTATTCCGGCTGGATGCAGTTGATTTATTTCGTTTATTTCGCCCCGCTAGCACATCTAGCGGTTGCTCTACATCGCTGGAATCCTTTTCAAATTCAAATTTTAAAATTTAAAATTCAAAACTTAATTCTGCTCACCGCTCACTGCTTACTGCTCACTATCGTTGTTTTTCATCCGTTCAGCGCGCGGTTTGCGGACGGACGGCTGCGAGTTGATTTTCTCGATGTCGGACAGGGCGACGCGGCTTTAATTACTTTTCCGAACGGCGTCACGATGCTGGTTGACGGCGGCGGGCGACCGACAATTCCGCAAAAATTTATCAATAGTGAAGGTGAAATCGAAGCTCGCGCGCCGGATTCAAAATCAATCGGCGAAGCAGTCGTTTGCGAGTTTTTATGGGAAAAAGGCTATTCCAAAATTGATTATTTGCTGCCGACACACGCTGACGCAGATCACATCAACGGCTTAAACGACGCGGCGAAAAATTTTGCGATCGAAGCCGCGCTTGTCGGACGCGCCCCGCTCAAAGATGCGGAGTTTCGAGAGTTTTATGAAAATCTGCAAGCCCAAAAAATCCAGCTCCGGCAAATCTCGCGCGGTGAAACATTGGAAATCGGCGGCGCGCGAATCGAAATCTTATCTCCGCCCGATGCTAATCCTGAAGCCGCTTCGGAGAACAACGACTCGGTCGTGTTTCGTTTAACTTACGGCGCGCGCAGTTTCCTGCTGACCGGCGATATTCAAAAGGAAACCGAAAGGCGTTTGTCGGAGCAGCCGGAAAATCTGGTTTGCGATGTCGTCAAAGTGGCTCATCACGGCAGCCGCACGTCTTCAACCGAAAATTTCGTCCGCGCGACAAACGCAAAATTCGCCGTCATCTCGGTCGGGCGCGACTCGCCTTACGGACATCCACACAAAGAAGTGGTCGAACGCTGGAAAAATGCCGGAGCCGAAGTTTTGATGACCGGCGGGCGGGGCACAATTTCATTCTCGACCGATGGCGAGGATTTGCAGCTCGAAACCTATATCCAAAATTGAGCAGAAATGTGTTTTTTACGGCTGATTGTAAAAGAGCAATAAAAAAGAAGCCGCCCGATTAAAGGCGGCTTTTGAATTTTTAGAGTAAGAGGTCGTCTAGTTTTCTTTCACAAGAAACACATCCCAAGCCCAGCGTCCTGCGCGCGTGCCGTGAACATCCCAAACTTTTGCTCGATACCTGAACTGATTGCCGAAATCGTCAGTACGTCTTGATTCTTTGTGATCGAGTTCTAATCCGGCTATTCCCAATCCAGACAATGTACGCAGCTCGGTTGGTTCACTGATGCCGTTATGATTCGCGTCTTGCCATAACCGTAAACTGACAAAGATTGCATCTCTGTAATCAATTGTGTTATCTGCGTTGCCTCCGTTTTCCGGTTTATCGAATTCAGCCAGCGCGAGAAAACCGTTTTTCCCTCTTCTGCGCGATGCAGGTTGCGGCGTGTGGTTGCCGAACAATTCTTTGCCGTTGTCAATCGAACCGTTTCCGTTACGGTCAAGCGCCAGCCAGGCATCGTCGGAATCAGCAGAAGTCCAGGAGAGCTGTTCGTGAGCGCCATTGCCGTCAATATCAAAACGTACTCCGTTTGCGGCATCGGTCAGATTAAAGCCATTACCTACAATGTCTATGATAATCGGAGAAAAACATTGCCCACTTAAATCCGCACAACATTGCTGGCAATCATCCCAATACGTACCCGGAGTGGTACAAAACGAACCGCCCGTAGAAACTGTTGTCCCACCGCCTACACATCCGCCACCGCCGCCTCCACCACTGTACGCTGGACAGCAGTATCCTGCGACGTGCGGGTCAGTATTGTATCCAACAGGACATGTGCCGTTGGAGTTTGCAGGAATAGCGTCTGCACAAGGACATTTATAAGTGGAATCTAATTGTCTATAGTCACAATTTTTGACACTGATACTTATATTATCGCCCATGTCATTTACTCCGCAGCCATAATTCATAACAGATGATTCTTTTATTTCGTCGTCATTTGAATTATTAGGCGTTTTGTTCCCGCAAGTATCCGTGTAATTTCCAGCATAATGTTTCAGTCCCAATAGATGACCGATTTCGTGCAGGTAAACTTTGGTGAAAGCCCGATTATATCCGAACTCCATCGAATCGAAATAAGGAACTTGATTACCTTGATCGTTTGTAAGCGTAAAATTGGGATTCACATAAATAGTTCCGGTCTGGAGTTCATTTGGATTAGTACTACTAACCGTAGTTTCCCCTGCGTATGCTAAACCATATTGAGGGTTATTGGTGTTTTCAAATATCAATGTGGGACTCGACGGGGAAGGAGCAGGTCCCGGAGAAAATGATATTCCCGAACAAGTAGTTCTCAAAGCATTATTCCAAATGTCCAAAGCTATTAATATTTGGCTTCTTTGCGGGCTGGGATTAGGTATATTTACAAGCGTGTAATAAACCACTCCAGAATTAGGAATGTTAGGCTTTCTTTGCGGAAAGTGTCTTAAAAAGTCGGCATCCGGTGTCCGGCAATTTTGGGAGAAAGCAACGTTAGCCAAAGGGAACAATAAAAAAACAGAAAAAAAGATTAGGCTTGACTTCTTAAACAAGCTGCTAATTTTTATATTCTTCATTTCTTTTCTCCCGTTGTATTTTCACCGCAATCAGCCGAAGCAAAACTTCGAGTGTTGTTTGCCAACGCTTGAAAATCATCAATGCCTTTAAAATCTCGAACGTCCGATGTTCTCGATATTGTTTTGAAAGACTCGCCTTCTAAGACAAAATCAGCGTCAGCGTCAGCGACCATATAACCTTTGGCTGCCGGAACAAATTTAAGAAATAATAAATACTTCTTGTTCGCCTCAAGCGGCGCATACTTCTGATCTTCCGCTTGAATTAACTGGTCATTTATTTTGATTAATCCGCCGGGACGAGTAACCTGAATAATTTCATTGACAGTAATTGATGAAGCCGGATTATTCTTGACAACATCTTCAACCCAAAACTCGTACTGCGTGTAAATGAATGTTTCATTTTCAATCAAATGCGCCGCTTTGCTTTTTATTGAACCAACGACAACTGCATCTGATTTACACGACAAATTCATTAAGAACTTTATGGGTGATTTTTGACCAAGATAGGGAAAATTAGCATTAAAAGGTAATCCAATATTTTTGTGAACTATCTGTGACTTATTATGCTTACCTGCTTCAATCAATCTGTCTAATTGCAAATCGTGAAAATTGGAGTATCTTTTATTATACTCCTTGCTATAAGCACGTTCTTCTGCGGTGAATTGACCTCTTTGTACTACAGTTGACTCATCTTTTTTATGTGATGATTTGTCCTGAGCCTGCTGTCTAAAGGCTGCAAATGTAGCGGCTAAAAAAAGCGTCAGCAAAGAAACACTGATAATTGTAAGTTTATTGTTCGTCATATTTCTCCTTCTTTTGATGGTTGCAAGTGGTTGAGTAAAAGTAACTTTTTAATATTCTGTTACCTGAGATTGTCGAAAGTGGGTTAACTATACGCCTCACACTGTCCTCAGTCAACGTTTTACTTCTTGTGAAATTAATTTCTTTATGCTGATAAAAAGATAATGCATAAATGCCCTTAAACTCTTTGATTTTGTAAGAATTAGCAGACTTAAAAAACTGTCATTCAGAATCCGCTAACCCGTCGCTTATCCCTTTATCAAACGAGATGGCTTGATTTCCGATAGAGGCGTTCTTCGAGAAATCCAATCAACTATATTCATGCATTTATTTGCATTTTTCTTGCTCATTAATAAATGCACCGAAATGAACTGAAAACTATCATCACTTGAATATTTTTTTGTAGGAATTTTATTTGTTTCTTAAATAGGTAAAAATACGGCGAGTGAAAATAGAAAGCCTGTCATTTTTAGACAAGCTTTTTATTTTCACTCGCTCTTTAACAAAAGCGAAACATAAGACTTTCGCCGGTTGGACGAAAGACTTGAAATATACTCTTCCAAGATATGAAAACGTTTAGTAAACGATGTGCATAACTACACTGATGCAGGCAAAAGAATTGAGCGCCAATAGTAAACGGGATGAAAAGCCGATTGTACGATTAAATACATTTTGTTTTTGGCTTAAACTGTTGACAGTTAAAGTGTTGCCGTTATTTGCACAAAAGGTGTGCAGAATGCTAAAAGTAATTAAATTTCAGAAACTTGACCGATGAAAAAAAGAGTTTTCCACAGGCTTTTCCACAACCTCTGTGGAAAACTTTTTTAGAAATTATTCTCCTGCATATCCCAATTGGAAACCACTTCAAACGCCTTTTTCAAAACGGGACGGGGTTTTGAAGCGCCGTCGGCTTGCCCGACAAAGCCTTCGCGTTCCATCGCGTCGAGAATCGCGGCGGCTCGCCCGTAGCCGATTCGCAGTCGGCGCTGCAACACGGAAGTCGAGGCGCGTTTCATCTCGACGCAGATTCGCAAAGCCTGTTCAAAAACCTCATCGCGCTCGACATCCGCGTCTTCAAATCCCTCGGTTTCTTCGTCGCTTTGCGTGATTGTCGTGTCGTAATCGGGCGCGCCCTGTTCTTTGACGAATTCGACGATTTTGCCGATTTCTTTTTCGTCAACAAATGCGCCGTGAACACGCACGAGGCGCGAAGTTCCCGGCGGCAGGAAAAGCATATCGCCTCGCCCAAGCAGATGCTCCGCGCCGCTTCCGTCAATAATCGTGCGTGAATCGTGCATCGAGGAAACGCGGAAACTAATGCGCGAAGGGAAGTTGGCTTTAATCAAGCCGGTGATAACGTTGACCGAAGGGCGCTGTGTCGCCAAAACGAGATGAATCCCGACGGCGCGCGCTTTTTGCGCTAATCGCGTAATTGATTCTTCGACTTCGCCGCGCGCGACCATCATTAAATCGGCGAATTCATCAATAATAATCACGATAAAAGGCAAATTCTTGTACGGCTCGCCGTTTTCGTCGAATTCTTCGATAAAATTGCGCCGATGTACTTCTGCGTTATATCCTTCAAGATTTCTGACTCCCCAGCTAGCCAGTTCTTTGTATCGCCGTTCCATTTCGACAACAGCCCATTTGAGCGCAATCGAGGCGCGTTTCGGGTCGGTGATAATCGGCGTTGCAAGATGCGGAATGTCCGCATAAAGGTTAAGCTCGACTTGTTTCGGATCAACCATTATGAACTTAACTTCGTCGGGACGGGCTTTGTAGAGAATCGAAACGACGAGCGAGTTGACGCCGACCGATTTTCCCGCGCCGGTCGCTCCGGCGATAAGTAAATGCGGCATTTTCGCCAAATCCGCAACGTAATTTAAACCATCAACCGTTTTGCCGAGCGCGACCGTCAACAGCGAGTTCGATTCGCGGAAAGCGCGCGATTCGACTACTTCGCGCAAAAAAATTGTTTCCCTACGCGGATTCGGGACTTCGATTCCGACAAACGCTTTGCCGGGAATGCGGTCAATCCGAACCGATTCGGCTTTTAAGCCGAGACACAAATCATCAACGAGCTTTGTGATTTGATTAAATTTAATCCCGGAATCGAGCTTGTATTCGTAAGTTGTGACTACGGGACCCGGACAAATATTCATCACTTGTCCATTAGCTTTAAATTCTTTGCATTTCTCGGTCAACTGCTTGGCGATATTCAACAGCTCGTCGTCGGCGTGATGAATCCGCGGCGGCGCGGCGTTTAAAAAATCCGTTGAAGGCAATTCGTAATCGGTATAAGAAGGCGCGGGCAACCGGGGATTTTTCGGAGCATTTGCCGCAATTGCGACGCCGCTTGCGGAAACTGCTTCTGCGGGTTCAAACTCCGATTCGGATTCTTCGGTTTTCAAAGGCTCAATCGGAATTTTTCGCAAAGATTCATCATCCAAATCCGAATCAACGTCATCGCCAAGCTCTTTTGTTTTGACCGAAATCTTTGCCGTCATCCACGGATTTTCCGCCGATTCTCCAGTTTCATCAATTTCCGCGGATTCCGATACAACTTTTTTATTGTCAACGGTTGCGCCGGTTGCCTGCACGTTTGGTTTTTCTTCTTCAACCCACGCGGGCGGCTCTTGAAGACGGCGGAACGAACTGGAAATCGAACCGAAAGCCGTGTTAAAAACGCGCGAGAAAACGCCTTGCGTCGGCTGCGCTGCTTCGCCGAGAGCCGGAACTGTTTCAGGTTCGAGCAAAACATCGGTTGTGCTTGCAGTTTCTTCTTCGCGCGCGGCGAGACGATTTTCAAGACGCGCTTGAGCGGCGGCGCGTTCACGCTCGCGCCACGCGCGGAGATTTTGAACCAGAGCGACAATTTTGCCGCGCACAAATTTTAAAAATTCAGCGACAACCGCTACAAACGGTGCAAAAGAAGCTTTTGTCGCGAGCAGAAACGCGACCGCCGCGAGAGCTAAGAGCAAAATGCTCGCCCCCACTGCGCCCAAACCGCTCGTCAAAACGCGAGCAACGATTGCGCCTAAAAGTCCGCCCGACTGAAAACTGCGGTCGAAAAACGCCGAAAAGCCGAACGCGACAAGCAGCGCCGAAAAGCTGACGAGCAACAGAGAAAATCCCAAAACGCGGATCGCAGACGCCGATAAAAACTCGCCGCGAAACGTCCGCCAGGCGAAAACCAATCCGACTGCCGGCAGCAGATATGCCGTCAAACCGATGAATTGAAACAGCAGCGAAGCGACGTTAGCGCCGATTGTGCCGATTAAATTTTGCGTCGTCTGATTGCTCGCGGTGTGCAGCGAAGGGTCTTGCGGGTTGTAGGTAAACAGGCACAACGCGAGCAAAACGCTGAGCGCCAGCAAAACAATGGCGACGATTTCACCCGCAAGCGAAGCGTGGGTTTCGTCCTTCGTCTGATTTAATTTTTGCTCGGTCGTCGCCATCTTGCCGAAATTAAGAATTTAGAATGAAGAATTTAGATTTGCGCCTCATTCTACATTCTCGGTTCTCAATTCTCAATTGCTTTCCGCATTTTTCTTCCAAACGAGAAATTCCTTGATGAAATCGTCAATCGAGCCGTTCAGAACGTTTTCCACGTCCGAACGCTCGTATTTTGTGCGCGCGTCTTTGACAAGGCGATAAGGCTGCAAAGTGTAATTGCGGATTTGCGAGCCGAATGAAATATCTTGTTTAGTCGCTTCAAGCTCGGCGGTTTCCGAGCGTCGTTTTTCAAGCTCCAGTTCGTAAAGTCTGGAACGCAAAACCTGCATCGCCATCGCGCGGTTTTGAATCTGCGAGCGTTGATTCTGACAGGTCACGACGATTCCCGTCGGAAGATGCGTGATGCGAACGGCGGAATCGGTCGTATTAATATGCTGACCGCCCGCGCCGGTTGAGCGATAAGTGTCAACGCGCAAATCCTTGTCTTGAATGTCAACTTCAATATCTTCGTCAATTTCCGGCGAGACGAAAAGCGATGCGAAACTGGTTTCCCGACTGCCGCCCGAATTAAACGGCGAGATTCGCACGAGACGATGCACGCCCGCCTCCGCCGACAACAGACCGTAAGCGTATTCGCCTTCGACGCGAAATGTTGCTGATTTGATTCCGGCTTCGCCGCCTGCTTGTTCATCTAAAACTTCAACTTTGAAACCGCGTTTTTCCGCCCAGCGCAGGTACATTCTTAAAAGCATTTCCGCCCAATCCTGCGCGTCGGTTCCGCCCGCTCCCGCTTGAATCGAGCAAATCGCGTTTTTCGCATCGTGTTCACCTGCGAGCAGCATCTCGATTTCCGCATCGCCGACTTCCTTTTCCAAACGCTGAATCAAATTCTGCAACTCGGTTAAAGAATCGGCATCGGTTTCGGCAAACTCAAACAACACTTCGGCGTCCGAGACGGCAGATTCAAAATTTTCCTGACGCTGAATCTGCCGTTCAACACGGCTGCGCTGCTGCACGGTTTTTTGCGCGCGTTCCTGATCGTTCCAGAATTCCGGCGCGGCGACTTGTTCTTCTAATTTTTGCCGCTCAGAGCGTTTCGCAGGCAGGTCAAAGAAACCTCCCGAGCTGTTGGACTTGTGAGACAATTGTTTCGTATTTATCGCGTAAATCTTGAATTGTTAAATCTGCAATCATTTTTTTTGTAAATCGTGAATCGTAAAACGTGAATCGAATTAATCGTTTTGTTTTCGATTTACGAAAACTGTCAAAGCTAAAAATATCAAACTGAAAATTGTGCAAAGAACGGCAAACCAGTCGCCGTATTTGACGTAAAAAGTTTCTTCGCCGTTCGATTTTGAAATTGTCCAAACTCTTGCTGCAATTTCATAATCATTTGTTGCATCGGATATTTCTCCGCGCTCATTGATGTAAGCCGTTGTCCCGACGTTTGTCACGCGCAAAACCGGACGGTTCGTTTCGACGGCGCGAAACACGGCGTTTGCCAGATGCTGACGGATAATCGGCGTGTCGCCGCCGTAACCGTCGTTTGTCAATTCGACCAAAACATCCGCACCGTTTAAAACAAAATTGCGCGTAACGTCGCCAAAAGCCGATTCATAGCAAATCATCACGCCCGCCCGAACTTCACCGAACGGCATCAAGCGAAAATCTTTGCCGGGTTTCATTCGCCCGACGACTGTCGGCAAAAATTCCTGACCGGGAATAAATTCCGGCACATATTCGCCAAACGGCACAAGCCGGATTTTATCATATTGCGCGATTTTCTCTCCGCGCCGGTTTACCATCACGGCGGAATTGTGATAGCCGTCCCTAAGTGTCGAAGGCTCGCCCGCGTTGAAAAGAAGCGACACATTGTTCCGCGCGCCGAAATCCTGCACAAACTCTCTAAATTCGGAATCGTTCGCGTAAGCAAAATTCATCGGCGATTCGGGAAAAACGACGATGCCCGGCAAATCTTTAAATTCGGGTTTATTTTCGATTTCCCGCAAAGCCTTTTCCGCCATTTCAACGTGGCGCTCGCGCAAAAGATAATAATCGTCAACCTGCAAACCGCTCATCGGCACATTGGGCTGCAAAGCAACAACAATCGCTGTTGGTTTTTGAGTTACAGAAAATCCGGGGGCGCTTGGCTTTAAGGATTGCGAGAAAAGAGTGAGCAAAAACACCAAACCGAAATAAGGTAAACCGTGTCGCCACGTTAGCAGTTTGTCGTAAAAACTAACTGCGTAGAAAATTAAGGCATTGCGGAAAATCAATAAAAATCCAACCGAAAAAACGCCACCGTATTCGGCGGCGCGAATGGCGGGCGGAACAAAGGCTTGCGAATAACCAAGCGCATTCCATGAATTTCCGGTTATCCAGTGGCGCAAAAACTCACAAGTCGTCCAAACAAATGGTGCGAGTAAAATGGCGATGCTTCCAAATCGTTTTAAAAATCTCGATATAAACGTAGCAAAAATTGCAGTAAAAAATCCTGCGCCCAATGTCGCCGGAACGAGTAATAAATAAACAAGCGGCGCCGGAATGCCGCCGTAATTAATCGGCGCGTAAGTCAGCCACCAGCAAGTTCCGTAAAAGAAAGCTGCGCCTTGCAGCCAGCCGAGCCAGAAACTTTTTGTTGCCGAATCTTTGTTGCGTTCGATTGCAATCAAAAGCGGCACGAGCGCGAACCAAGCGAGCCACCAGATTTCAAAATCGGGAAATGCCAGAATCAGCAGAATTGCCGACAGCAGCGAAAGCGCGGTGTCCTGCCATTGAGGAAAGATAAAAAGTGAAGAGAAAAAACGGCGAAATTGAAATTTTTTGTTTGCCGTTTCCGAAATTTCCATAAATCAAGTTTAACTTGATTTCGCGGCAAAGCAAATTTTGTCGAATCGAACAAAAAACGGCAGAGGCGAGTGACAAAAAATGTCGAACGAGCGGGGCGTTTTGTGACCGATGTCGTCAGCTTGAATGATTTTGATTTATCAATTTGATTGATTGACGAAATCGGCGAAAATTTGAGCAATCAAAATGCAATAAAAGCGAGCATTTCTCGATAAATGCTCGCTTTTATTTTATATTGCTAAATTTGTTGAGATTTTTTTGCCCCAAAAGGAGTTAAGCCCGACCGTGGATGGTCGGGCTTAAAAATGGAAGGAGAACTGAAGGAACGCTCGGTATGTTTTAAGCGAAGCGGCAAGCAACGCTCGGAGAAGAGATGGCGACGGGTCTTGCAAAATCAGGTTGAAGTTTCTTTCAATTTTTAGCTTTTGCAAGCTAGCCGGTTTTCTCTAATACAAACGCCGTGCCACAAATTCCGAGCGTTCCAAAATTATTTCGCTTTACGTTCGATCTGGCGCATTAGAGCGCTCGCTTCTTGGTTGTTCGGCGCGATTTGCAGGGCATTTTTGGCATAAGTTTGCGCCTGCATAAAATCGCCGCGTTCGAGGAAAATCTTACCCAAAGCGACGTGCCCTTCGACCAAATCGTTTTTCCAGAAAACCGCCGTTTTCAAATTACTAACGGCAGGCTCGACATCGCCGCGCCGCAGATGAATGCTGCCGATTAAATAATAGGCTTCGGCATTCATCGGATCGGTGGCGATGATTCGGCGCAATTCGATTAACGCTTCGTCGTCGCGCCCCGCTTTATAAAGGTCGCGCGCTTTTTGAATCTGATTTTCCTGTTCGTTTGTTTGCGCTGCGATTGGCGTATCCGGCGTTTGTCCTTTTAAAAATTCCGTGCGATTAAAGTCTTTGAATAAACGAAATGGTATATCGCTGGTTGTTGCTGTTTTTTGCCATTCGGTTTGCGCTTTGGCATAGGTCGGCAGAAACAATCTCGCTTGATTGTCAATATCGGCGGCTTTGGCGTCAGCGGCTTTTTCCATTGCTTTGGCGAGCAGAAAATATGCCTGCCCATCTCTCGGATTGGAAGCGACAAACGGACGCAATTGTTCGATGGCGTCTTTGTATTTTCCGGCGAGAAACAGCGCGTAACCGTAATTATATTTAACGACTTCATCTTCGGGCGCGCTCTGCGCGGCTTGATTTAAAAAACGCAGGGCTTCTTCGATTAAACCGGCTTTTTCCTGCGCGTTTTTTTCGCCGCGCGCAATCTGCATCGAGATAGCGCCGACATTGTTGAAGGCGGAAGTAAGCCGTGTTTCATCGGCGACTGAGCGGAAAATTCCCTGCGCCGATTCCGCATTTTTTAAATTATATTGCATTAAGCCCGCGTAAAATGCGGCTTCGACATATTGTGGTGCGGCTTTCGGCACTTTGGAAAAATTTTCGAAAGCGTCTTGAAAATTATTCTGCCGCAGATAAAGATGACCGAGTTCAAGCGCGGCTTGTGGATAAACTTCGCCGTTTTTTTCGTTGGCATAAAGCTTGAGCGCATTTTTAAAATAATTTGCGCGCAAATCGCCGTCGCTGGTGAGCATTCCTTTGATATAAGCCTCAAAAGCGACGGGCGGAACGCGGCGAGCTAAATCAACGACTTCGTTTTGCGACAGCGAGAGCGCTTTATCGCGTTGATAGAGAATTTGATAAACGGCTTGACCTTGCAGCTTTTGCAGCTCGCCGAGCGCGTCGCCAAGATTGATTTCTTTGACGACGATTTTGCCGTTTGGCAGCACTTCATTGACCGCCGTGCCGTCGTTGACGTTAATCACGCGAGCCGTAAAACGAATTTCCGCCGCAGTCGAGCCTTGTCCCGGCGTGACACTGTATTTGCCCAAAACAAGATGGGTCGCATTCGAGCGATGCGCGATTTTAATTGATGTAGCGAGCGAAGGAAGTGTCGTCAAAGGCAGTCGGAGATTTTGCTGAATCTGCTTTCTCTCGTCGTTTGAAATTACGCGCAATCCGGTGACTTTTAACTCCGAGCGAGACAAAAGCTCGGTAATCGCTTCCGCAAAGCTCTCGCCGACCCAGTTGTAAGCCGGTTGATTTGACGTATTTTCAAACGGCAAAATAATCAGCGTATCGGTTCCGCGCGCGCCCTGTGCAGCGGCGTTTGAAACTGAAAAAATGAATAATAGAAAAAAGCCGAAAAATAAAGTTTTAAATCGCATCATCGAATATTTGCTTGATTATAAAAAGTTTGACGCAGATAGTTTATCAGAAAAAAACTACGGCAAAGGTTCGATGAAAGTTTCGATTGAAAGGTTTTAAGGAAATGTCTGACAGGAAAAAAATGGTATCGCGTACGGGAGTCGAACCCGTGTTACCGCCGTGAAAGGGCGGTGTCCTAGGCCACTAGACGAACGCGACACAAGCGAAGTTTTGTGACGAGAACAGCTAAAAGAGAAAAAGCAAAATATGAAAACCGGGTTTATCGAGCAAAATTCTTTTAGCCGTTTGATAAAGTCAATCAAATAACTGCTTGAAAATTGATTCACAAGCGAAGTTATAAAATTAACGTATCGCGCGCCGCACTGTCAAACGTATCTGGTAAAATCCGTGCAACAGGCGTTTTTTTCGATTAATGAATTAATACCGCATGGTAAAAACTTGAGCTAAAAATATGAAAATCGGTATTTTAATTTCCGGGCGCGGCTCGAATATGTCAGCGCTGATCGAAGCCGTGAATACGGGCGAGATTCCAAATTCCGAAATCGCGGTTGTAGTTAGCGACAAGCCGGACGCCGCCGGATTGCAAAAAGCGCGGGAAAAAGGCGTTGAGACAATCGTTATTGAAAGACGTAATCGAACGCGCCGCGAACACGATGCCGAAACGATTGCAGAATTAGAAAAGAGAGCGGTCGAATTAATTTGTCTGGCTGGTTATATGCGGCTGTTGTCGGCAGAATTTATCGAGGCTTTTCGCAATAAAATTGTTAATATCCATCCGAGCTTGCTGCCGAGTTTTCCCGGTTTGGAGGCGCAGCGGCAGGCGTTTGAATACGGCGTCAAATTCTCCGGCTGCACCGTTCATTTTGTTGACGAAGGCTTAGACAGCGGCGCGATTATCGCACAAGAAGTCGTGGCGGTTTTGGATGACGACACCTCAGAAACTCTCGCGGCGAAAATTTTAGAGCAGGAACACAGACTTTATGTCGAAGCCATTGCAAAGATTGTTTCGGGAAAATACCAAATCAAAGGACGGCGAGTTATCTTTGACCGAGGATTCTCAAAAAATTTGTAACCAATTCGCCGAGCTTTAGTTGACCTCTGCGTTTGTCGCGCTGATAAGTAAAACCGAAAATCCAAACGACGATTAAAACCGTCACAACAACAGTTACCAGAGAAACCTTGAAATTGAGCCAAAATTCATCGGAAAACATAACGTTTTACACTTCCGACAGAGGCAAAAGTTTCCTCATTATTTAAATCTCAAAATGCGCTCCGACAAAGGTTTTCCGATGTGTGTTTTGACAGAATCGGTTTGATTGCTTAAACTTTGAGTTTTGACTTTGTGAAGGAGTGAACAACAGCGATGCCAAAGAGAACTTATCAACCGAACAACCGCCGCCGCGCCAAAAAACACGGATTCCGCGCGCGGATGGCGACCAAAAACGGTCGCGCAGTGATTGCGCGCCGCCGCGCGAAAGGTCGCAAACGCTTAACACCGCATCATTATTAAAAACCGATTTTCGTTTGCCGAAAGATGCGCGTTTGCGAAAACCGCAGGAATTTCGTCACGTTTACGGCAACGGCAAGCGATACGACGGCAGATTTATTTCGGCGTTCGTCTTGTCGAACGAGCTTTCATCTCATCGAATCGGAATCACGGCTTCGCGCAAAGGAGTCGGTAACGCGGTGCAGCGCAACCGCGCCAAACGACTTTTGCGCGAAGCCTTTCGTCTGTCTAAAATCGAACTAAACGGCTTAAACGGGCGTTATGATTTTGTACTGAACGCGCGGCGAAGTTTATTGACTGTCAAAATGCAGGCGGCGCTTGCAGATTTTCAGCAAATAATTAATCGGATCGCGAGAGACGAAAACGGCAAACAAAAAGCCGACGAATTAAATCAAATTGCCGAATGAAATTTTTGCTCATCGGAATTTTACGTTTTTATAAAGCGGCAATTTCGCCGCTCTTGCCGGCAGCATGCCGTTTTACGCCGACTTGTTCGCAGTACGCGGCTGAAGCAATCAACAAACACGGCGCGATTCGCGGCTCTTTAATGGCGGCTTGGCGCTTGTGCCGCTGCCAGCCGTTCGCGCGCGGCGGCTACGATCCGGTGAAATAAATTCGGAATTATGAACGCGGAACGATGAATTAAATTCCGCGTTCCGCATTCATCATTCATCATTTTTATAAATGGCAGCTAATCAAAATCAATCACGCTTTTTTCTGGCGATAGCGGTTTCGCTCGGCATTTTGTTTCTTTGGACTTATCTTTTTCCGCCGCCGAAACCGGCAAATAACGCCAACAATGAAACGGCAAATGTTTCTTCTCAGCAAAACACTGCTGTAACTCCTGCCGTTTCCGATCAACCACAGCAACAACCTACACAAGTTCAAAATCAAACGCCGGATAATACACCGAATCGTTTGTTGACGGTTAAAACGCCGTTTTATGAGGCGAAATTCGATTCGCGCGGCGCGGTTGCAACAAGCTGGGTTTTAAAGCAAAACAAAGTGGGTGACGACGCGCGACCACTTTATTCAATCAGCAGCACGCCCGATAATCCGCTGCCGCTCGAACTGATTTCCGATGAAGCCCGAAATCGTCGTGAATTGCCGCTTGAGTTGGTTACGGGCGACGCGAGTTTAGACCAGATTTTAAACGACCGAAATTATCAAATCGTTGGAGCAGACGCAGATGAAATCATTTTAAACGGCAGAGAATCGAAACAGATTCAATTTGTTTTGCAGGACGCTGCAAACGGCGTCGAAGCTGTTAAAACTCTGACTTTTCGCGCCGACGATTATATCTCCGATTTGCAAACAAAATTGACTAGAAACGGTCAGCCCGTACCGAACACAAAACTGCAAATCGGCGCACGAATCGGCGATCAGGGAATCAAACATCACAATTATTACGCGATAGAACCGGAAGCGGTCGCGGCGGTCAGCGGCAAAGTTGAGCGACATCGCGGGGCGGATTTTGCCGATAAAAACGGCGGGCGCGTTTTGTCAAACGGTGAAGCGAGCTGGGCTGGCGTCGGCGACACTTATTTTGCAATGGCGGCAATTCCGCAGCAGCCGCTTTCAGGTCTTGAATTCGTGACTTCAAAATACGAAGTTGCGGTCGAGCCGTATACGAGCGGAATCTGGGGACTCGTCACCGGGCAAAAAGTTGATAAAGAGTTTCGCTATTTAACTTCGGCGCTCGTTCCGGTCAATTCAGACGGCAGCGCGACAACCAAAATTTACACCGGCACAAAAGACCATTATCTGCTTTCGGCAACGAGCGAGCGATTGAGTCAAACAATCGGGCGCGCGGTTGATTTGGAAGATTTTATTAGCTGGGGCTGGATGAGCAGTCTGACGCGCCCGATTGCGATTCCGATTCTCGGAGTGCTCAGATTTTTGAGCAATCTGACGCATAACTACGGCGTCGCAATTCTGTTGTTCACGTTCCTGTTTTTCTCCGTTCTTTTCCCGATGCGCTGGTATCAATCGAAATCTTTCAAAAAAGCGCAAAAGAATGCACCGAAAATGAAAGAATTGCAGGATCGCTACAAAGAAATGCAGGCGAAAAAAGTTCCGCTCGACGATCCGCGAATGCGCGAATTGCAAATGGAACAATTAAAGCTGACGAAAGACGCCGTTCCGATTGGCGGCTGTTTGCCGATGCTTTTGCAATTTCCGCTGTTGATTGCGCTTTATATCGCAATCACGATTTCGCTCGATTTTCGTCTCGCGCCGTTTTTGTGGCTGCCGGATTTATCCAGCGCCGATCCGTATCACGCGCTTGAATTTATGTTTGCCGGTTCGATGGCGCTGGCGATGCTCTATCAGCCGACCGCCGCCGCCATCACGCCCGAACAGCAGATGCAGCAAAAAATGATGACTTATTTGATGCCCGTAATGATGCTGTTTGTGATGTGGGGTTCGCCTTCAGGCTTGCTCGTTTACTGGCTGGCGGGCAACATCATCGGCTTTTTGCAGCAGCTTTTAATCAACCGAATGAACAAAACAAATGAACCGCCGACCGCAACAACGACAGGCGATTTGCAGCGTCCGATGACCAAAAAAGAAAGAATGAAAGCCGGACTTTCGACATCTTGATTTTAAGAAAAACGCCGAAACGCTTGATTCGTTAAAAATCAATCGTTTCGGCGTTTTTCTTTGCTTAAATTGATGAGAATTTTACGCAATTTCGCTTTTATCCAGATTTTGTCGGCGTCAATTTTTCTCGCCGCGTGCAGCAGTTCGTCCGAGCCGAACCCGGCAAACACAAACGCCGCTAACGCAAAAACTCCAATTGCTTCTCCGAGCGTTGCCGCCAACAGTGCCAACGCACCAATGCCGATTGTGTCGCCGACGGTTCAGGCTTCGGAGGGTGCAAGCGCGCCGTGTGCCATCGTCACCGCTCATCACGCCGCTTTGGTCAGAGGGGACGACGCCGCATTCAGAAAAACCTTAACGCAGGCGACAATCCGCCAGTTTGAGGCGGACGCGAAAGCCGAAGGCGAAAAAACAATCGTCGGTTATTTAACCGCTTACAGCTCGCCTGATCCTAGCCCGCCAATTTGCGGCGGTAGCGTCCAAGGCGATGTTGCCACTTTGCAGACCAAAGATGCTGAAGGCGGAGTTGTGGTAATGCGTGCCGTTAAAGAAAATGGAGAATGGAAACTCGACTTGTTGTCTGTGAAACCGCAGTAGCATTAGAAATAAAACAAAAAAAAGCCCGACTTGAATTCAAGTCGGGCTTTTTTTTGTTTTATTAATCAGCCGCGCGGGCTTCTTTTGCCTGCTCCGTTTGGCGATATGGCGGCAAAATGACGCGGGCGGCTTTTTCCTTTTTCAAACCCAAAGCCCAATCCGCTTGCATAATCGTGTGAATATCGCGCGTTCCTTCGTAAATCACGGCGGCTTTACAGTTTCGCAAATAACGCTCGACCGGATAATCGTTTGTGTAGCCGTTCGCGCCGTGAACTTCGATTGCCATCGAAGCGGCTTTTTCGCTGCGAACAGTCGCTTGCCATTTCGCCATCGAAGCGGCTTTTGCCGAAGGCTTTCCTTCGTTTTTTAAATATCCGGCTTTGAGCCAGAGCAAACGACACATTTCATAATCGGCTTCCATTTCGGCAATTTTTTGTTTGACAAGCTGATGACTGCCGATTTTGACGCCGGCGGTTTCGCGCGTATTGGCATAAGCGACCGAAGCGTCGCGGCTTGCTCTGATAACGCCGGTTGCGCCGGAAGCGACCGTGTAACGACCGTTTTCGAGAGCGAACATCGCAATTTTAAATCCTTCGCCTTCTTCTCCGAGCATATTTTCCGCCGGAACGCGAACGTCCTGCAAAGAAAAATATCCGGTGTTTCCGGCTTTAATTCCGAGCTTGCCGTGAATCGTGCCGGAAGAAAAACCGGGCATCGAGCGTTCGACGATAAAACAGCTCATTCCGGTGTGATCTCGTTTTTTTCGTTTTTCATCGTCAGTCCAGCAGAAAAACAAAAAGTGGTCTGCAACGTCGCCCAAAGAAATCCACATTTTTTCGCCGTTTAAAATCCAATCCGAACCATCGCGGCGGGCGCTTGATCGCAGCCCGATTACGTCAGAACCGGCATTCGGTTCGGTCAAACCGAAAGTGGAGCGTTTTTCGCCGCGCGCTTGCGGCACGAGATATTTTTGTTTCTGTTCTTCGGTTCCCCACGAAAAAACCGACATCGAATTTAACCCGACGTGAACCGACATAATCACCCGCAGAAACGTGTCGCACGCTTCAAGCTCTTCGCACACCAGACCGAGCGAGATATAATCAAAACCCGCGCCGTCGTATTGTTCGGGAATGCAAACGCCCAAAAGTCCCAAATCAGCCATTTTGTCCAGAATCGTCGGTTCAAAACTCGCTTTTTCGTCCCATTCTTTAATAAACGGCGCTACGTCGCGTTGGCAGAATTCGCGCACGGTTTGCTGCAGCGCGCGATGCTCTTCGGTTAACTCAAAATCAATCACTGCTTTTATAAAATCCTTTTGAAATAAATTTCGGCTTAAAACCGAAAGCATTGTAGCATTGGCGCAACTTTGACCGCTAATCATTAAATTAAAAAAGCGAAAGCCGTTAGACTTTCGCTGCGGTAACGTATTTTTCAATCCATCCAACTTCTAATAATAATGCGTAACGTTGTGAGACGGAATTGATGTTTCTGCCAGATTTAAACTGCCGATTGATTGTTCCGAATTTTGAATTGCGGCTTTAAATTGCGGCACGAGCGGCGTTTCGAGCCACCGTCGCTTGTCGGATTTGTCACGGTTTATTTTATAAACGCCGAGTTCGAGATAAAAATTTTCGAGCGGCTCGTTGCTGAAACGATAGCGCCAATCAATCATCGTGAACAGTGGAAACCATGTGTAGCCGACGACCGGAACGCCGCGCCCGCGCAATTCCTTGACCATACTGGTCGAAGCGTCGAACCACCGCGAGCGAATGTCGTCGCTTCCGACGGCGCTGGTTTCGGTAATCATTATCGGCACTCCGTATCGCTCGTAATAAGATTCAATCAGCTCGATAAAACCGATGCCTTCCGGTTCGATGTCGCGGAACATAATGCGCCCGCGCGAGTTTTGATAAATTTGTTTCGTTGACCACTGCGGATAAAAATTTAAACCCAAAACATCAAGCTCGATTTTGTTTACGGCGATTTCCTTTAAAGCGTCGGGCGTAACTCCGTTTCGCAAAAACCAGGGAAAAAGCGGATGATCGGGCGTTAATCTGCCGGTTATCAAATCGTAGCAGATGAAACCGCGCCGAGTTTCTTCCAGCGCCAGCGAATTTAAATCTTCGCGTACGGCGCGCGTCAGCCCGGTCGCTTCGACGTGAACCATTACTGAATTCGGATCAATTTCTTTGATGACTTTGACCGTCCGAGTGATTCCGCGCGCAAGCTGGAGCATTATTTTTAAATAACCCCGCTCGCCTTTTAAATACGGCGCCCAAAGCCCTCGCATACCGCACATCAGAGAATTGATAATCGGTTCGTTGAGCGGCGTGTAAAATCGAATCAGACCTTTGTAGCGGTTAGCAAATTCAGCAGCGTAGCGGGCGACGAATTTCGGATAATCGCGGTTGGCAAACTCGCGCGAGAGCCAAAACGGAGTGCCGTAATGCATCAAATCAATAATCGGCGTGACTTTAAGCTCTTCGACCAGATATGGAATTACCTCGTCAATCCAGCGCCAATCAAAACGCCCCGGCTCAGGCTCGACGCGATACCACGGAATTCCCCACCGCAGAGCCTTTAAGCCAAGCTCGCGCGAGAGAGCCAAATCTTCGCGCCAATGCTCGTAATGTCCCATCAATTCATACTCGTCGAGCGGACGATGTCCGGGACGGGTTTGCGGAACAAAAGTGTCTTCGATGCCGCCAGCCCATAAGAAATTTTCCGGTTCCGGTTTAACCAAATTATTCATCAAACTAAAGTTAGAAAACGATTTACCGATACTGTCTAACATTTTGCTCTCCCAAAGCAGAAATTATAAATTTTTCGCAGACATTTAAATAAGCCTTTTGACGACAAAATTTATTCGTGCCTTAGTAAATTAAAACGGCGATAAATCGAAAATTTTCAAATTAGAGTCACGCGCATCATTTCAAATTGCACTTTTAAACCTCGCGCACATAAACCTATAAGAATTTGCCCCGGCGGAATTGCAGCCGAGCCGAGTTCTGTTTTTTCAAATTGCAGCCGGAGCGCTTCGCCTTCGCGCCGCAAACGAAATTGGTTCATTTCTTCGGGAGCGAATGATTCGGGTAAAGCGATTCGCCGCTCTTCGCTTGGAGAGAGAAGCTTGAAAAAATACCGGGCGTTTTCTTGTTCGATTGTCAAAAAAGTTTCGGCATCCGGTTGCTTAAAATAGAAGCCGAATTCGCCTGAAAGAGTTGCCCCATTTGTTGCGCAACAGACGTTAGCCACAAGTTCAAAATTGTCGAGAGAAAGATTTTTCAGCAGAACGCTTTGTTCGGAATCGAACCAAGCCGATTCTAAACGACCTTGCGAGATTTGCCAAGCATTAATTTCGCCCTTTTCCGCAAACCAGCCAAGTTTGGATAAATCAGTGACTTGCTGGTCGAAAAGCTCTTCAAAACCGACGGTCAAAGCAAAGCCGGAAAATGCCGCGCTCATCTGTCTCGAACAAAGCGCAAAATTGGTCGGCGCAAATTCGAGTTCTTTTTCAAGATAAAAATTGGCTTCGTCCAGTTTTATTTTGACTAGAAAATTATCAACTTCGACGCGCCAGAGATGAAATGCGTGGGGATTAAAATCCGTCGGTAAATCAAAAACCTGATTTTCGTTTGGGGTTGAAATCTCGATTTGCTTGGTCAGCGGCAAAATCAAACAATGTAACGCCGCGCTTTCGCTGCCTTTCAAACAAAAGCCGTAGCGGCTCGTTTTTTCCGCAAAACTCAAGGCTTTGCTGCTGAGTTCGGCAAGAAAACAGTTCGATTCGACGCTGCAAACAGCTTCGGTTTTTTCCGCGCCTGCATTTGAAACTGCGGCATTTGAATTAACCAGCCAATCTTCATCGCTGCTGCAAATCCAATTTTCGCCCAAACCGGCAAGCGAATCTTCATCGAAGAAATCGAAAACTTTCGGCGAATTAGGCGCGTCTTGCGGTTCACTGCTGGCTCCTAAAATCAATATTCTTTCGCCGACAAAATCCATCCGGTCAATTGCCAGCAAACGACCGCGCAAATCTTCAGACCAGCGATGATAAACGCAGAAAAGCTGGAAATTATCGGTTCCGCGCACAACCGAATTGTGTCCCGGTCCGAGGACTTTGCCCGGAACCGTCATCAAAATCGGCAGGATTTTCTCGCCGTCGCTAAATTGCTGCCATTCGCCGGGCGCGAGCAAATCCCGCGTCGCAGCAAACGAAACTCCGTAAGTCGGATTTTGCCAATTTCCGCCAGAAAACATCTGGTAATAAACGCCTTTGCGTTTTAAAACAAACGAGCCTTCAATCGTATGCCAGCGAACATTGCCTTTGCTCGCGCGCACGGGGTCGTAAACCTGCCAATCATATCGAGCGCGCGAAACCGGCTGCGGATTGCCTTCCAGTTGAAACGGGGACAGCATCCGGTCGCGGACGGTTCCCGTGCCGATGTGCGAGTGTTCGAGAAAATCAGTCGCGTAAAAAAGCCAGCGCGAATTGTCTTCGTCAACAAAAACGTGCGCGTCAATCGCAAATTTCTGTTCGGTTAAACGATAGCCGGTATCAACGTATTTCCCGACCGGATGGTCGGCGACCGCAACGCGGATTTCCATATTTTCCTCGTTGCCGACGCTGTAATAGAGATAAAATTTACCGTTGTCGTAAAAGATTTCGGGTGCCCAGTAGCAAGGCTGGTCGAAAGGAGGCGGATTGATGGCGCTGCCGCCGTCTTTCCAATGAACTAAATCGCGCGAATGAAGCAGACCGAAAACACCGCCGTCGTGCCAGTAACCTGTGCAAATCGCCCAATATTCGCCGCAGAATTTAAAAACAAAAGGATCGGGAAAATCGTGTTCGTAAAGGGGATTTAGATACATTCAAGTGCGGAAATGCAAAATGCGGAATGCGGAGTTGATTTTGAATATCAATGTTTTTGATTCGCTTTTTTACGACAATTCAAAATTGAAATTCCTAATAATCCGCATTCCGCATTCCGCATTCCGCATTTCGGTTAGGCTGCTTTCGCGTAAGAGCTTGCCTGCAAACTGTTCATCAAAGGCTTGAGCGCTTCAAGATTTTCAATAGTCAGAATTTTGTCGCCGACAAAATTGCCCTCCGAGTGTGCCAGGGCGACGAGCGGCACTTCTTCGGTATCGGTAATGTCCTGCAAAAGGCGCAATCTTTCTTCGCAAACGTCCTCGACTTGCCCGCAATTCAGCAAAATCAGCGACGGTCGCGCGCCCAGCGTAAAATCAATTGTGCTTTCGATAACGTCCATCAAACATTCAACTTGATTGACGTTGTAACCTTGTTTTTGCAGCCAAATATTCGTTGTTGTTTTTTCGCCGTCCGCTGCTCTATCCAATAATAATACCGTCGGGGCAAATATATTTCTCATCATTTTTCGTCTCCTTATTTAAAAATGCCTTTTGCCTGTGTCCCAAGCCTAAGACAAAAACCGGTGTTTTGTAAGTTCGACCGAATACACAGATTCAATCAAAAAACCCGGTAAATTTTCTTTACGTTCCGTTATAGCAGTTTGCAGATTAAATTTCAGTTAAATTTAATCTGCAAACTTTCAAATTACTCCTGGCGCACGTTGTCACCGCCGAGACTTCCGAGCAAATTTTCGAGCGTTTCCGCATCTTCTTTC
Organism: Pyrinomonadaceae bacterium; assembly: GCA_036400075.1. Lineage (GTDB taxonomy): Bacteria > Acidobacteriota > Blastocatellia > Pyrinomonadales > Pyrinomonadaceae > JALZCH01. Next base: position 46,481 of record DASWLV010000200.1, read on the forward strand.
GATTTGGCTTCGACGCCGACCAAAATTCCGCCTTCTCGAATACCGGCATCATAAACCGCCGCCCGATGTTCGGGAATTCCCGCGCCGACCAGAGCGCCGATAATTCCGCCAGCCGCGCCTCCCGCGCCCGCACCGGCAAGCGCCGCCGCAATCGGACCCGCGATAACCAAACCAATTCCCGGCAGCAACACCGTCGTACCAACAGCGGCGATAGCGGCAATTGTCGCTCCAATAACCCCGCCGACCGCGCCGCCGATGCCAGTTCCCTCCGCCGCTTTGTTTCCCTCGACGATGGCGATTTGTTTGTTCTTCGTTGCATCTGACATCAAAAGACTGATGTCGTCGCGCGAATAATCGCGTTTGATAAGCGCGTCAACTGCGGCTTCCGCCTGCGTCGCGTTTTTAAAAAGTGCCGTTACGAGTATTGCTGACATTTTTTATCTCCCTCTGAAAAAGCCGAGAATAAACCTTTAGCTTTTGACAAACTTAAAACTGTAGCGATTTATTGCAAACGAAATCTCAAGTTTCGTAAACAGCAATATTCGTGCCTATTTCGGTTACTAATTTGAAGTGCAATAATATTATAATTTAGCCGATATTGCAAAAGAAAAACGCCGTACGAGCGCCGAACAATCGTTTATTTTTAGGACAAAATAAACGATTAAAATAAAACCCCGCGCCGGTTTCGGTACGAAAGCGGACGGTGGGGCAAACATTGATTTACTAGCGTTTTAATTGACACTGACGGGCAAGAAAGCCTTTAAGAGCGAAAGAACGAAATGTTTAAAAGCTTTTTCATCGGCGGCTTTGAATGCTCGACGCATCGCGGGCGCGACGGACGCCGCCACGACCTTATCGCCGCCACTCGGCACGACCGATTTGCTTTGGAAGATTTCAAGAGACTCAAAGAGCGCGGAATTTCCGTCGCTCGTGAAGGCTTGCGTTGGCATTTAATCGAATCGCAGCCGGAACGCTGCGATTTTTCGAGCGTCCAGCCGATTTTGCACGCCGCGCAGGAAACGGGCGTGCAAATTCTCTGGGATTTGTTCCATTACGGCTTCCCGGACGATACAAATCCGTTTGAGCCTGATTTTGTTTACCGATTCGCGCAATTTGCCTGTAAATTCGCCGAATTCCTAAAAACTGAAACAGGCGCTGAAACGCCTTTCATCTGCCCGTTTAACGAGATTTCGTTTTTCACTTACGCGGCGGGCGAGCGCGGATTTTTCGCGCCTTACGAGCAAAAACGCGGGCGCGAATTAAAGCCAAAGCTGGTGCGCGCCGCAATCGAAGCCGCAAAAGCGTTTCGCAGCGTATTTCCCGCCGCGCGGCTGCTGCAAATTGATCCGGTTTTTTACATCGTTCCGCCTTCGGACTCGTGGGAAGATAGGGAAAAAACGGAAAAATATCGCAACGCGCAGTATGAAAGCTGGGATTTAATTTCCGGGCGCTTGCAGCCGGAACTAGGCGGCTCGCCCGATTTTTTGGATATTGTCGGAGTTAATTATTATTACTACAATCAATGGATTTTAGCTCAAGAACCTGAAATGCCCGGCGAAAGAATTGAAATGAGCGATCCGCGCTATCGCCCGTTTCGAGACATTTTGCGTGAAGTTTACGAGCGTTATCGTCGCCCGATTTTCATCGCCGAAACCGGAACGGAAAACGAAGAGCGTCCCGCGTGGCTCGGTTACGTTTGCGAAGAAACGAGAGCGGCGATGAACGAGGGCATTCCGGTTCAAGGCATTTGCTGGTATCCGATTTTGAATCATCCCGGCTGGGACGACGACCGCTATTGCCCGAACGGTTTGTGGGATTATCCGTGCGAGCGCGGAACAAGAATAATTTATCAACCTTTAGCTGAAGAATTGGCACGGCAGCAGCAATTGTTTGCAGAATTTTTCGCCGAAAGAAAGCCTGCGCTTGCCAAAGCCGTCTGAGTTTTTTATAAACTCACTGGTTTAAATTTTTTCAAATCAGTGAGCTTTGATGAATCAAGCTGAAACCGAACACAACATCAAAATCCGCGAAGTATCCGGCGTCAAAGAATTTAACCGCTGCATTGAATTACAGCGCGCGGCTTTTAATTTGCCGGATTTGGAAATTTCTCCGCTCCGGCATTTTATCGTCACCAACAACTGCGGCGGCTTTACGCTCGGCGCATTCGCCGGAGAAAGGCTCGTCGGATTCGTCCACCATTTAATTGCGGTCAAAAACGGCGAGATCATCGGCTATTCGCATATGGCGGCGATTTCGCCCGATTTTCAAAACGCCGGAATCGGCGCGCGGCTGAAATGGGCGCAACGCGAAAAAGCTCTGTCCGAAGGTGTAAAATTCATCAAATGGACTTTCGAGCCGATGCAATCGCGGAACGCGCATTTTAATCTCAACCGTTTGGGCGCGACCGTCAGCACTTTCGCGGAAAATTATTACGGCACGGACTTTAACCCGGCTTCCGAAACCATCGGCGAGCCAATCGGACTCGATAGTGACCGGCTTTTCGCCTACTGGCGGCTTGATTCCGAACGAGTCAGAAATTTTGAACGCGGCGCGAGCGCGGAAATTAAAAGCGAAATCGCAAAAACTATCGAGATTCCGGCAAATTGGAGCGCGCTCGTCAAAAACGAGCCAAACAAAGCTCGTGAAGAACAATTGCGCGTTCGCGCCGAATTTCAAACGGCGTTTGCCGAAAATTTAATCTGCGCCCGTTTTGAGCGCGGCGCGGAAACTTCGAGATATTTGCTTTACCGGGAAATTTAAGAAATAAAATTTTGTCAATTTTCGACATCAATTCCGACATTCGCCAGGCACACACTTTGTCGAGCGAATTTTATACAAACCCGGACTTTTTCGAGCAATCGAAGGAGCGGATTTTCGCGCGCTCGTGGCAGATTGTCGGGACGACCGACGATTTGCGGCTCGCCGGACAAATGCAGCCGCATACGATTCTCGAAGGCTTTCTGGACGAGCCGGTTTTGCTCGTCCGCGTCGGCGACAACGTGACAAACTGTCTGTCAAACGTCTGCACGCATCGCGGCAACATTCTGGTCGAACATCCGTGTGTCGAAAACGGAATCCGCTGTCGTTATCACGGGCGCAAATTTTCCTTAAACGGCAAATTCGTTTCGATGCCCGAATTTGAAGGCGTCGAAAACTTCCCGGCAAAATCCGACGATTTGCCGCGCGTTCCGTTCGGTTCGTGGGGCAAATTTTTGCTGGCTTCAATCAAACCTGTCGCGCCGCTCGAACATTTTTTGAGCGAAATGAACGAGCGTATGTCTTGGCTCGAATGGGAAAATTTTAAATTTAATTCCGTTTTATCGCGAGATTATCTGGTCAAAGCGCACTGGGCTTTGTACTGCGAAAATTATCTCGAAGGTTTTCACATTCCATTTGTTCACAACACGCTCAACTCAGTAGTTGATTACGGCTCTTACACGACCGAGCTTTACCGTCGTTCCAGCCTGCAAATCGGACTTACACGCGGTGAAAAAGACGTTTTCGATTTGCCGAAAAACTCGCCCGATTATGGCAAATCGGTCGGCGCGTATTATTTCTGGATTTTCCCGAATCTGATGTTTAATTTTTACCCGTGGGGTTTGTCGGTCAACATCGTCAAACCGATCAATCCGGGGCTAACAAAAGTTTCGTTTTTGAGCTATGTCGCCG
>DASWLV010000201.1:0-7021 GCA_036400075.1 Pyrinomonadaceae bacterium
GAAGAAACCGAAATCATTGCGCCGCAACAGGATTTGCCGCGTGAAGAAAGACTCGCGCTCGAAACGGCTTTGCTCGCTTTATCGGCGGAAGACCGCGAAATAATCATTCTGAAATATCTGGACGGGCTTTCTTATGACGAAATCGCCGAACATTTACAGATTCCGAAAGGAACCGTGATGAGCCGACTCTTTTACGCGCGCAAACAGTTGCAGGCACGATTAACCGGAAAATAACGGGTGAAAATTATGAGTGAAATCGAATGCAAAGATGCGATTATTTCGGCAATGTCTGAATTCGACGGCGAAAAACCGTTGCTTTCTTCAGAACAGGTAAATATGCATCTGGCTGTTTGTGAAAATTGCCGTCAGGAAATCGAGCAGTTGCAGAAGACGGTCGGATTTCTGCAACTGCAGGCGCGGCGCGAGCAGCCGGCTGATTTGTGGCGTTTAATTGAAAAACGGATTGAATCGCAGCAAAAAGTTGCGCCGCAAACGAATTGGAAAACGTTTGCGATATTAGGAGCGATGCTGGTCGCTTACAAGCTGCTTGAAATGCTTGCGCCACAGGAATTCGGTTTCTTGTTTAAGCTCGTGCCGTTAATTTTCGTCATCGCCCTATTCGGTTTTCTCAAAGAAAATCCGTTCAAAATCAACACCCGGTTAACTCTGGAGAGGTAATAATTATGAATAATGAAACGCAGGATTATATTGTTCTCGGACAGAAATACGCTTACGCGACCGTTTCGCTGATTTTGGGTATTTCCTGTTTTGTCAGTCTATTAGGATTGGAAAAGGCAATTCTGGCGATTGCCTACGGCTGGCTGGCTCTGCGCGCGACGCCCGCCCCGAAGCTCAAAGAACATCGTTCGTGGGCGAAAGCCGGAATGATTTTAGGCGTTCTGCCTTTTATCATCCTGCCGATTATTATCTTTTTAAATTTCGACCGATTGCGTGAATTCGTAGAGCTTCTCGAAAAAATGAACGGCGGAAGATAATTCGCCAAAGAAAGGGAAAAATATGAAAAATCTAATTCAAACATTGCTCGGTTTTTTATTAGTGACGGTTTCTTTAACAGCTTTCGGACAAACTCAAAATCGGACGATTGAAGGAATCTGGCTCGGCGCGATTGAGTTTAACGGAATGAAGCTGCGGCTCGTTCTCAAAGTCTCAAAAAACGCGGACGGAACATTCTCTGCGAAATTCGACAGCCCCGACCAGGGAGCAAACAATTTGCCGCTCGATTCAATTTCGCAGCAGGAAAAAACAATTCGTTTCGTGGGTAAAAATTACGGTTTGAGTTACGAAGGAACATTGGGCGAAGCGGGCGACGAAATCAATGGAACGTTCAAACAAGCCGCCGCCACGATGCCGCTCGTTTTTAAGCGGGTGACCGAAACCGTCAAGCTCGGTCGTCCGCAAGATCCGCAAAAACCTTATCCTTACGACGAGGAAGAAGTTTCCTACGAAAACAAAACGGACAAAATAAAGATCGCCGGAACTTTAACTCTGCCGCATTCAGCCAAACCGTCTCCGGCTGTGATTTTAATCACAGGCAGCGGCGCACAGGACCGCAACGAAACCGTTTTCGGACATCGCCCGTTTCTGGTTTTAGCCGATTATTTAACGCGGCGCGGAATCGCCGTTTTGCGCGCGGACGACCGCGGAATCGGCGGCACGGACGCAGGCGCGCCGACTGCAACGAGCCAAAATTATGCAGGCGACGTTTTGGCGGGAATCGAATTTTTGAAAACCCGTAAAGAAATTAATGGAAAGCAAATCGGTTTAATCGGTCACAGCGAAGGCGGAATGATTGCGCCGATTGTCGCCGCGCGCTCGAAAGACGCGGCGTTTCTGGTTTTGATGGCTGGAATGGGGCAAATCGGCGAGGACGCGATTTATTCGCAAACCGAATTGCTGCAAAAAGCCGAAGGCGTCAGTCCCGAAATCACCAAACAAACCAACGCGACGCTCAAAAATATTTTTGCGATTTTAAAAACCGAAAAAGACAATAAAATCGCCCAACAAAAAATCCGCGAAACGCTTGAAAAACAAAAGTCGGAGTTAAACGACGAGCAAAAATTACATTTCGCGCCGGTCGAAACGACTTTAAAAGCGCAGATTCCGATGTATTTGAGCCAGTGGTTTCGTTATCTCATCAATTTTAATCCGCGCCCGACGCTTGAAAAAGTGAAAGTTCCGGTTCTGGCTCTCAACGGCGAAAACGATTTACAGGTTGCGCCAAAAGAAAATCTGTCGCTGATCGAAGCCGGTTTAAAAGCGGGTGGAAATAAAGACGTGACAATCGTTTCTCTGCCAAAACTTAATCATCTTTTCCAAACCAGCCAAAAAGGAACGCTTTCCGAGTACGGCAGTATTGAAGAAACAATTGCCCCGGTCGCGCTGGAAACAATCTCAAACTGGATTTTGAAACATACGATGGGAAAATAAGAAACTAAAAATTAAGAAAAAGCTGAACAATTTGTTCAGCTTTTTAAATTACTCAATTATTTTCAAATCCCGGAGAATGTTTTTGGTAATTTCGATTCGTTTCGGCGCATCCGCGTCTTTTTTCATATCGAGTTCGGTGGCGAAAAAGTAAACGTCCTGACCGCGCTCGACATAACCCACGTACCAGCCGACTTGCGGCGTGTAATCCTGAGACCAACCGGTTTTCGCCCGCAAAACGTATTTGTCGGTTTTTTCGCCGATCATCAAATCTTTGACGAGTGAAACGGTGCGCTCGGAAAATGGCAGGCGGTTTTGATAAAGCCGTCGCAGGAAAGCGATTTGCTCGCGCGGCGTGACGCGCAAATTTCCCTTGACCCAGTAGATTTCTCCAAAACCGTCGGTTGAGCGGTTGCCGTAATTTGCCAAATCGTAATAATGCTGCATTGTCTCTCGCCCTATCCGCTTTGATAAATCGTGGTAAACCCAAGCTGCGGACGCTTTAAAAGCCGAACGCAGATTGTGATCCTGATTCCAGGCGTCTACCCAGCGTTTTTGCCCGTCCCATTTGAGCATTTCGTTTTCGTTCCTGACCGCGCCGGTTTCGAGAAAAATGAGCGAATGAACGATTTTTGAAGTCGAAGCCGGAACGAAACCTTTGTCCAAGCGCTCGCGGTCGTAAACTAAAAATCTGTTGCGCCGCAAATCATAAATATACGCGCCGCCGGAAACGCCCGCTCGGTCAAAGAATTGTTTCCAATCTTTTCTTTCTTCGACCGGCGCGTTTTTAAAATCGGCGTCCAAATCGCGTACATCGGAAAACTGCACGTCGTAAATCTGATATTGCTCCCAATCTTTATAATCGAAATGCCACCATTCTTTGGAATTGACCGTAAAACCTTCGGCTTCCATTTCTTTGCGAAGCAAATCGCGCATTCTGTTTTGTTCCGGCGTTCCGCCCGTATAGCTTGGATAAGCGCGTTCGGTAAATTCGTCGTAACCGCTCGGCATTTCGATGTTTTTGCCGGTTTTTAAATCGTAGAGACTCAGATCAATCGCCATCCCGCGATTGTGTTTCGAGCCTTTTTCAGGATTTGCGACAAAATTGCGCTGATCGCCGCTTGTCACGTCCCAAAACAATTTCGTCACCGTCCATGGGCGATAACCGTCAAAAATCACGATTCCCAAATTTTGTTTTTTAAGTTTTTGGTGAACGCGGACAACGGCTTCGGCTGCCGGGCGCTGCAAAAAGGCGCGCGCTTCCGGGTAAACCGGCTTGCCGACAAAATTGTCGGCGGTCGCGTAACGAATATCGAGCTTGATTGTGTTGTCTAAACTGTTGAGTTCTATCACGTCGGCTTTTTTCGTCGCTCCCTCGATTTTCGGCAGCGCATTTTGCGCTTTGCAAGCGGTCGGCGCAATGAAAAGCAAAACAAACAGTGCGGTAAATGTCAAAAATTTCATCTTTTTACGTCCTGCATTCCCGTCAAATAATCGTAAATTTATATTAATTGTGTCAAAATGCGGGAATGTTTAAATCTATGAATGTTTTTTCGGCGGCATTTTTTCTGCTCTCTTTTTTCTTTGCTTTCAAAGGCGAAACGATTGAAAGCGTTAATTTAAAATTAACGTCAAACAATCAAATTATTAACAACCAAATTAATAAAACCAGCGAACACGCCAATATGCAACCGCCGCAGGAAAAGCGCGCCAATGCGGCAAAAGACAATTTTGAAGGCACTGCGGGAATCGTCAAAAAAGACTACCAGTTGAAGGAAACTGCAGTTTTAAAGAATTTCAGAGCGGCGCGACATAAAAATTACGACAGAATCGTTTTTGAATTTCAAACCGCTAAAATGCCGAGCTACAAAATCGAATATGTTAACGATGTGAGGCAATGCGGTTCGGGAAATGCCGTTTCGCTCGCGGGCGACGCTCAGCTCGAAATTACTTTTACTCCTGCGCAGGCTCACAACGACAAAGGGCGCGCAACGGTGAGAAAACGCGAGCAAAAATTTGGGTACAAAATTTTAAAAGAAGCCGAAATTACGTGCGACTTTGAAGGCGATGTGACAGTTGCACTAGGCGTTTCCGCGCCGAACAAATACCAGGTTCTCGAATTAAAAAATCCGACCAGATTGGCAATTGACATCAAACATTGATTCGTTCGATTATCTAACCGATGAACCAGGAACCGACGCAAAAATCTTCATTCAAAAAAATGCTTAAACGTTTCGGCGTCGCTGGTTTTCTGTTTTTCCTTATCAAAGGCTTGCTCTGGCTGATCGTGCCGTTTTTAATCGGTTATTCGCTCTGGTAAAAAAAACTTTTACGGTTTTTTCTCATCTTTCGGCGTTTCTTCGACAGTCTCGTCGTCATCCAAAATCTTAACTTCAGAGCCGTATTTTTGATAATTGCGAAATCGAATTTGATTGCGGCTTTCATAGAATTGATCGCGATAACGCGAAGTCAAACGCACGTCCGAAGCAAGCGGCAGCAAATATTTCAAATCGCCGATCGCCACCCAATCGTAATCAATTTCGCGGCTCGCCGCTCGAATCGGAAAATCGTCGGGAATTTCGGTAGCTTCCTGCTCGACGCGCAGGACGCGCGAATTTTCCCGGTCAACCCAAATTTTGCCGCGATAACCGGAAACGGTTGATTGCGGAATCAAATCAACCGACGTGATAACTTGTTTCGAGTTAATGCGTTTGACCGAATATTCGTAAACGATTGCGCGCCGCCCGCGCAGAGTGTCGGTATCAACCGCACGAAACTCGGTTTTGCTTTCGGGTTTAAAAATCGAAGCCAAAACCGTAACAAATTCTCCGGCGCTCGTCGTCCCGCCGACTTTCATATAACTCTGCTGCGCTTTTTCTTCCGCCTGCGGAATGCCGTTGATCGCCAAAACTTTGTAATCTTCGCCTTTGTCGGCGCTGTAGCTGACGGCGACGGTCAATTTGTCGGCGGATTGGAAATTGTTGGTTTTAGCGTAAGCGTGAGAACGCGAAACAAGCTGTTTGACGACGAAATCCGGCATTTCGTCCAGCGAAGCAAGCGTCGCTTCGCGCACTTTGGTTAAAAGCTCATTTGCTTCTTTTTCCGAAGGCAAAGTTGCCGCCGTCGGATTTGAACGACGGCGAGCGGCTTCTTCGAGCGTACGCGCTAAAACCGCATCGCCGCTTTTCGATTGCACCAGACTTCGGAGCGGCTCGGTCATTACAAACCCGATGCCGCGCTGCCTGATTTGTTCGATTAAAGCATCGCGTTTCGCAGGACTTTTTTGCACCTCGTAAAGCGATTTAACAAACTCGGCTTGCGTTAAAGGTTGTGCTGTTTGCGCCGAAAGAGCAGGCGCAAAAATGACTGTAAAAATAAAAACCAAAAGCAAATTTCGCATATTTATAAACCCGAAAGGTCTTGAAAAGACTAGACGAAAGTAAGACGCCGTTCGGTTGCTTTTAGTTTCATCCCACAGAGAAAGAGAAGTAAAGTTTTGTAAAATTTAGGATTTAAGCCGTTCGCAGTTTTGCGCCAAGCCAGGTCGTCGGAACGAGCAGCCCAAGAAAAATCAGGTGATACCAGAGCGGAATAGCGTTCCAAAATTGCGCTTGAATGAAAATTCCAAACGCCAGCAACAGAACGCCGAGTACAAGCGCCGTCTGGATTTGATTTTTCTTTGCAATCAGCGCCGCGATATAGCCGGAAATGAGCGAAATAAAAATGCTGCGCGCGAGCGAAATCAGCAGAATCGGAATGCTGAAATTCTTTAAGCCTTCGCCGTACCATTTGGGTGAAATTACCAGCAAAGTTAAATCGCTGACAACCCAAAAAGCCGACCACAAAACAAATCCGCCGATTACGGCAAAAATATTTTTGAGCATAAAATTAAAAAATGAAGGTCGAGCAAATTTGCTCGACCTTCATTTTAAACTAAGCAGCTTTAATTTTTTTAGCGGTTGGTTTTTCCTCAGTTGCCGTTTCATTTTGGGAGGCTTTTGTTTTTTCAATTTTCGCCGTGATGCGCCGGTCTAAATCGGCAATTTGCTCGGCGTTTAAATGATAAATGTTCGGCTGGTTGTGATAAACCTTTGCGCCGGTCACAATGTCGGCGCGTTTGAAACCGTTGGCTTCGGCTTTCGCCACCAAATCGTCAATCGTCATTTGCGGCGGCGCAATCGAAATCGGCGATTTGTCTTCGATAAATTCCGGCACAGCAGAAGGCGCGGGATTTTCAAACGCCAGATTCAGAGCTTCTTCGCCGCGCATATGGTCGAGAAAATCTTTGAATCCAATGTTGCCGGTCAATTCAAAACCGACTTCAAACGCCGGAGAATTTGATTTGACGACCTGAAACACGCGCAAAATCTCGCCGTCGCGTTCCTGCAGCGAAACTTCGACCATCACATCCACGAAATATTCCAAACCCGAAGCGGTCATCGGCAGCACGCGCCCGATTTCGTTGTCTTCTTTGGCTTCTTTCCCGCGCGCCGCAATCTGGTCGGCGATAACGACGGATTTGCCCGATTCAATACAGAGCTTTCGCAAAACCGATTGCAAAATCATCTGGTCGGCG
>DASWLV010000202.1:0-25600 GCA_036400075.1 Pyrinomonadaceae bacterium
CTTTCGGTTAAATCAAACAATTTAATAATAAATAGAGGTTAGAAAAAATGGCTCTCAGCCGTCGTAAAAAAGTTATTATTGGCGTTTCCGCACTCACTTTACTGGTGCTGATTATCGGATTTAGCGTTTACGCACGACGCAGCGACACCCCTGAAGTGACGACCGTTAAAGTCGAAACGCGCCGCGAATTGAAATCTACCGTTACAGCTTCGGGCGAAGTTCGACCGGTTCAATACATTAATTTGACCAGCGAGGTTCAAGGGCGAATCGTGGATATTTTCGTCAAAGAAGGCGATACGGTTACCAAAGGTCAGCCGCTGGTGAAATTAGACCCGACGCAGCTCGAATCGAGCAAAGACGCACAGCTTGCCGCTTTGCAAACCGCGCAGAGCGATATTCAGGTTTCGCAGTCGCAAATAACAGCCGCGCAAAATCAGCTCGCGCAAAATCAGCAGGCTTACAACGCGGCGCTCGCTTCGGTTGATTCGGCGCGTGAAGCCGTCAACTCCGCTCGCCAGCGCGCGATTGCAATTCAAACCGAAATTGATCGCGCGCAAGTTGAAGTCAATGCGGCTCAGCGCGAATTAAAGCGCGTTGCGGATTTGCTCGAATCCGGCGTCGTTTCGCGTCTCGAATATGATACGGCGAAAGACCGCGTGGAAAATTCGCAGGTTTCTTTAAGAACCGCGCGCGCTAATCTTGAAACACAGCGCGCTGCTGTACGCGAAGCAGAGGTTCGCGTCAATGAATCGTCGGCGCGGGCGAAACAATCACAGGTCGGTATCCGCGAAGGTCAGCGCGCGGTCGAATCCGCAAATTTGAGCGTTCGTTCTTCGCAATCGCGCGCCAATCAGCAAGCCGCTTTGCTGCGTGGGCAAACCAGCCAGCGCGACAAAACTCTGCAAGTTGCGCCGATTAACGGAGTCGTGGCGGAAATTCCGTCCAAAGCCGGAACGTTTGCAACCGCCGGGCTTTCCACGACTGCGCTGATGACGATTGCCGATATGTCTTCGATTAACATCGAAGTCAAAGTTGACGAAACCGAGATTGATAAAGTTGAGGTCGGGCAAAAAGCGAAAATCAAGATTGACGCTTTTGGCGAACGCGAAATCGAAGGCGAAGTTTCGCAAAAAACGCCGCTCGCTCTCGGCAAATCACAAACTACCGGCGGGCTTTCGACCAATATTAACGTTCAGGAAGCGAAGGAATTTCGCGTGGTCGTTAATCTGAAGAATCTGCCGAACGATTTGCACGAAAGTTTGCGACCGGGAATGTCCGCTACGGCGACAATCACGACGAAAACCGCCGCCGACACGCTCGCCGTGCCTTTGCAGGCGATTGTTGACAAACAACCGCCGACACCCACGCCTAATGCCGACGGCTCGCAGGCGCAAGCGCCGCAAAATCCCGCGGAAAAGCCGAAACCGATCAAAGGCGTATATCTTTTGGACGAAGGCAAGGCGAAATTTGTCGAAGTGACGACCGGAATCACTGGCGAATCTGATATTCAGATCACGAGCGGGCTTTCAGCCGGAGTAGAAGTTATTACCGGACCAAGCCGCGTGCTGAAAACTCTAAAAGACGGCGATCCGATTAAGAAACAAACCAAGCCTGCGGGCGGAGAAAACGCTAATAAGTAGGTAGAAGATAGAATGTAGTAGGTAGTAGAAAACGAAAATGCTGCCTACTATCTCCTACCTTCTGCCTCCTATCTACTGATACAATGAATTTAGCTGTGGCGGAAATAGAAAAAATCGAACAAGCGGTTAAGACAACCACAAACGGCAAGGCGAAAAACGGAACGGCGCTGATCGGAATGCACGGCATCTGGAAAACTTACCAGATGGGTTCTGAGCAAGTTCACGCTTTGAGCGGCGTATCGTTTGAAGTTCAAAAGGGCGAATATCTCGCCATCATCGGTCCGTCGGGTTCGGGAAAATCAACTTTGATGAACCTGATCGGATGTCTCGACACGCCGACGCAAGGCGAATATTGGATTAACGGCAAGCTCGTTTCGGAAATGGACGATGACGCTTTGGCGAAAATCCGCAACAAAGAAATCGGTTTCGTTTTCCAAACGTTTAACCTGCTCGCTCGCGCCACGGCGCTGCACAACGTCGAATTGCCTTTGATTTACGCCGGAATGCGCTCATCCGAGCGGCACGAAAAAGCTCAAGCCGCGCTCGCTTCGGTCGAGCTTGGCGACCGCGTGCATCACCGCCCGAACGAGCTTTCAGGCGGTCAACGCCAGCGCGTCGCAATTGCTCGCGCGCTTGTTAATCATCCTTCGATTTTGCTTGCGGATGAACCTACCGGCGCTCTGGACTCGAAAACGAGCTACGAGATTATGAACCTTTTCGAGAAGCTGCACGCCGAAGGCAACACGATTATCGTCGTCACGCACGAACACGACATCGCCGAACGCGCGCATCGCGTGATTACGATCCGTGACGGGCAAATCGAAAAAGACGAGCGAATCAAATAAAAACCGAAAGTAATTTCAACACGAAAAAGCGCCTCTCGAAGTATTTTTTGAGCGGCGCTTTTTTGTTACTTTCGCCGGTTATTTTCCGCTTTAAAAGCGAGGTATAAAAATGATTGAAAACTTGCCCGATTATATAAATTTGATTTTTGCCGCTGCGACTTTCACCACTGTAGGAATTTTTATTCTCGCCGCGCGAAAAACAGATTCGAGCCGAGCGCTGGTTCCGGTTCTTTCGGTAACGCTTTTGATTCTTCTCACCGTTTACGCCGTTTCGAGCCTGAACGGTTTTTTTCTGGTCACAAACACGCTGCCGCCCCGATTCATTCTCGCGCCGCTTCCGACAACTTTGATTTTGCTCGCCATTGTTTTCTTTTTTGCCCGAAACTCACTTTCAATTTCCGCTTTGCAAACGCTGACTCTGCTGCACATCGCTCGCCTTCCGGTTGAGATTTGTCTGCATTTGTTATATCAAAACGGGCAAATCCCGCAATTGATGACTTTTGAAGGGCGCAATTTTGATATTCTTTCAGGTTTGACGGCTCCTTTAGTCGCGTTTTGGGCTTTTCGCGGCGGGAAAATTAATAAACCTTTGCTCATCGTGTGGAATTTGCTGGCGCTCAGTTTGCTGATAAACATCGTCGCGCACGCGATTTTGTCGCTCGAAACGCCGTTTCAGCAATTAGCTTTTGAACAACCGAACCGCGCTGTTTTATATTTCCCGTTTATTTGGCTGCCAGCGATTGTCGTCCCCGTTGTTTTCGTCAGCCACATTTGGAGCCTTTGGCAGCTTTTTCGCGGCTCGTCTAAATAAATAATAATGAAAACATCAAATTTTAAAACCGTTTCTGCCCGGCAAATTCTCGAAAAATGGATTGATTATTTTGTCGAAAAATCTTCGCTCCCATACGCAAAGCTGGATGTTGCGACTTCTTTCGGCACGACCCGCTTGCTCGCCGTCAATCACGAAAATAAAAATTTAAAGCCGATCTTATTTTTACCCGGAGCCAGAACTTGCGGCATATTTTGGGATTTAAACGATCATTTGCATTTGTTGGGTGACAATTACCGAATTTATTTGCTGGATGTTATCGGTCAGCCTTCTTTAAGTAGCGGCAATTGCCCGGACATAAAAGGCGACGGCTATGGCGTCTGGCTCAAAGAAGTCTGCGACGAAATCGGTTTTAAGAAAGGAATTTGCGTCGGCGCATCGTTCGGCGGCGAGCTTATCTTCAAACTGGCGGCAATTGAACCGTCGTTGATCGAAAAAGCCGTTTTGATGAATCCAATCGGGCTTTCATTTATCAGCCTCTCGCCGCGCACCCTTTACTATACTTTGCTGCCGATTCGTTCGCCTGCGCGGAAAAATATCAGAAAGTTTTTCGAGAAAATCGTTTTTACGCTGGAAGAAAGACTCGATGATGAAAAGTTTGAAATGTTGATTGATTACACGGAAAATGTTCTTAAAAACTTTGATTCTCAAGCGCAAAATCCGATCAAGCTCGGCGATGCTGAAATCAAAAAACTTCAAGCCGAAACATATTTAATCGTCGGCGCAAAAGACGGACTGATTCCGCAGCATAAAACCGTTGAACGAGCGAGAAAGATTTTGCCGAACTTGAAAGATGTGACCGTTTTCCCAAACATCGGTCACGGAATCGAAACGCAAACTGCCGCGATTTTGAAATTGAGAGAGATTCTGTAAAACCCGCATTAATTATTTAAAAACGAATAATGACGTTTTAGAGCGAATTAACATTGCATGTCCGCGTCAGTACCGCGAACAGTAGTGAGCGGGTCAATTAACAAACCCGCTCACTACCGTTCGCGGTACTGATTGATGCCTGACTTAACCATTCACTGATTCCAGAACCGCTCTAATGATTCCCAATTCCGAATCAGGGATAGCAGGTCGAAATGTTATCGCAACATTTCGACCTGCTGTTTCTGAGATTATTTCAACGCCTTTTGTGAGTTTGCATTGAATAACCTCAAGCGGCGGGCGGGGCGAAAGTGTTCAAAAACTTTATGCTCGGCGCGTAAAAGAATTCGCCGCCGCAGAATAAATAAGATTTTTATCACAGATGGACACAGATAAAAGACGGATGTTTTTTTGATAAAGCAGATTTGATTTCTTCATCTTTGATTTATCCTTTTTTTAAATCCGTGTTTATCTGTGGTTATTTTTAACGGTTTATTTTGCACGACTACTTACTTTTCTTTTCAGAAATTAATCTTTTCTGAAGTTATATGTAACTTTTGCTTAAAACATTACAGATTACTTTTATGACCTTAAAATATTGAGAGCGGCGGTGATAATCGGATGCAAAGAGGCGATTCCTTCTTTCGATCTGAAATCTTTTTCGGGGGCGGCTCTTGACAGTGAAACACCCAGGACGCCGACGACGTTTTTAATTTTTTCTTCCAGAGCCTCGCGTTCTTGATTGGCTTTTTCTTTTGCCTGTTGCACGGCGTCGGATTTTTGTGTTAGACGGATAATTTCTTCTTTGAGCGTTTGTTCGTTTTGCTGCGCCGGCAGCCTGCCAAAGTAATATCCGATAATAACGAATATAATCGGCTCAAGCCGCGTCACCAATGTGACGTCGCTCAAAGGTCTGAGCCAGCCTAGCAGCGCCGCCGCGTAAAAGACGACAAAAATCAGCGTAAGGACAATCATCATCCAATTTCTTATTGCACCGGTCATATTTTTGCTCGAATAAGCCGCTGACGTCTTGCAAATTAGCAAATACCGCGATATAAATACCTGCACATCACGGGGCAAATCAAAAAAACAACTTATGATTGAAGATGCGAATTTTCAATCCGGCTTATTTGTCTCTCTAATATGTAACGCCCCGATTTGATTTAAAAACTATCAAGCGAAGCAGAATTTTTTTTGACAAATTTGCGGCATTGACTTTTTTTAAATCAAAAACCGTTCGGAAACCGAAATTTGCGATATGGCTTGCACCTCGGAAATCACGTCTCTGCTGATAGATTGGAGCCAGGGAGATCGGGTGGCGCTGGAAAAGCTGCTGCCTCTGGTCGAAAATGAATTACACCGTCTCGCGCACTATCAAATGCGGCGGCTCAAGCCCGGTAACACCTTTCAAACCACGGCTTTAATCAATGAAACGTATCTTCGTTTGATTAACCAAAATCGGGTTCACTGGCAAAATCGAGCGCATTTTTTCGGGATCGCGGCAAAACTTATGCGGCGGATTTTACTTAACTACGTGCGCGACCAGAAACGCCAGAAACGCGGCGGCGAATTTACCGTCAAGGTGTCGCTTTCCGAAGCGGCGGTTATTTCGGCGGAAAAAAACGACGAGCTGCTGGCTATTGACGAAGCGCTCTACAGATTAGCGGAAATAGACGAACGCAAGTGCAAAGTCGTCGAGCTGAGATTTTTCGGCGGGCTGAGCATCGAGGAAACTGCGGAAGTCTTGAAAATCTCTCCGGCTACGGCAGCCCGTGATTGGAATATGGCGAGGGCTTGGCTTGCCCGCGAAATCGGGAATGGAAACAAATAACTGGCAACAAATCGAAACTTTTTTTCATTCGGCGCTTAGCCTCAGCGGCGACGAGCGAACCGCGTATCTTTCGCAGGCTTGCGCCGAAGACAATTCTCTGCGTTGCGAAGTCGAATCGCTGATTGCCGCTTTTGAGGAAAACGGCGAATTTCTCGACGAACCGGCTTTCGATCTCGGAATGAAAGTAATGGAATCCGATTTGGAAACCGATTTGGAAACTTCTCTGGCGGGGCAGACAATCGGTTCTTACAACATCCTGAGCAAGCTCGGCAAAGGCGGAATGGGCGAAGTTTATCTCGCGGATGACACACGGCTGAATCGAAAAGTCGCGCTTAAGTTCCTCTCAAAAGCGCTGCTCGGAGATAAATGGGCTAAGCGGCAATTAATCAAAGAAGCTCAAGCGGTCGCAATGCTCGATCATCCAAACGTTTGTCCGGTCTATGGAATTGAAGAAATCGGCGAGCATAATTTCATCGTGATGCAATACGTCGAAGGCGAAACTTTGGCGGATTTAGTTCGCCAGCGCCGGCTCACAACAGAACAGGTTTCTTCTCTCGCCAGGCAAATAGCGAGCGCCATCGAAGCCGCGCACGCGCACGGAATTATTCACCGGGACATCAAAACCGGAAACATTATGGTAACGGCTGGCGGTCAAGCGAAAGTGCTGGATTTCGGACTGGCTAAAATCATCGAGCCGCTTCACAAAGCCGAAAACGGCGGAGAAAACGTCAGCCAGTTTTCGCAAAACGGTTTGATAATGGGAACGGTTTCTTATATGTCGCCCGAACAGTTGAAAGCCGAGAAATTGGATTTCCGAACCGACATTTTCAGCTTCGGAACAGTCCTTTACGAGCTTGCTTCGGGCGAGCATCCTTTTCTGCGAAAAAGCGACGCCGAAACAATTTCAGCCATCTTAACCAATCAACCCGCGTCAACTCCTAATTTCAATAATAAATCCGCCTCGTCCGGCATCTATCCGGTCGTCAGAAAATGTCTGGAAAAAAACAAGGAACAAAGATTTCAGTCAGCCAGCGAACTGCTTTTGGAGCTTCAAAATTTACAGGATAAAAAAACGCCCATAATAAAAAGACGGCTTTTCTTTCCTTTGTTAAGCGCATCTTTAATCATTCTGATTTTGCTCTCAATCGGAGTCCTCCTTTACCAACGCGCAACCGCGCCGCGTTCGCTGGCGGTACTGCCTTTCGTTAATGAAAGCGGCGACTCCGGTGCCGATTATATCAGCGACGGAATGGCGGAAAGTTTGATCAATAAACTATCCGATTCATCTGAATTGCGCGTCAAAGCATTTACGCTCGTTTCTGGTTATAAAGGCGATGTTGATACGGTAACAATCGGACAATCTCTCGCTGTCGAAGCCGTCTTGACCGGAAAAATCCGCCGTCAAAACGATCAATTGCGGCTCGAAACAAAATTAATTAATACGGCGGACGGTGCAAAGCTATGGGGCGATGATTTTTTATTAAAAGAATCCGATGCTCTAAACATTCAAAATAATATTTCCGAAATAGTAATCTCCAGGCTTCAATCTCCGGCAAACAACGATAAGTCAAAACATCTTGCGGCGAACAAACAAGAAAATCCCGAAGCTTATAAATATTACTTACAAGGGCAGTATTATTGGAAAAAGAGAGACAAAGAAAACATTCAAAAAGCGATAGATGCCTTTAATCAAGCTGTGGATATTGATCCGAACTACGCGCGAGCATACGCTGGATTAGCTAACGTATATGTCGTGAGAAGTCTAGTCACTTTTAACCCATTGCCTTCCAGAGAGGCTTCTGTATTAGCTAGAGATTATGCAGAAAAGGCAGTGAGTCTTGATGACAATCTTTCCGAATCACACGCGGCACTCGGAGTTGTTTTGCAACGATGCGAATGGAACTGGGAAGCAGCGGAAAGAGAGTATTTGCGGGCAATCGAACTCAATCCCGATTATTCTCAAACTTATTATTGGTATTCCAATCTCCTGTCAGTGACCGGAAGACATGAAGAAGCAATGACTCAAATTTTAAAATTTCAAGAGCTAGAGCCATTTTCTTCGGTTGCAGATATGAACATCGGACGAGCGTTGTACTACGCTAGGCGATATGACGAGTCCTACGAGCAATTGAATAAAGCCTTAAATAAAGACCCAGATAATATAGGCGCGAAATACATTATCGGATTTATCCATCTCCAAAAGGGAAAATACGAAGAGGCTTTAAAAATATTTGAAAAATTGTATGCCTCGGATAAAAAGGATCAAAAATTGTTGGCTACACCTGCTTTAGCCTTCACTTACGGCAAAATGAACAGAAAGACCAACGCGCTTAGACTGTTAAGCGACTTGGATGAATTTGCAAAGAATGATTATGTTCCGGCGCGGGAGAGAGCCTTTATTTACCTTGGTCTTAATGATAAAGATACGGCGATTTTCTGGTTGGAAAAATCTTTTCAGGAGCGGTCATCAGTATCTGCGTCTATTAATGTAGAACCGCTTTTTGACAATTTGCGCGCGGATCCAAGGTTTCAAGCTATCCTTTCAAAAATGAATCTTAAGCCGAATTGAATTATCAACTCAGCAAAAGCTATATTTAAGTGGATTTTAAAGCCGTCTCTAGTTTTTGCGTAATGGTTTTCATCGTTGGATATTTTTTCGGATTTGGATTGAGCAATTGCGAGACCAACATCTTTATTTCGTTCGGAACTTTTCGCCTTAAAATCTGTGGCGCATCATCTGCGCTTGTCACATTCGGTAATTCACCTTCAAACAAAAGATAAATAATTGCTCCTAAGGCAAATAGATCGGGATTTATCCTACACTCTCTTGAAAAATTTTCGCTTTCTTCAAAAAATATTGGTGTCAAAGTGCTATACCAGACATAATCCGGTCGGTTAATCGGACAAGCTCCCTCGAAGTCTATCGGTCTTAAGCTACCATCCTTGCTCATAATCAGATTGGCGGGTTTGCAATCTCTCCAGAACCATCCTGCCGAGTGTATTTGAGTTATTAATCTCAATAGTTGAATCGCATATCTTATTGCTTGAGTGATACTGAGACGACGTTTCCTTTTTTGTAGAAAGGCGTGAAGAGTTTCGCCTTCGATAAATTCGGTGACAAGATAAAAACTTTTCACCGTTTCAAATGAAGAATAAATTTGAGGAACATTAACCCCAGCTTCGCGCAGAATTTTCAAAACGCGGCTTTCGTATCGAATCCGCCAAAAGCCATCGCGCCCGTCCCAATCAACTTCTCCGTTTTTTCGCCCTTCCTTTACCAGACAAAAACGCGGCAAGTCGCTGCTAAAATCCACAGCTTGATAGACACCGCCCTTGCCGCGCTGTGACAAGGCGCGAAACACTTTGTAATTTTTTGTCAATGGCGTTTCAGACGTTTCTGTTTGTGATGAAGTTTGCGGAAAAGGATTTGAAGCCCATTCGGGGTGAGGCGGTTGGGCATATCGCAAATCGGGAATCAATTCTCCATCCCGGTCGTGAATTGCTAAAATTTTTGAACCGTCCGCATCTTTTAACTCAAAAGTTTTGAAGGCGCCATAGCGGTAATAAACAGAACTTTCCGGTTTAAGTTGAAAGTCAAAGGGGACAGATGAAGCGGGGAAATTTTCGGTTAATAGATGCAGTTTCTCGGCGAAAAAAACGGCTTGTTCGTTTGTTTGCGGATAAACGGTGATGATTTTGCCTATTTGAGAGTAATTATAATAAATGCCGGAGTTGATTTTTTTTATTTCTCTAACAGAAACGGGAGCTTTGAATAATGCGCCTTGACTTTTTAAAAAGGTTGCAACAGTTTCAAGAACCTCCGCCGCATTTAGAATAGTTGCCGAGATGTGGAGTTTCCAGCCCTGGTCAGGATCGTCTGGCTCGAAAATCCTGCTGTATCTCCAAACGGTTTCTTTTGAAACTATTGGGAGAAAACGATGACAAATCTCCAGCCACCGTTTGCTTAAAGATTTGGCTAAATTTAATGAAGTTTCCTTATTAAATTTAGCCAAATCAAAAAAGTCGGTTTCATTTTCGGAAAATGCTTTCAAAACTTTAAATTGGGAAAATTTCGAATAATCTTATCAAATCCGCCTAATCGTTTTCATTTGATGCTGTTAATCCAAAATGGTTCCGACTCCGAAATCTAACGGAGCGCCCGTAGGTGAAGCCGGTCCGCAGGGACCGTTTCCGAGGAGATAAACGCGGGCGAGATTTCTGTGAGAAGCTTCATTACCATAACCTGATCCTGATCCTGATCCTGATCCCGAACTCGATTCCGGCTCCGGCATTAGTTTAGCCAATTCGGCTTCGTTTTTAGCGAAGAGCCTCATATAATCTTTCCATTCATTAGAATTAGCGCCCTTCATTATTGCTGCATACGCTTTCCTCCGAACTTCATCCCCGGTCGGCGTGCTGCCGGTTCCATGCTCCTGCTGGATTTTTGCCATAACTTCTTTGATGTTGTCACTGATTGCCATAATTTCTCCTTCAAATTTTTTGCAATATAAAACCTTCATTCTTTAACGCCCCAAAATAGATTGAAACCTATCACGCTGTTTATTTTTTTTACAAGTTTTGACTTAAAAGGATTATTTGAATTTTAAGAAGCCGTGTTCAGACTCTAATTTCAGCCGTGCAGGCGGCGTAAATAAAGAAGCCGGACGCAAAACTCCCAGCTAGATTGAACAGAAAATTTCAGGCTCAGATTTGCGGGAAGAGAAATAGCTTTTGCACATTTTTAATGCATCGTTTTGTCGGTCAACAAATTCCAGACCTTTCACATCCGGCTACTATCTTTATTGCGCTTTCAACTGGGAATCTGGAATTTGAACACAGTTTCTAAAAGATAGTTAGGTGTTATATCAAATTCTATGCTCTGTGTTTTCTCTCTGTGACTTCTCCGTGAACTCTGTGGTGAGTTTTTCTCAAGCGAAATTTCACCACAGAGTTCACGGAGAAGTCACAGAGAGCCGCAGAGATTCGGAGCATAAATTGTGAAATACCACCGATAGTTTTTAAGGCTATTTTGTGTAAATTGCTTCAAGCATTTTCGCCAGACGATAGCCTGCTTTGGCAATCTGAGTGCGTGCTGTTTCCTGCGCTTGAGCGTCATAAGCGGCAGCGTCTCCGCGCGAGATTAAATAATCCGTCACTTTTCTGCCGTTGACTTCGCGCTCGCGTTTTTCAGTTATTCGGAGGTTTTTGTAACCCGATTGCTTTGATTGCTTGAGCGAATCGGCTGCCCATTGCGAAGCCCATTGATAAATGTCGTTTCCCTGCGCGTTCCAACTGTTTTCCGGCGTGATTGATTCTTTTAAAAATCGTCCGAAAGTTTCCGGGCTGCGCGTTCGCTTTGCCGCAAACATCAAACGCTGGACGATTTCGACATCCCAGTAAAAATGCAGATTCGCTTCGCGTTCCGGGTCTTCCGGTTTTCCGAGAATAGGCTTGTATTTTAAAATGACTTTGTTGCCGCCCTGATCGTCAAGAAATTTAAATTGTCTGATTCGCTGCGGATCGGTTTCGATTAGAATGTTGCTCAAATCGTTTTCGTTGATAAATCCCGCGCCGACGTGAAACGGCATATGCAAATCGCCGATGAGATGAATCAGCATTCGCAAGGCATTTCGCTCGGAAATCGGATGCTGCGGGTCTTCTTTTCCGGTTTTCAAACGGCGCACGGAAAAATTAATCATCTGCACGATGTCGTCCGGGCGTTTAAAACCTTCGCACGAAGTATAATCCGGGCAATCGAGCGGCAAATCAACGTAATGCCAAGTGTCGTTTTTGTCGTTTTTGTCGTTTGCCAAAAACGATTTTGTTTCCGGGTCTAAATCGTCTTCGTCGGCTCGGCGTTTGGTCGTGTCAGCCCAAACCGAAACTCCGGCAATCGAATCGCCGAGCAGAATCTGCGTGATTCGATTCAACGTCGCGGGTTTCAGATAAGCTGCGGCTTCCGCGCCGACGGCGCGATGTCCTTCTTCGCCCCACGCGAAAACAGGAACGTTGGTTGAAAAAACGAAAGCGAAAACGAGAATTAAAGAATAGATTTTTTTCATTGCGCTAAATTGGAGTTTGATTATAAACCCAAATGCGCTGTCGGGAAAAAGAAAAAGCGAATCATTCGACGATTCGCTTTTTCTTCCTTCACGAAAATCTATTTTTTAATAACTCGGACTGTTGTTTAATCCGACCGGCGAAAGCGGCGAGCCGCTGCCGTTTAAATTGAGCAGATTTTCGCCCGGATTGACCGTGACGGTCGTGTTCCAAATCGCATATGAATCCGTTCCGACTTTCGTGACGCCAAAAACGTAATAACTGTCTGGCTTTACATCTTTGAAAGTTCCTTTTCCGCCCGCGTCGGTCGTAACTCGATAAACAATGTGCGGGTTGATTGCCGCCAAACATTTTTGGCGAGTCTCGCGGCGAGCCGGGTCAATCACGGCAGCCGCACAGGTCGAAGCTAAATCGCCTTCTTCAGGCTCAATATTGGCGCGGCTTAAAATTTCGTCCAAACTTTTATTGAGCAAATAGAATTTTTCCTGTCTCACGGGCTGTGTCGAGCCTGTTCTGCCCGCGACGGTCGCTTTGATTTCCAAATTGCCTGTGGTGGGTTGAACGACATTTGTCGTCGTGTTTGATGTCGAAGTTGTTCCGGTGGACGGATAAGCCGTTTGCGGAACGCTCGAAACGGTCGAATCCGGTATTTGTGTGACCGGCGCAGTTGTAGTAGTAGCGGTTTCCGTTGTTCCGGTTTGCGCCCCGGCGTTCGTCACGGTGCGCGTTCGTGATGCGGTTTCGCTTTCTCTCAAACGCACGTTGACCTGTGTGCGGTTATCGTTTTCATCGGCGCTGTCTTCGCGCATCATCAAAAACATAAACAGCGCGACGACCGCCAAAATGACGATAATCGGAATAAAAATCCAATTCGGAAAACTTTTATTTCTCGGCGTTTCCGTAACAATAATAGGCTCGCGCGCCGCAACCGGCGGTGGAACGACAATCGTCGGAGCTTCAAACGGGCGACCGCATTTCGGACATGCTACCGCCTGGTCGGAAACTTCGTTTCTACATTCGGGACAAATTACCAGTGCCATAAAACGACTCCTTTTTTTAAACGCCGAATCGTTTATCAGAATCAATTCGGCTAACTCTTGATTTTAAAACGCAAAGCGCGTTCCAGTTTTATTTTATTCAAAATTGATTATTAAACTGTTGAATCAGCATAACATACTCTTTCCAAGGCGATTTCGGCAAGTTCATTTTTCGTGTCTTGATATAGTACAATTGAACAAAAGGAATCAAATTTAATGAGAGAACATCCGCAAAAAATCGAAGAGCTGCAAATTGAAATCGCCCGCGTCGGGGCGGAATTGCAAGCAGTTCGGGAAGAAATCGGAAGCCGTGAAGCGTTGATGACGCTTGATATTGTCACGGCGCGAGACGAAGGCGGCAAACCGCTTTATTCAAACGAATCGCTCAGAGCCGCCGCTTTGACTTTGGCAAAAGAGCAATCGGACGAATTAAACGAATTGAAAAATCGGGAAAAAACTATCGAACAAACACGCGGGGAAATGTTTGCGCGTCTCGAAAGATTAAGATTGGAATTCAAGCTCTTTCTGCTCGACCGGGAAGCGGAAATCAAACGGCAATAAAAAAAGGTCAGGTGAATTGCCTGACCTTTTGATTTCAATTTTTCGGAGCTAAATTAATCAACTCTGCCGTGAATCTTCATCCGAACCAAATCTTCAACTTCTAATTTCGCGCTGCTCGCGGATCGTGCGCGTTGAATAAAAGCAGAATCAATTTTGAAAATTCGGAGTTTAACCAAATCTTCAACGTCTAAATTTTCCAATCCAGTAGTGCGAATTTCACGTATAAAATCAGGCGTGATTTTAAAAATCCGCATTTTGACGAGCGTTTCCATCGGTTGATTTTCGCCGAATCCCATTTCTTTGACTTCGCGGGCAAATTTGGCGTCAATCTTGAAAATCCGAGCTTTGACCAAATCTTCCAATTCCAGATTTTTAAACCCGATTGAAGCCATCTCGCTGGCAAATTCCGGCGTGATTTTGAAAATCGTAGCTTTGATAACGTCGTCAAACGAAAGATTCGGAAAACCTGCGGCTTTCAAATCGTCAATCGTTTTGACTCGAACGTCGAGCATTGCCGAGGCAAATTGTTTTTCTTCGTTCAAAGCATAACCGCGACTGTTCATCGCACTTATAAAGCTCTGGCTCGGCACTAATGTAAAACTTCCAGAACCTTTTCCGGCGTTAAAGCTTCCCTCAAACTGAAACGTTCCGGCTTCGCGCTGCAAACTGAAATTGACGTTTGAGCTGCCCGTCACTTGGTCGCGCGTCAAGCCCTGGAAATCCGAAACCTCGTAGCTCGAACCGGAATTGCTCATTCCTCCTCGTTCCGTACGGCGTTTTAAGCTCAAATAAAGCGAATCTTTTTTAACGATTTCATCCTGTTCGTCCGCTTCGTGTTTTTTCGTGCGAGATTTGCCGAATTCAGCCGTCCACTCGCCGGTTATTTGCTGTTGAGCAGTAACGGGTTCTTCGCTGTTTAAATTATTAAAAGCTCCAACCTCGTTTGTTTCCGCGAATAGAACGAAAACAAACAAAACAAAAATTGCCAGAATTTGAAAATATGGCTTGCATTGAAAAAATTTTCTCATTTTTACGATCCTCAGTTTTTTAGAATTTAATTTCGGTCAATCATCTAAAGAACACCGTGCTTTTCAAATTTGTGACAAATTTTTTGATAGGAAAGTCCAATAGCAACCCGACCGGATTTAAATTGAGCGGCGGCAAAATCTAAATCCGAAACTATTGGACAGACATTAAAAGTCTTTATTTATTTTTAGCAATCAGCCCGCCTTGGTCGCCTCCGCGCGCGGCATTTGAATTAATGCCGTCAAGATTTTGAATTATTGCGGGCTGCGTCACTTCCGATTCCAAAGCAGCGTTTAAGACATCGGAAACGCGCTTTGCGAAAGTGAAATTAAGCTCTTTTCGCACGTCTCCGGGAATGTCTTCGATGTCGGCTTCGTTGCGTTCAGGCAAAATAATGTGCCTGATTCCGGCGCGATGTGCCGCCAGAACTTTTTCCTTGATGCCGCCGACCGGAAACACCAAGCCGGAAAGCGTGATTTCGCCGGTCATTGAAGTGTCGTTGCGCACCTTTCTGCCCGTGTAAAGCGACGCCAGAGCCGAAGCCATTGTGACGCCCGCGCTCGGACCGTCTTTCGGAATTCCGCCGGCGGGAACGTGGACGTGAACGCCGTTTTGTTTAATCAGATTTGCGTCAATGCCAAATTCGGCGGCGTGCGACCAGAGATAGCTTTGCGCCGCCTGCGCCGATTCCTGCATCACTTGTCCCAATTGTCCGGTCATTTTCAAACCTGAGCTTCCCGGCAGCAGCGTGGCTTCGATAAAAAGAACTTCGCCGCCCATTTGCGTCCAAGCCATTCCGGTTGCCACGCCGACCGGCAATTCGGCGCGCGCTTCTTCCGGGTAAAATCTGGGCGCGCCGAGATATTCGCGCACTTCGCCGACATCAACCGTTTGTTGTTGGATTTCGCCGGTCGCAATCCGCAATGCAACTTTGCGAACCACGTTTCCGATTGTGCGTTCGAGCTGTCGAACGCCCGCCTCGCGCGTATAGCGCGAAATCAACAGATTGAGCGCCGCGTCCGTAATCGAAAATTGTTCGGGAGTTAAACCGTTTTCTCCGGTTTGTCGTTCAACGAGATATTGCTTGGCGATATTGAGCTTTTCCGCGTCCGAATAACCGGCAAGCTGAATAATCTCCATTCGGTCGCGGAGCGGGGCGCTAATCGGCGCGAGATCATTTGCCGTCGCGATAAAAAACACTTTCGACAAATCAAACGGCAAATCAATGTAATGGTCGCGGAAAGCGTTGTTTTGCTGCGGGTCTAAAATTTCCAGAAGAGCCGAAGCCGGATCGCCGCGAAAATCGTTGCCGAGTTTATCAATCTCGTCGAGCATAATCACAGGGTTTTTCACTTGGGCGCGCCGCAGAGACTGTACGATTCTGCCCGGCATTGCGCCGATGTAAGTCCGGCGATGCCCGCGTAATTCAGCTTCATCGCGCATTCCGCCGAGCGAAAATCTTTCAAAAACTCTTCCCAAAGCGCGGGCGATTGATTTCCCCAAAGAAGTTTTACCTACTCCAGGCGGTCCGACGAAACACAAAATCGGGCTTTTCGTTCCCGGTTTTAATTTAATAACCGCGAGAAATTCCAAAATGCGTTCTTTGATGTCTTCCAGACCGTAATGGTCCTCGTCAAGAATTTTTCTGGCTTCATTTAAATCCAATTTATCTTCGGATTCTTTTTTCCAGGGCAATTCCAAAATATATTCGAGATAAGTGCGAATAACGTGATAATCCGGCGCGGCTTGCGGCAGTTTTTCCATCCGGCGCAATTCGCGCTCGGCTTCTTTTCGCACGTCTTCGGGTAAATCCGCCGTGTCGAGTCGTTCGCGCAATTGCCCGGCTTCGGCTTTTTCGCCGCCTTCGTCGTCTTCGCCGAGTTCTTTTTGAATCGCTTTTAATTGCTGGCGGAGAATGTAATCGCGCTGCGCTTTGTCCATTTCGGTCTGCGCTTCGGTCGCAATTTTCGAGCGAATCTGCATAATCTCAAGCTCGTGCGCGAGCGCGCCGTGAGCTAATTGCAGCAATTCATCAACCGTATCGGCTTCGAGCATTTTCTGCTCGTGCTCGACGCCGAGAGTCATCACCGAACCGAGAAAATATGCAATCTGCACCGGATCGTTCGCGTTCATCACCGCCATCCGAATCTCCGGCGGAACTTGCGGCAGCAGCGCCAGAGCCTGTTGAATCATTCCCTGAACGTTGCGTTTTAAGGCTTCGACTTCATCATGATTTCTAATTGTTAAATCCGGCAAAACTTCGATATTCGCCTGCAAAAACGGCTCTTCCTGATTCCAGGAAACAACGCGCACGCGCTCAGCGCCCTGCACAATTAGTTGCAGAGTGCTGTCGTCCGAGCGCATCATTCGTTTGACGGCGACGAGCGTTCCGACTTCGTAAAGATCGGTTGGTTTGGCTTCCTGCCCAGTGATGCCTTCGGTTTTGATCGTGATGCAGGCGAGCAGTTTTTCTTCCGAAGCGAGCGACGCTTCGACCGCTCTGACCGAGCGCGGACGCCCGACTGTTAAAGGAATAATTGTTTCGGGGAAAAGCGTCGTTTGCTGCAAAGGCAAAACGGCGATATCAAATCGCTCGCCCGACTTTTTATCCGTTGTATTTTCTTCTGCCATAATAAAAATACGTGCTTAAATTGGATTTTGCTCAAGCTTTAAGTGAATATTTCAGACGAAGGTTAAGCCTGAGACCATGCGGCAAAAGCGTCAACCAAGCCTGCTCCCGTCGCTCCATCATCGCCGCCTGATGCGGGCATTCCTCCCCGATTTTCATTGCTTGCCGAATTTCCCGTCCCGTTTACAACGTCGCGACAGGTACGTCGCAAAATGCTTTTTATCTCAGTCGGCGCTAATTGCGGATTTTTTTCCAGCAGCAAAGCGCAAACTCCGGCTAACTGCGGCGCGGATGCCGACGTGCCGCTAAAAACGCCCCAGCCGTCGTTATTTGATGTCCCGTCGTGGAGCGAATTACCGCGGTCAATCTCGCAGCCGGACTGAACCGGCAGCATAATATAATCCGCGTGATTCGCAGCTAATCCGACCAAGCCGCAAAAATCGGGAACACGTCTTCCCGAATAAATTCTGCTTTCAAACGCACTGGCGTAATCCGAAGCCTGCATTGCTCCGTTCAATTCAACATAGACGCCTCCGGCGGAGATGACTTCGGGCATCATTCCGGGAAATGAAACGTGTCCGTTACCGGCTGAAAAAACGACGATAATTCCGCTGGCGACGGCGGCTGCGATTTCGGCTTCGAGCGCCCTCAATCCGTTCGGAAGCCGGGTCAAATGATCGTTGCTTATTCTCCGTCCGGTTTGAGGATTGGTCGGGCAAAGATCATATCCAAGACTCACCGAAACAACGTCGGGATTATGCCTGAGGGCTTCCTGGAAACCTTCCAGAACGCTGGCTCCATTATTCGGAGCTTCTTCGTTATCAAGTTTAATTCCGATAAAAGTCACGTCCGGCGCAACGGCTAACAAATTTGCCGACTCGCCCGTTCCGTGTCCGTTGCCGTCAAGCTCGTGGTGCGTTGCGCCCGGAGCCAGCACGACCGAAGTGTTATAGCCTCTTTCCTGAAAATACGGATGCCCGAAAGCGAATCCGCTGTCAATCATCGCAACCCGGACGCCTTTGCCGGTCGTTCCGTTCCGATGTACTTTCGCTGCATTGAGCAAAGTGACAACGTCATCAACTCGTAAATGGTGATAATTAACTCGCGGCGGAACAGGCGATGGCAGCGTCGGAGAAAAGCGTTGATTTAAATAAATGTGATTCCACTGAATATACGCGTCGTCAATCAGCCCGGACAGTTCGGCGGGCGGATTCCACGGTGCGCCTTCCGGCGGATAATAAACCGCGTTTGCAGACAGCCGCGCTTGGGGCATTTCGGAAGCCTGTGCAAACGGAGCCAACACGGTCCCGAAAAGTTTTTCATAATCTTTGCGGTTACAGCGCACGGATGCCGTTAACTGCCCTCGATTGGTGACGACGAAGCCGTTCTTCTGCAGATATTCGAGCGCCCTTTCGATCGTTTCGGGCGCTGGCACAAATTCTTCGGCGACGGCGGCTGACATTCTGGCGGTAAACTTTGTCGGACCGATTTCGCCAAGCGCCCGCGGAAAAGTAATCGCAACGCGCAGAGTATCGGACGGCTCGCCGATGCCTGCCTCATTCATCGCCTCGACTTCTTCTGTCAGTTTTTCTCTTTGCTTATCCCGCACATCTGCCTGCGGGGTTTCCGCCTGCGTTCGTTTCGAAGCCGACGCGGATTTCGCCTTTGCCGAGTTCTTTTTTGTCGTTTTCTTTGTAGCCATCTGAAATTCTCCTTAAATTAAAAATAATGACGCGAGAGCCTCCGAGCCGGCGGTACGATAGCAATGTTTTCGACAAATTCCTCAAGCTCAGCGGGCGTGGACAATTCCTCCGCGGAAAAATGTCCGCCGGGCGCGCCGAAATCTCGTTCGGTCGGCAATTCCGGGGCAGTTTCTTCGGCAGGAATACCGAAAATCCGGGCAAAGGTTTCAGCCGGAACTTTACCCGATAAGCTGGCGTTTCCGGCACCGGTAATTTCAATTCCCAGATCGGACGCAATTTTTTCCGTTTGAGCTGCGCTTTCAGGGTTTCTCCGGGCTTCCCGCAACAAAATGGCAATATTTACAGTGTCACTCATTTTCTTTCTCCTTATTCGGAAAACTCCTCAGATGAATTATCAGCAATCCATCGTGATAGTTATATTCGAGCTTCGCGCCGTCAATCGAGCGCGGAAAATTGAGCGTTTTTTCAAACCGGCTGTAAGTTATTTCAAGCTGGTGATAGCTGACGCAATCGCCGCAGTCGCCATCGCGCCGCGTTCCGGCAATGTAAAGCGTATCGCCCTGAATATCAATTTCCACGTCTTCGAGCGAAACGCCTGCCAACTCGACTTTCACAATCCAGCCCTCGCGCGATTGATAAACATCCGCCGCCGGATACCACAATCTGCCCGAAGGTTTTGTCTGCCGCGCCCAGCCCGGCGGCAACATTTGAAAATAACGATTTATTGATTCCGCCACAATAATTAAAAGATGAATGATGAATGATGAATGATGAACTGTTTTTAATTCATCGTTCATCATTCATCATTCATCTTTTCTTCCAAAACGCCGCGCCGCTTGAGATTTCCTCCAGCGCTTCGGCGATTTCGCGTTCGTCTTCCATTTCGAGCGCGATGTCGGCGAGCGACAAAATGCCTTTGAGCTTTCCGGCGTCGTCAACGACCGGAATTCTCCGAATCTGCTTGTCGCTCATTAGACGAATCGCTTGAAAAACAAAATCGTCCGGCTTGACCGAGAACGTTTCGGTCGTCATTACGTCTCGGACCTCCGTTTGCCAATCTAATTTGTCGGCGACCGCGCGCACGACAATATCGCGGTCGGTGACGATTCCGACGAGCTTGCCGCTGTCATCAACAACCGGCACCGCGCCCATATCGCCTTCGCGCATCATTTGGGCGACTTCATGCAAAGTCATTTGCGGCGTCGCCGATTTGACGCTGCTCGTCATAATCGAACGGCAGCGCAATCTCTCACCGCTTGTTTCCGATCCGCCGGTTTTCATTTCAATTTAGAATATAAACTTTCGACAGCGAGTGTTCAAACTGTTTTCGTTTTGCAGCCTCTTGCCTAATCTAAAATCTAAAATCTAAAATCTAAAACATAAATGGGAAAATGTTACGACAATCCGCGCAAACCGGAGCGCAAAGGCGAAAAAGTGACTGTCGGCGGCATTGAAGCGCTTCCGCCGGGGCGGGGCGCGACCGTCGAATTAAACGACGGCGCGGAAGTCGCGCTCTTTAACGTCAGCGGAAAATTTTACGCGATTGAAAATTTCTGTCCGCACAAAGCCGCGCCGCTCGCCGATTCACGTCTGTACGGTCACATCGTCGAGTGCGAGCTGCACAATTGGCGTTTTGACGTGACCAGCGGCGAATGTTTTACGAAAAAAGGCTGCTCGATTGAATCTTACGAAGTGGTCATCGAAGACGAGATGATTAAAATTGTGATTTAAACGACAAAGCTGTCTCGCAAATGAAAAAACGAAAACTATCAACTGTAAACTTTAAACTGTAAACTGTCTTGGAAGAGAAAACGTTTCTGCGAAATAGTTTATAGTTCAGAGTTTACAGTTGATAGTTTTGTCGAATTCCGGCTTCTTTAAGTTTTCTATTGAATAAAAATCTCGTCCGCAAAAATATAAGCGTCGCCGCCCGCGCCGGGATGCCAAGCGGGAATTTTTCCAAAATTACGAGCCTTGACGCGTATGAAACGCGCTCGCGTCGGAGCAATCTCGGTTCGATAATCGCGCGCAATGTTTTCCATATTTTCGGGCGCAATATCGGTTTTTATCTCAGCTATCGGGCGGAAATTTACGCCGTCGTTCGACGCTTCAAACTCGATTCGTGTCGGCATCCAAATCCACGAGCGCGCAACTTGCAAAAATCCGGCGCCGAGAGTTTTAATTTCGGTTTCGCGCTGCAAATCAATGATGGCGACGAAATCTTGTCCCTGATAGCCCTGCCACGCTCCGGCTGCAAAATTAGTCGTGCCGCGAATGCCGTCAATCAACGCTTCGTCGCCTCCGCCCGTGTATTGGCTGCTGTATTTTGAAAAGATTTTAACAGTCGAATCGTTCGGTTTTTTGCGAATGACGGCTTCGGTAGCCAAACTTTTCTCGCCGTTTTCACTAATCGCTACCGCTTTAACGATTGTGGTTCGGTCAATCGGAAACGGCTTTTGATATTGCGCGGATTTCTCATTCGGCTCGCTCCCGTCGGTCGTGAAAAAAATCCGCCATTTCGGCGTGACGGATTTCAGCCGGATTTCGGTTTTGTCTTTGAAAACTCTTTCTCCGGCTTCGATCAGCGGCACGGCGGCGAAATCCTGTTTGGTTGCCGAAACCGGAAACTCTTGAAACGCAGTTTTTACGGGCGTCTTCGTCATTTCAAATTCCAAAATTCCGCCGCGCATTATGTCGTCGTGCGTGATAAATGATTTGTTGTGCGGCTTTCCGTTGAGACGCGCGGATTTGATGTAAAAGTTTTGTTTGGAAACGGCGGGCGCTTTGATTGTAAATGTTTTGCCGTTTTCGAGATTGATTCGCGCTTCTTTAAAAAGCGGCGTGCCGAAAGCGTAAACCGAGTCAGACGGATTGATTTGATAAAATCCCAAAGCGCTCAAAACGTACCACGCCGACATTTGCCCGCAATCTTCATTGCCAATTAAACCGTGGGGCGTCGGTTTGTAAAATTCGTCCATAATTTTCCGCACGTAAAACTGCGTTTTTTCCGGCGCGCCCGCGTAATCGTAAAGATAAGCGATGTGATGCGAAGGCTCGTTGCCGTGCGCATATTGACCGATTAAGCCCGTAATATCGGGCTGTTCGCGCCCGGAAAGTTTTGCGCCAGCGGTAAAAAGCTCGTCGAGCTTTTGGACGAATCGCTCGCGCCCGCCGTTTAATTCAATAAGACGCGAAACGTCGTGCGGCGCGAAAAACGAATATTGCCAACTATTGGCTTCGGTAAAATGAAACGTGACTTCCTGCGGCTCGAATGGCTTAACAAAACCGCCGTTTTGCTTCGGTCGCATAAATCCGGTTTCCGCATCGAAAAGATTTTCAAAACTGCGAGCGCGGCGCATATATTTTGCGTAATCGTCTTTTTTACCCAAAACCCCAGCCATTCGAGCAATACAATAATCGTTGTAAGCGTATTCGAGCGTTTTGGAAACCGATTCGTTTTCGTCTTCCATCGAGATATAACCGCGTCGTTTATAGGCTTCGAGACCGAAATGATTTAGCTCGGCGGAATGTTTGGCGGCGGCAAAAGCCTTTTCGTAATCAAAGCCTTTGATGCCTTTCGCCATCGCATCGGCAATCGCCGAAACGGCGTGATAGCCGATCATCGTATCGGTTTCGTTTGCCGCCAATTCCCAAACCGGCAGACGCCCGCCTTGCTCGTATTGCGCGAGAAAAGTGCTGATAAAATCTACGGTTCGGCGTTGGTCAATAATCGTGTAAAGCGGATGTGCGGCACGAAATGTGTCCCAGAGCGAGAAAACGGTGTAATTCGTAAAGCCGTTTGATTGATGAATCTTTTTATCCAAACCGCGAAACCTGCCGTCAACGTCCTGAAAAACATTCGGCGCAATCTTCGTGTGATAAAGCGCCGTGTAAAAATTGGTTAATTCGGCTTCCGTACCGCCTGAAACTTCGATTGCCGAAAGCTCTTTTTGCCAAGCGCGTTTCGCGTCTCGCCGCACGCGGTCAAAATTCCAATCGGGAATTTCGGTTTTTAAATTCTTGCGCGCGCCTTCCAAATCAACTGCCGAAATTCCGACTTTAAGCAGAACTTGCTCGCCCGCTTTGGTTTGAAACGGAAAGGCGGCTTGCAGACTTTTGCCTTTTCCGTGCCGATAATTGCTGATTGAAGCTCCGTCCGAAATCACGCCTTCGATAAAAGGTTTGGAAAATTCTGCGACAAAAAAAACAACTTGATCCTGCGCCCACGATTTCGACCGGCGAAAGCCTTCGACTGTTCGCTCGTTGACAATGTAGATTTCCGAATCCAAAACCTCATCGCGCCATTTAAGATCGAGAAAGATTCTCGCTCCGTCGGCTTTCGGAAAAGTGTAGCGATGAAAACCGGCTCGCGCGGTGGCTGTGATTTCCGCGAAAATGTTATCGTCGTCGAGCTTCACCGAATAATAGCCTGCTTCGGCTTTTTCATTGGCGTGGCTGAATTTTGAAGCGTAACCGTTTTCATTTTTCTTGCCCGCTTTAGCCATCCACAAAGATTCATTGCCGATAACAGGCATAAAGAGAATGTCGCAGTAATCGGGAATGCCCGTGCCGCTCAAATGAGTTTGCGAAAAGCCGTAAATTATCGAATCCGAATAATGATAACCGCCGCTGCCATCCCAATCCGCGCCGCGCGTGTCGGGCGAAAGCTGAACAAATCCGTGCGGAACGGTCGCGCCGGGAAATGTGTGCCCGTGCGCGCCTGTCCCAACGAAAGGATTAACGTAGCGTGTGAAATCTTTTTGTGCTTGCGCAGCAGCCGCAAAAGCGAATAAGACAAAACAAAGCAGAACCGTAATTTTTCGCATTTTTACAAAAGATTTACCACAGAAAACTCGGAGAAGCACAAAGGAAAATCTCTGTGACTTCTCTGTGTCCTCTGTGGTGAAAATCCTTCTATTCATCAACAATTCTGCCGTCTCTGAGCCGAATAATTCGCTGAGCTTCGGCGGCGAGCTGTTCGTCGTGCGTGACGAGAATGAGCGTCGTGCCTTTGGTGCGGTGCAATTCGGTCATCAAATCGAAAATATGCCGCCCGTTTTTGGAATCGAGATTTCCGGTCGGTTCGTCGGCGAGCAGAATTTTCGGGTTGTTGGCAAAGGCGCGCGCAATGGCGATGCGCTGCTGTTCGCCGCCCGAAAGCTGCGAAGGATAATGTGTCGCGCGGTTTTTTAGCTCAACCGATTCGAGCAATTCCCACGCGCGAAATTTGGCGTTTTTCAGTCCGGCAATCTCCATCGGAATCAAGACGTTTTCAAATGCCGTCAGCGCGGGAATCAAATGAAACGATTGAAAAACGAAACCGATTTTTTCGCCGCGCAAGGCTGCCAGCCCGTCTTCGTTCATACGAGTAATGTCAGCGCCGTCAATTAAAATTTGTCCTGCCGAAGGAGCGTCGAGTCCGGCGATTAACCCCAAAAGAGTTGATTTGCCGCTCCCGGAAGCGCCGACGATTGCGACAAACTGCCCATCCGGGATTTCCAGCGAAAGCGAATGCAAAATCGTCAATGCCTCGTCGCCCGAACACACGGTTTTTTCCACGTTTTTAAGTTCGATCATAAATCTCAAAAATAATAACTTAAATTCACGCGCGGCGAGAAAAGGCGGCGAAAACTGCATCAAAAATTTTGGTTTTTCAGGAGAGTTTTTAGGAAAATGTTAAAACAAATTGCATTATTTGGTTTGATTTTATTTGGGCTGCTATTAGCGGCGGCTTGCGACGTCGTTCAGCCTGCGAGCAATCCCAAAACGGCGATGACAAACGCCAACGCGGTTGCGCCCGCGACCGTTACAAATGCGAAAGCGCCGAAAATAATTGCTTTCGGCGACAGCCTGACCATCGGTTTGGGATTGACCGAAAAGGAAAGCTACCCGTCTTTATTGCAGGAAAAATTGAAAGCTAACGGCTACGATCACGAAGTCATCAACGCGGGCGTTTCCGGCGACACCAGCGCAGGCGGTTTGGAGCGAATTGATTGGGCTTTGAATCAGCCGAACGTCGAAATTCTGATTCTCGAACTCGGCGCAAACGATATGCTGCGCGGTCAATCTGTCGCCAAAATGAAAGAAAATCTGCGCGAAATAATCAAACGCGCGAAAGCCAAAAACGTCAAAGTTCTGTTGTGCGGAATGCTCGCGCCGCCTTCTCTGGGCGCAGAATACTCGCGCGAATACGCGGCGGCTTTCCGCGATTTGGCGAAAGAAGAAGCGGTCGCGTTTCTCCCGTTTTTCCTTGAAGGCGTCGGCGGCGTCAAAAATTTAAATCAGGCGGACAGCATTCATCCAAATGCCGAAGGCGCGCGGCGAATTACCGAAACGGTTTACAAATCACTCATGCCGCTACTGAAAAAATAAAAACGAAATTACAACAAAATTTAAAAGACGGATTGATTTGCTTTTAAAACTTTTCAATCCGTCTTTTTGTGTTTGATCGTATTTTGGTTGGGATAAAAATATTGAGTTTCATGAATACATTAGCTATTCTGCGATTAAATTTTCATTTTACGAGCAAGGGGTTAGGTTATGAATTTGACAGGAAAAGTTGTGATGAT
>DASWLV010000203.1:0-2373 GCA_036400075.1 Pyrinomonadaceae bacterium
AGCGAGATTTGGCGATTTCGTTCGCGCTCAAAAGCTGGTCGCCGATTGCGACAATTATTTTAGCGGTTTTGGCGCTGTTTGTTGCCGCTTATATTTGGCGAAATTCGCGGCGCTGGTACGGCAAAGCGTTTTTGATTGTGCCGCTTTTCGTTTTGGCGATTTCGGTTTGGTTCGCGCGCCAAAATCATTTTGAATGGATGTTTAATCCGCTCGCAAATTCGAGTTATGCCAAAACGAATGATGCCGATTTTGTTGCCGACGACGAGATGGTTCTGGCGATTGAATTAAACGGCGAAGCCGCAGCTTATCCGGTTCGGCAGATGGCTTATCATCATCTCGTTCACGACACGGTGGGCGGCGTTCCGATTGTGGCGACTTATTGAACGCTCTGTCACACCGGTCTGGTGTGGGACGCGCGAGTGAACGGGCGGCAACTGAATTTTCGGCTTGCCGGAATTAATAATCAGAATTTTATTATGCGCGACGAAGAAACCGGCTCTTGGTGGCAACAGGTTTCGGGCGCTTGCATTCAGGGCGAATTAAAGGGAACGAAGCTCGCGCCGGTTTTCCACGACGAGCTGACATTCGGATTGTGGAAACGCGAAAAACCGAACGGGCGCGTTTTGCGTCCCGACGAAAAAATTCTGGCGGCGGGAAAATATGAATCCGATTGGGAAAGCCAGATCGGCAAAATGCCGGTCAACGTTTCGCAGCAGTTGGACAAAACGCTCGAACCGCGTGCTTTGGTTGTCGGAATCAAAGTGAACGGGGAAGCAAAGGCTTATCCGATGTCGGCATTGGAAAAACAAAGTCCGATTATTGACCGGCTCGGCGGCAAACAAATCGTCGTTGTTCTCGGCGCTGACAAAAAATCGGTGCGGGCGTTCGACAGCGAGATTGACGGGCGCAAATTGGAATTTTTTATCAAACCGGATGCGACGGATTTTCAGTTGACGGATGCCGAAACCGCCAGCATTTGGGATTTTTCCGGTAAAGCGACGAGCGGAGAGCTTGCCGGAAAACAGTTGCAGAAAATCGCTTCGCTCAAAGATTACTGGTTCGATTGGAAAATCTACAATCCGAACACAACGGTTTACGACTTGGGCAATCGGTAATTTGATTTTTTATGAGCTACAAAATTTTGCGCGATTTAATGACCAAAGGCATCATCACGACGCTTTTGATTTCAACGATGCCGCACATCATCGCGGCGCAGCAGGCAAACACGCGCGATTTCTCCAAAGAAACAGCGCGCCCAAGTCAGGATTGGGTAAAAGACGCGGTGATTTACGAAATCTTTCCGCGTCAATATTCCGCGAAAGGCGATTTTAATTCGATTACTGCGGATTTAGACCGTTTGCAAAACGTTGGCGTGACAGTTTTGTGGCTGATGCCGATTCATCCGATTGGACGGGAAAAATCGAAAGGCACAATCGGTTCCCCTTACGCCGTGCGCGATTATTACGCGATCAATCCCGATTACGGCACGAGCGCTGATTTCAAACGCCTTGTCGCGGAAGCTCACAAACGCGGAATGAAAGTGATTATTGACATCGTGGCAAATCACACGGCTTGGGATTCGGTGATGATGAAAACACGCGCTTTTTACACGCAGGACAAAGCCGGAAACATCATTCCGCCGATTCCCGATTGGGCTGATGTGGCGGATTTGAATTATGACAACCCGGAACTCAGAAACTACATGATTGACGTTCTCAAATTCTGGGTGCGCGAATACGATTTGGACGGTTATCGCTTAGACGTTGCCGGATTTGTGCCAACCGATTTCTGGGAAAAAGCGCGCGAAGAAGTTGATAAAATCAAACCGGATACAATCTGGCTCGGCGAATGGGAATCGCCGGATTTGCTTGTCAAAGCGTTTGATCTCGATTATTCGTGGGCGATGCACACGGCTCTGACCGAAGTTTTTCAGGGCGTAAAACCTGCAACGAGAATCCGCGAAACGTGGGAAGCGGACAAAGCCAAAATGCCGAAAGGCGCTCTGCGAATGCGTTTTTCCGACAATCACGACGAGCGCCGCGCGATTGCGCGTTTCGGCGAACGCGGCGCTCTCGCCGCTCAGGCTCTCGTTTTTACGCTCGATGGCGTGCCGATGCTTTACAACGGAATGGAAGTCGGAGACACGGCTGAATCGGGTTATCCGGCGCTGTTTGAAAAAGTGCCGATTTTCTGGCAAAACGAAGTCCGCCGACCGGAATTTCCGCGTTTTTACAAAGGAATGACCGCGCTCAGAAAATCATCGCCCGCCTTACGTCGCGGCGATTTGACATGGCTCAGAAATTCCGACGAAAACCGCATTCTGACTTTTTCGCGCCGCAGCGGAAACGAAGAAATTCTTGTTGCAATCAACAC
>DASWLV010000204.1:0-18130 GCA_036400075.1 Pyrinomonadaceae bacterium
TTTTGCAGTTTATCGCGGCGGAAATTGGTATATTTCCTTAAACGCGAGCGGTCAATTCCGCGCGATGAATTTCGGTTTAAACACGGACGTACCCGCGCCCGCCGGTTACATTCCGCTGCAATAAACTTTTGCAGTTTGAAACTTAAGAAGGCGGCTTATGTTTGAGTCGCCTTTTTGTTTGGTTTAAAGCAAAATTAACTTAAATAAATGTAATGAAATCTTTACAGCCCTGATGAAGAGATTTTGAATTTTGAATACGAAATATGAATTCTTAGTTGATCATTTAGAGATCAAAACTCAAAATTAATTAAAACGATGTCTCGATGTTGAAAATATCCTTAGCAGAACTAACCTTGATTTGAGTTGCAGCCATTTCGAGGTTCATGTGTAAAATCTAAGTTTTGGCAATTCTAAAATCAAAATATATGTCTCGAAAATCTTTCGCTTTTAATTTGTTTGCAAATCTCTGTTTGGTTTTTTTAACGGCTTTTTCGATTGCGGCGCAAACGAAGCCTGCGCCGTATTTGACCGAACCGGCAATTTCGCCCGACCGGCGTGAAATCGCTTTTGTTTCGGGCGGCGACATTTGGACTGTTCCGGCGGCGGGCGGCACGGCGCAGCTTCTCGTCGCACATCCGGCGAATGAATCGCGCCCGCTTTATTCGCCCGACGGACGACGACTCGCTTTCGCTTCGACGCGCACCGGAAACGGCGACGTTTACATTTTGAATTTTGAAACCGGCGATTTGTCGCGCATTACGTTCGACGATGCGGCGGAAACGCTCGACGCGTGGTCTCGTGACGGCGAATGGCTCTATTTTTCTTCGACCAGCCGCGAGATTTCGGGTATGAGCGACGTTTACCGCGTCCGCGCGGCGGGCGGAACGCCGATGCAAATCAGCGCCGACCGCTACACGAGCGAATTTCAAGCCGCGCCCGCGCCCGACGGAAACTCGATTGCTTTCACGGCGCGCGGCATCAGCAACTCGCAATGGTGGCGCAGAGGACGCAGCCATATTGACGAAAGCGAAATCTGGCTCAAAACCGGCGATCGCTATGAACCGCTTGCCGAACGCGGAGCCAAACAAATGTGGACGATGTGGAGCGCGGACGGCAAACGCATCTTTTTCGTTTCAGACCGCACGGGAACGCAAAACATTTGGACAAAACCGCTCGGCACCGGACAAGCCAAGCCGCTGACGAATTTCACCGACGGGCGCGTTCTCTGGGCTAATATTTCAGCGGACGGCAAGCAAATCGTTTTCGAGCGCAATTTCCGCGTTTGGACAATGAACGCGGACGGCGGCAAAGCAAATGAAATTCCGATAACTCTGCGCGGCGCTCCGGCTGCGCCGCTCGCCGAACGAATCAATCTTTCCACTCAAATTCGCGAACTGGCAATCGCGCCCGACGGCAAAAAAGTTGCGGTCGTAGCGCGCGGCGAAATTTTTGCAGGTTCGGCAAAAGACGGCGGCGAAGCGGCGCGCGTGACCAGAACAGTTGCGCCCGAATCTTTCGTCGCGTGGTCGCCCGACAGCCGCCGGATTGTTTATACATCCGAACGCGACGGTAATTTAAAGATTTTTCAATACGATTTCGGAACGGAAACCGAAACGCAATTAACTAATACGGGAAACGATTTTGCTCCAGTTTTTTCGCCCGACGGAAAAAGCCTGGCGTTTCTTCGCAACGCGCGCTCGTTGATGATTTACGATTTCGCGACGAAACAGGAACGCGAGGTTTCCAAACTTTTCACCGACGCGCCGCCGCTCGCGGGAAAACGAAGTCTGGCGTGGTCGCCGGACAATCGCTGGATTGCGTTTTTGGCGAATCAACCGGAATCGCGTTCTTACACAAACGTTTATGTCGTTTCGGCAACGGGCGGCTCGGCGCAGCCGGTCAGTTTTCTGGCAAACTCAAACAGCAATTCGCTTTCCTGGAGCACCGACGGGACTTTCGTTTTATTCGATACCAGTCAACGAACCGAAGAAGCCTCTCTGGCGCGAATTGATTTGAGATTACGAACGCCGAAATTCCGTGAAGATCAATTCCGAGACCTTTTCCGGCAGGAAAATCCGCAGCAGCGTCCGCAGCCGACTCCGGCAACTTCGCCCACGCCGCAAACCTCACCGACTCCGCAGACTACGCCCGCCGCAAGCCCGTCCCCGTCGCCTTCTCCAGCGGCGGATGCCAAAACCACCGAAATTGTTTTCGACAACATCCGTCGGCGTTTAAGTTTAGTGCCGACCGGCGTTGACGTTGCAGGGCAAACAATCAGCCCCGACGGAAAAACTCTGCTCGTTTTAGCATCGAGCGAAGGACAGTTTAATCTTTACACTTTTCCGCTCGACGAATTAGCGACCGACTCTTCGGCGAAACAGTTAACTTCCACTCCGGCTTTCAAATCCGAGGCGCAGTTTTCGCCTGACGGCAAAGAAGTTTATTACCTCGAAAATGGGCGTGTGAACGTCGTCACGCTCGACCGCCGCGAAGTGCGCCCGCTCAATTTGAACTTGGATTTGAACGTCAATTTTGCCGATGAAAAAATGGAGATTTTCCGGCAGGGCTGGCGTTTTATGCGCGATAATTTTTATGACGAAAAATTTCACGGAGTTGATTGGAACGCGGTGCGGCAAACTTACGAGCCGCTCGTTCAAACCGCGCGAACCGGCGACGAAGTGCGGCGTTTGATGAATATGATGGTCGGCGAATTAAACGCTTCGCATCTCGGCGTTAACGCGCCCCCAAATCCGGCGAATCAAGCGACGCCAATCGGAAAACTCGGTTTGCGTTTCGACCGCAACGAATATGAAGCAAACGGGCGCTTGAAAATTACGGAAATCATCGCTTTAAGCCCGGTAGCGGTAACAAACGAAATAAAAGTTGGGGATTATTTGTTAAGCGTTGACGGCGCGAAAATCAGCGGCGGGACGAATCTTGACGAACTGCTTGAAAACAAAGTCGGGCGGCGAGTCGAGCTTGAAGTTTCGGCTTCGTCCGATGGCGCAAACAAACGCGAAGTTATCGTTAAGCCCGTTAATACGCAAAACGAAAAACTGCTGCTTTATCGCCAATGGGTTGAAACGAATCGCGCTTACGTCGAGCGAATTTCCGGCGGCAAATTCGGTTATGTTCATCTGCCGGATATGTCCGCAAATTCTTTGCAGCAGCTTTATATTGATTTGGACGCGCAGAATCAGGCGAAAGAAGCGGTCGTGATTGACATCCGCAACAATCAGGGCGGTTTCGTCAACCCGTATGTGATTGACGTTTTTGCCCGGCGCGGTTATTTAAATATGCACGAGCGCGGTTTGTGGAAAGTCCCGGCGCGCTCGGCTCTAGGGCAGCGCGCGCTCGAACGCCCGACAATTTTAATCACAAATCAACATTCGCTTTCCGACGCCGAAGATTTTACCGAAGGCTATCGCGCTTTAAAATTGGGCAAAGTCGTCGGCGAGCCGACCGCAAGTTGGATTATTTTTACCTGGAACGTCAATCTATTCGACGGAACGGTTTTCCGTTTGCCGCGACAGTTGATTACGGGCGCTAACGGCAAAGATATGGAACTCGCTCCGCGTCCCGTGGATGTTCCCGTAACTCGTCCAATCGGCGAAACTTTGAGCGGAAAAGACAGCCAGCTCGACCGCGCCGTGCAGGAATTACAGCGACAACTTGCCGGAAACGGGCAATGAAGCAAAAATATATGAAATGAGAGAAAAGTTTGAGCACCAACGGAAAAACTATCAACTGTAAACTATCAACTATCCACTGTTTGTCAGAAATATTTTTTTGCAAATCAGTGAACAGTTGACAGTGGATAGTTGACAGTTTTTACCTGTTTTGGAATCGCAGTTAAAAATAAGATATGAGGAATGATAAACCGGAAGAAACCGAATATGCAGCATATTACGGCGATTACGTTTCGCTCGTTCCCGAAGGCGATATTTTGACGATTTTGAGCGAACAGTTGAATGAAACGCTGTCTCTCGTTCAGGCGATTCCAGAAACGGCGGGTAATTTTCGTTACGCGCCGGACAAATGGAGCGTAAAAGAACTCTTCGGTCACATTATTGATTCGGAAAGAGTTTTTGCTTATCGCGCTTTGTGCATCGCGCGCGGCGACCAGATGCCTTTGCCCGGTTTTGACGAAAAAGAATACATTCGCAATGCTTCGTTTAATGATTGCTCGCTCGCAGATTTAATCGCCGAATTTGAAACGGTAAGAAAATCAACTCTGTTTCTTTTCAAACATCTGGACGAAAACGCCTGGCACCGGGCGGGAACGGCAAACGAAAACAGCATAACGGTTCGCGCTTTGGCTTATATTCTCGCCGGTCACGAACGACACCATTGCAATATTTTACGAGACAGATATTTGCAATCAGAGCAATTTAGAGCGGTTATGGAATCAGTGTAGGGGCAGCAACGAAATGAACAGTACCACGAACGGTAGTGAGCTGGTTTGTTCATTGACCCGCTCACTACCGTTCGCGGTACTGACTCGTACATCCAAGCCTGAATTGCTCTAGAAGCGTTGCGGCATAAATTAAAAAACGAAAAAGGATGAAGCATTTTCGCTTCATCCTTTTTTCATTAAAAGATTATTTTTTGAAAACTATTTTCTAGCAGCCGCATCAATGATT
This sequence comes from Pyrinomonadaceae bacterium, assembly GCA_036400075.1. Classification (GTDB taxonomy): domain Bacteria; phylum Acidobacteriota; class Blastocatellia; order Pyrinomonadales; family Pyrinomonadaceae; genus JALZCH01. The sequence goes on from DASWLV010000204.1 coordinate 4,644, forward strand.
GCCTGCGCGGCTTGTTGAACCAGCGGCGAGATGATGTCTTCGCCGTCGGATTTGGCTTTGGCTTTATATTGCTTGGTCAGAACGTCGCTACCCGATTGAGCCATTTTGACTTCGAGCGTTATTTCGTCTTTTGACTTGACGCTTTCGGACACCGTAGCCACCGTGTAAATCGTGGTCGCTGCAACGTGACCGGCTACAGCCGCGCCTGTTCCGCCTGCCATCGGGATTGTGCTGCCGAGAATGCTGCCTGCGGCTTTGCCGAACATTCCGCCGAGTCCGCCGCCTTTTTTGTGCGCGACATTCGTGTAAATGATGAAATCACATTCCTTTTGTCTGGCTTCCGTCTCAATTTGCGACGGCAGTTGGGCTTCGAGTTGAACGAGTTCGATGTTCGGGGTTTTTAAGTATTGGGCGAGCGTCGCGCCGATTGCCGAAGCGAGCTGCGCCGCATTCATTCCGTCGCCGACCGCGCCGGTTTTAACCGCCGCCAGACCGATTCTCGCAACGCCCGGTTTTTTCGCGCCGACTGTTGCGGCAACGGTTGTGTTTGATTGCGGAAGATTTTTAACCGGATTCCTCGCGGCGGAATTTGACGGTGTATCATCGTCGTCATTCGTCGTTGAATTGCTCGCGCTTTTGCGCGTCGAATAAGCCGCCGCGTAAAGCTCTTGCTGGTCTTTAGCTTGTTTGTAATCAGCCGGAACTTCAAACAGTGCGTCTTCTAAAACGGCTTTAGAGATTTCGACGACTTCGTTAATTGACGAATAAGATTCCTTGCCGTCTTTGTCAAACATCGTCGTTTTTTGCCAGACCGGATAACCGAGCTTCGCCGTCCCGACGTTTTTCGTTACATAGCGATCTTTGCAGCCGCCCGATCCGATTGTCTGACCATTTTTAGCATAATGCTGGCTGTCGCAATCGAGCTGATAGGTGAAATCAATATACCAGCCATCGGTCTGCATTTTGCTTTTCATCGGCGTGCAGGCGTCGGGTGACGATTCGGTTTCCATCGTCGTCAGAATGCGGCGCGCCGTATAGCCGAACATTTGTTTGCGCTCGCCCGTGTCTTTGCTGCTGTAAGTCATTGTAATCACGCCGCCTTTTTCGACGGGCGTTTGCGGATTGCGGGCTGTGGTTTTGTCCGCCGCATTTTGCGTTGTCGCAGGTTCGGCTTGTCCCCATAAATTGATTAAATAAGTGCGCGATTGCGGCATAATCTGCACGCTTTGTTTTAAATCGCACATCAAAATATCAATCATTGACATTTCGCCGACGCTGCGTTCGGTGCGCTGGCGTTTGCCTTTGATGTAAGTCGTGTTTTCATACGTTTGACCTTGCATTGTCTGCCGGGTTTTGATTTTCACGTCAGCAAATGCGTTCTGAGAAAACGCCGTGCAAGCCAGTAAAATTGCGAATTGTAAATAGAGAGTTAAACGTTTCATTGCTGCTGTTCCTTCTGCTTTTAAAAATTAATGCGAAAGCTCGGCTGTTAAAATTTGCCTTCAACAGTAAACGCGCGAAGAAACCGGAAAAAGTATCAAGGTCAGGTAAAGTTTATGAAAGCCGGGAAAACCGCAAATCAGTTTATGCGAGTCAGGAATAAAACCTGAGAATCAAATTCTTCTCCGCGTCCTTTGCGAGACCTTTGCGCTCTTTGCGGTTTAATTCTGAAAAAACTTAACCGCAAAGAACGCAAAGGTTTTTCGCAAAGGACGCGGAGAGCTTTTAATCTTGATTTGCTTAATTTTATTTTCGGTTTCTCAAAATTGCTTCGGACATCGAATTTCTTTATACTTGCAACATAGATTTCTGAAGTTTTCAGAACGCGCCTTTTCTCCAAAGTGACCGACAACGAGCCTAAAGATGTTACGCAATTGCTGATCAGATTGACTGACGGCAACACGCAGGTTTTGGATGATCTACTCCCGCTCATCTATGGCGAACTGCGCCAGCTCGCAAACCGCTATTTGCGACGCGAGCGTTCCGATCACACATTGCAGCCGACGGCTCTGGTTCACGAAGCGTATTTGAAATTGGTTGATCAAAAAAACGTTCGCTGGCAAAACCGCGCGCATTTTTTCGGAGTTGCGGCAAATATGATGCGGCGCATTCTGGTTGACCACGCGCGCAAGCACACGGCGGATAAACGCGGCGGCGATGCGGAAGTATTGCCGCTCGAAGAAGAGATTCTCGTTGTCTCCTCTGACGAGAAATCAATGGAGCTGTTAGCGCTCGACGAAGCTCTTGAAAATCTGGCGAAAATTGACGAGCAAAAATCGCGCATCGTCGAATTGCGTTACTTCGGCGGTCTTTCGGTCGAAGAAACGGCGGAAGTTTTAGGCGTTTCCCCAATCACGGTCAAGCGCCAATGGCGAATGGCAAAAGCCTGGCTCTACGGACAAATATCTTCGTGAATTACGAAAGCGTAGATTATGCATTACGAATGAAGGAATATTTTCAAGATTCTAAAATCAAATTCCACAATTCGTAATTCGTAATTTGAAATTCGTAATTGATTATGACTCCTCAGCGTTGGCAGCAAATTGAAGAAATATTTCAATCGGCGTTGGATATTGAAAATCCCGCCGAACGCCGGGACTTTGTGCTTCAAAGCTGCGAGGGAGACGCCGAATTAAAACGCGAAGTCGAAAAACTGCTCGCCGATTTCGATTCCGCCGAAGGATTTATCGAATCGCCAGTCTGGACCGACAGCCGGATGTTTAACTCAGCCGCCAGAGTCGAAATGGCTTCCTCGCTCGAAAAAGAAATGCCGTCAGTCGTCGGTTATCACGCAGAAGACCAGATGATCGGGCAGCGCGTCGGTGTTTTTCGTCTAACCAAAGAAATAGGTCGCGGCGGTATGGGCGCGGTTTATCTCGCCGAAAGAGACGACGGCGAATTTCGCCAGCGCGTCGCCATCAAGCTCATCAAACGCGGAATGGACACGGATTTTATCGTCCGCCGTTTTCGCCACGAGCGACAGATTCTTGCTAATCTCGATCATCCAAACATCGCGCGTCTGATTGACGGCGGCACGACCGAAGACGGTTTGCCGTTTTTCGTGATGGAATACATCGAAGGCGAGCCGCTCCATCGTTATTGCGACGCACGCAAATTAAACATTCGCCAGCGGCTGCATCTTTTCCGGCAGATTTGTTCCGCCGTCCATTACGCGCACGAAGCGCAAATTATTCACCGCGACATCAAACCGGGAAATATTCTTGTTCTTCCGTCCGGCGTGCCGAAACTGCTCGATTTTGGAATCGCCAAAATTTTAGACCCGGATATGATTCACGAATCGGTGAATCCGACTTCGACGATGATGCGTTTGATGACGCCGGAATACGCTTCGCCCGAACAAGTTCGAGGTCTTCCGGTCACGTCAACTTCCGATGTTTACGCGCTCGGCGTTTTGCTTTACGAGCTTTTATCGGGACACCGCCCGTACAGTTTTACGGGACGCGCCGCGCACGAAATCGCGCGCGTGATTTGTGAATCGGAAATCGAATTGCCGAGCGAAGCGGTGGCGAAACCGGAAAATCTGCTGGCGAGCTACGCGCAAAATCAGATTACTGCGGAGAAAGCCGCCGAATTGCGAAGCGCCGATATTTCAAAACTCGAATCGGAAATCGCCGGAAATCTCGACAACATCATTTTAAAAGCCCTCTGCAAAGAAACCGAAGGGCGTTACGCGACCGCGAAAGATTTTTCCGACGACATTTCCCGTCATCTTGAAGGTGTTGCGGTAAACGCCGAACCATGCGCGTTTTCTTACGTCGGCAACGTTGAAAAATCTTACACGACCGACGGCAATCTGACCGGCGACCGTTCGATTGCGGTTTTGCCTTTTAAATTGCTCAATGTTTTGGCGGACGAAAACACCGGCGACCGATTTTTGGGACTCGGTTTGGCGGATGCAATGATTACCCGTCTCTCGAATGTTAGGCGTTTCGTCGTGCGTCCGACTTCGAGCGTTTTGCGCTACGGCGAGGGCAATTTCGATCCGTTCGGCGCGGGGCGCGAGCTTGGCGTCGAATTCATTCTCGACGGTCACATTCAACGCGCGGGCGACCGCATTCGGATTTCGGTTCAATTGCTGAATGTCGCCGAACGAACCACGGTTTGGGCGGAGAGATTCGACGAAAAATTTACCGACGTTTTAAGTCTGGAAGACGCGATTTCGACGCTCGTCGCAATGGCTCTGGTTTCGCGCCTTACCGACGATGAACGCGAGCAGCTTTTAAAACGCGGAACGGATAACGCCGACGCTTTCGAGGCTTATCTGCGCGGGCGTTATCACTGGAACACTTTTACCGAAGAAGGTTTCGCCAAAGCAATCGTCGCTTACAATCAAGCGATTGCGCTCGATCCGAATTACGCTCTGGCTTATGCCGGAATCGCCGATTATTACAATTGGCTCGGCGTTTACGGCGTCCTGCCCGCCAATGAATGTTTCAAAGCCGCCATCGAAGCCGCCGAACGCGCCATCGCGCTTGACTCGGAACTCGCGGATGCGCACGCTTCTCTCGGTTTTGCTATCGTCGGCGGCGATTACGATTGGGAACGCGGCGAACGCGAATGTCGGCGCGCCCTGGAATTAAACGAGCATAGCGTCGTCGGGCATCTTTGGTATTCGCTCCATCTGACGATGGAACGGCGTTTTGACGAAGGCGATTACCACGCCCGGCGCGGAGTCGCGCTTGATCCGCTAGCGCCGTTTAACGCTTACAATCTCGCGTGGATTTTGTATTACGCGCGCCGTTTTCGCGATTCAATCGCTCAATACGAGAAAAACATCGCGTCAAATCCGCTCTATGCGATTAACTACGCCGGTTTGAGCTGGACTTTGCGGATTGTCGGGCGTTACGACGAAGCGGTCAACGCGATTCGCCGCGCGATGGAATTGACGACCGACAGCACGTTTATGCTTTCGGTTTACGGGCAGACGCTCGCCGCCGCGGGTGAACGCGAGGAGGCGCGGGCGGTTTTGCGGAAAATCGAAGAAATGTCGGAAAATCGTTTCGTTTCTTCGTATCAAACCGCGCTGATTTACAATTTCTTAGGCGACAAAAAGAAAACGCTTGAGCTGCTTGAAAAAGCTTACGAACAGCGCGAAGCTTGGCTGGTTTGGCTCGACGTTGAACCGGCGTTCGATAATTTAAGAAACGAGTCGCGTTTCGTTCGCTTGCTCGAAGTCACCGAAAATCCGTCATTTTTGCGCGCTCGCGGAGCGGAAATCGAGAAGACAAGCACGCCTTCGACGCAGATTATGACCGGCGACGGCGAGTCTAAAATGACCGGCGAAACGCCGATTCTCCCGGAAACGAAACGAAGCATTTTCTCACCGCGCAATTTAGCGGTCGCAGCAGTTGTTCTAGTCTGCATTTTCGCAACCGCAGCCGTTGCAATGCGCTACGGTTGGCAAGCGGGCTGGCAAAATTCGGTCGCCGCGCCGCAGCCCGAAGCGCAAACAAACGTTGCGCCTGTTAATTCCGAGAATACCGGGAAAAACCGTTTGCGCTCAATCGCCATTTTGCCGTTCACGACAATTGGAGCGCGAACGGACGACGACCAGTATCTTGGCGTCGGAACGGCGGATTTGGTGACGAATAAATTGAGCGAGTTGAAAGAGGTCAATCTGCGTTCGGCAACCTCGGTTCGCAGATTTTTAAAAACCAGCAAAACCCCGCAGGAAATCGGGCGCGAATTGGCGGTTGATTATGTCATCGGCGGAAACATCGAGCGCAAAGGCAGCCAGGTCGAAGCCCGGCTCGAAATGATTGACGCCGCAAACGGCACGGTTGTTTGGACGGAAAATTTCTCAGCGCCGAACAACAATTTATTCGATTTGCAGGACGACATCAGCGAAAAAATCGTCACTTCGCTCAGCTTGCAGCTAACGAGCGCGGAAAAACAAAATCTGACGAGACATTTTACGACCAGCAACGACGCGCAGCAGCTTTATTTCGCCGGACGCTACCATTTCGGAAAACGCACGGTCGAAGGGCTTCATCAGGCAATCTCTCTGTTTCAGCAGGCAATCGAAATTGACCCGAAATTTGCGCTCGCTTACACGGGACTCGCCGATTGCCAGGCTCTTTTAAATTGGTATCAGGAACCGCCGCCGCCGGACGCCTGGGAAAATGCGAAAGCGGCGGCGGGGCGCGCCGTCGCGCTCGATCCGAAAATCGCCGAAGCGCACGCTTCGCTCGCCTTCGTCCGCTTTCACTACGAACGCAATTACGCCGGAGCTGAAGACGAATTTCGTCGCGCCATCAATTTAAAACCGAATTACGCGACGGCTCATCAGTGGTACGCATTTCTGCTTTCGGCGCAAGGTCGGCACGATGAATCGGTAAATATTATGCGCCGCGCCGAAGAGCTTGAGCCGCGTTCGGCGGTAATCGCGCTCGCCGTTGCCAATGTTTTATTTTACGCCCGCCGCTACGACGAAGCCATCGCCCAATGCCGCCGCGCGCTTGAAATTGATCCGTCTTCGGTCGGCGCTTATGCAGTGCTGCGCTGGAATTATGAGAAAAAAGGAATGGCGCAGGAATCGCTCGAAGTTTACGAAAAAGAACTCGCTTTTGCCGGCGACACGCCAACTTCGCGCGCAAAATTGGCGCACGTTCTGGCGGCAATCGGACGCGGCGACGAAGCCCGCCGAAATCTCGACGAATTAATCAAAAACGGTCAGATTCAGCACGTCACGCCTTACGAAATCGCCGTCATTTATTCGCTTCTGAATCAAACGGATAGAGGATTGGAGTGGCTCAAAAAAGCCAAAGACACTCACGTCGTCGGATTCTCTTTCGTCCGCGTTGACCCGATGCTCGATAATTTGCGAGAAGACCCGCGCTTTGCCGAAATCGTCAAATAAAATTCAAATCGGCAATTCAAAAATCCTCACTCTGGAAATTCCGGCGTCAAACGCGCTAATCTTCAACTTATGAAAATCGGTCTCGCGCTTTCGGGCGGCGCGGCGCGCGGAATGGCGCACGTGGGCGTGTTGAAAGTTCTTCTCCAACACAAGATTCCGATTCACGCGGTCGCGGGTACTTCGGCAGGCGCAATTGTCGGCGCTTCCTTTGCTGCCGGGATGACAATTGATGAGATCGTCCAAATGACGGCAAAGCTGCGCTGGAGCCAATTCGGACGCATCGCGTTTTCGCGCTTCGGAATTCTTTCGACCGAGCCGATGCGGAAATATCTGCAACAAAATTTGCCTGTCAAAGATTTTTCCGAAATGCCGCTCCCGTTTGCCTGCGTGGCGACCGATTTAGACACTGGCGACGCCGTAATAATGAAAGAACGCGGCGATGTGGCGACCGCCGTTTGCGCAAGCTGTTCTCTGCCGGGAATTTATGTTCCGATTAAAATGCACGGGCGTTATCTCGTTGACGGCGGAATCGCGGAAATCGTGCCGACCGAAACCGTTCGCAGTCTCGGCGCGGATTTTGTGATTGCCGTTGACGTTAACGCCGAAGGCATCAAATTCTGGGGCGCGCCGCAAACTATTTTGGGCGTCTTTTTTCAATCAGCAATGCTCCTGATGCGAACCGTCGCCAAACACCAGCTCAACAGCGCCGACATCATAATTCGCCCGAAAGTCGGGCATCTGCGCTGGGATCAGGTCGGACGCTCGCAAGAATTTATCGAAGCCGGAGAAGCCGCAACGCTGGAAGTTATTGATAAAATCAAAACATTAATTCAAATTGCTAAATAATGCGCTACGACCAGAATTTTCTCGAAAATTTAAAACAGCAGACCGACATTGTGCGGCTCGTCGGCGATTACGTGCAGCTTAAGAAAAAGGGCAATAATTACTGGGCGAATTGCCCGTTTCACGGCGAAAAGACGGCTTCGTTTTCGGTTAATCCGAAAGGTTTTTTCTATTGTTTCGGCTGCGGCGTGAAGGGAAGCGCGTTCAATTTCGTGATGCAGATGGAAAACGTCGCGTTTGGCGAAGCCGTGAAAATCATCGCCGATAAACAAGGCGTTCAATTGCCCGCGCCGCAAATGCAGAGCAAAGGCGACGAGGAAAAATACAAAGAGCAAAAACGTCTAGCCGAAGTTAGGAAAAAAGAAGCCGAAATCGTCATTGAATTAAACGGCTGGGCGATGGAGTTTTGGGAAAATCATTTGCAGGAAAATAACGCTGAAGCTAAAGTCGCGCGCGAATATCTCGAAAAACGCGGGCTTTCGGATGAAACCAGAAAAACTTTCCGGCTCGGTTACGCGCCCGACCGCTGGGACGCGCTTTTGAATTATTTAAAACAAAAAGGCGCGGACGACAAGCAAATCGAGATGAGCGGTTTGGTCAGCAAAAACGAAGAGAAAAATCGCGTTTACGACCGTTTTCGCGGGCGCGTGATTTTTCCGGTTTTGGACATTGCGGGAAAACCGATTGCGTTCGGCGCGCGAACGCTCGGCGCGGGCGAGCCGAAATATCTAAATTCCCCGGAAACCGCCGCTTACATCAAAGGCGATAATTTATACGGGCTTTATCAAAACGCGGCTGAAATTCGTCGGCGCAAATTTGCGATTCTGGTAGAAGGCTATCTCGATTTGCTGACGCCGTTTCAATACGGCGCGCGAAACTGCGTGGCGAGTCTCGGAACGGCTTTGACGCAAAATCAGGCGCGGCTTTTATCGCGTTTTTGCCGCCGCATCAAAATCAATTACGACGGCGACAAAGCCGGAATCAAAGCCGCGAAACGCGCGATTGAAATTCTGCTCGCCGAAGATTTTGAAACCAAAATCCTTGTTTTGCCCGATGGCGCAGACCCGGACGAATTTATCAGAAATAACGGCATCGTCGAATACAATCAGCAGCACGCGAAACGCTCGGTCACGTTTGCGCCGTTTGTTTTGGAGCAAGCCGCCGAAGGACGCGATTTTCGCAATGCGGCGGACAAGCAAGCGGCAATCGAAGACGTTTTGCCGTTTTTGCGTGTGGTCAAAAGCGCGATTCAGCGCCAGGAATTTCTTGACGCGGCGATCAATCGTTTCCAGATTGATTCGACGCATCGTGCCACACTGCTTAAATCTCTACAGCTCGAAGCCGCTAACACGAATCGCTCGAATTACGACGATTTTAAACAACAAGTTGCCGATGCTGTGCAGGCGAAACCGACGGTTGCCGAACAGGATTTGCTCGAATTAATAATTCACGACCCAGAATTGCGCGAAGCGATTTTGCCGCAGCTAGAGCCTTCGGATTACGAACACCTCGCGTCTGCCAATATTTTCCGCGCGATTATCGAATTAAATGCAAACGGCGGCGAAATCAACGCTGAAAATTTGCAGGCGTTTGCCGGAGATTCGGATTCGCTCTCGGTTTTATTTTTGAGCGAAGCGGCGCGCGCCGAAGATGAAACGATTGACGAAGTTTTAATGAAAGCCGAAAAATGTGTGATTTCGCTGCGCCAAATGGCGATTGACCGCCGCTTGCGCGAAATCTCCGAAGAGCTTAGACAATCTGAACGAGCGGGCGAAACCGAAAGATTTAATAATTTACTTATGGAACAGCTTGAGTTGAGTCGGCTTAAAAATGAGTTGGGCAGAATTGAAAGTTAGATTTTTACTTGCCGTAATAAGTAAAACGTGATAACTGATAGGTAAAAAAATGTTGAAAAATTGGGCGGCGAAATTTCTTATGCAAATCTCGTTTTACTCTTTAGGTTACTCATTAAGCGTTGCTCTAATAAATGGCTGGTTGTAGAATGACTTCGTTTTTACTAAACAGATCGAAAAAGTTATATCAATTATTATTGAAAATGAGGTAAGCAGATGTTTGTTCCGCTGTCTACCGGAATGGTCTTAGAAGGTCGCTATAGGGTCATAAAAAAGCTGGGAAGCGGCGGCTTCGGAGTGGTTTATCAAGCGCTTGACGAGAACGTGAAGTGTCTAGTAGCCGTTAAGGAAACAACAGTCAACGAAGAACAACAAGTGCGGGCATTTGAGCGCGAGGCGCGATTGTTAGCAAACTTGCGGCATCCGACATTGCCAAAGGTAATGGATTATTTTGAAAGAGGCATGTCGAAATACCTCGTCATGGAATTTATTGACGGCGACGATTTTGGGACCAGGTTGAAAAATAACAATAGGAAGCCGTTCGAGGTAGATAAGGTTTTGGAATGGGCTGACAAATTGCTCGCCGCGCTCGAAGAACTGCATTCCGCCGATGAACCGATTATTCACCGCGACATCAAACCCTCAAATCTCAAGCTAGATTCAAAAGGTGAAATTGTGCTGCTTGATTTCGGGCTGGCTAAAGGTTCTGCGGGCGAAATGTCGCGCCGCGAAGGAACTTTGGTCAAAGGTCACTCACCTCTGTTTTCATCGCTCGAACAGGAAATGGGCAGAACAACTTCGCCACAAAGCGATTTATACTCACTGGCTGCAACGCTTTGGACTTTATTAACCGGACACTTCCCGCCCGACGCTATGAGCGAGCGATATGCAGCAGAACAAGATCGTCTGCCGGATCCGCTGGTTTTGGCAAACGCGCTCAATCCGCAAGTTCCTACGGCTATTGCAAGAATCCTTAACCAAGCAATGGCTCTCAACAAACGGGAGCGTCCGCGCAGTGCAACGGAAATGCGCGAATTGCTGCGCAAAGCAGTTGAGTCACCACGTCGCGCCGAAGCCGAACGCGCCCGCCAAGCCGAACTTGAAACATTGCGTGTTGAAGCCGCTCAAGCAGTTCGCGACGAATTATTGCCGCAAATTACAAAAGCACTGCAACAAGTTGAGGAGGAACGCGCTCGACGAGAAACCGCTATTGAAGAATCGCGCAATGAAATGAACGCAGCGCTTTCAAAAATTGCTGAATTACAAAACAGGGAAACAGAATTGCTTCGGCAATTAACAACGCAAAATGAAGAGTACGAAATTAAATTAAAATCGGCTCAAGCCAAATTTAGCGATTTGGACGAACGCTTTATGTCGTTGACGAAAGAAAATTCCCGTCTGAAAAAGGAAAACGATGAACTGCAACGATTGCAGGTAACACAGCCTGTTGATACCGTTTTACTTAAATCGGATATTACAACTCTGAAAGCTGGTGCAGATTGGGCGAGGAATCACGATGAAGCTAATCCGGCAAAGCGAAATGTTGAAGAGAGACCATTGTTTTGGCAGGGAGCGGTGCTAGGAGCTATTGCCGCCGGACTGTTTATCGCAATAGGATTTTTAGGAGTTTGGTGGTTAACCAATCCAACTAGCAGCGCCCAAATTTCAAACAATTCAAATTTGACGCTAAAAAGTAATGTGAGCGACCCTGGAAACACCAATTCAAATAATAATTTGGGTGGAAAGAATGATGTTCCCGCGCCAGTTGCTCCGACGGGTATGGTTTATATTCGGGGCGACGCATTTATGATGGGACGCGATGCGGGAGCGCAGACTACTGTCGAAAAACCCGCACACAGAGTTTCGGTGCAGCCATTCTTTATGGACATTTACGAAACAACCAACGAGCAATATGCTGAATTTGTCAGAGCAACCAATCGCAAACCACCCTCGGTATGGAAAAACGGCAATTATCCGGTCGAGCAAGCGAAATTTCCGGTTGTTGGCGTAGATTGGAACGACGCAAACGATTTTGCGAAATGGGCGGGCAAACGTTTACCTTCTGAAGAAGAATGGGAATTTGCCGCGCGCGGAACAGAAAATTATTTATATCCTTGGGGAAATAACTGGCAAGACGGAAAAGCCAACGTCTTAACGCAAGGGCTTGCCGAAGTCGGACAATACACGGGCGCATCGCCAAATGGCATTTACGATATGGTCGGCAATGCGTGGGAATGGACTTCAAGTGATTTTAAAGCGTATCCAAACGGTATTCTCCCTGGAGAGTACGCCGGTAAAACGAATCTAAAGACAGTTCGCGGCGGGAATTTTGAGACAAACAAAGATTTTGCCACAACAGTTCATCGTATCGGTTGGGCGGCAACGGGTGTAGGAAACTACAGGCGAACGGGATTTCGATGTGCGAAGGATATTGAAAAGTAGGAAGAAATTAAGATGAAGAAAATGAATTACAGGATTTTGTTTGTTTCAAGTTTTATATATTTGGCTTTCAGCGGCATAGTCGTTTTTGGACAATGCGGACTTCCTGGAACTCCGCGTTGTTTTCCAAAACAACCGCCGCCGCCGCCGCCTCCTCGCTGTAAAATCAAATCTCCAAAAGATGTGATTACTTCTTCCGCAAACCAAGATGAAATACATAAATCTGGAAGTAAATTTATGGGGACGTTGGGGAAACAAACTTTGTTTGTCGAATATAAGGAAACCGAAAAAGAACTAATTTTTTTGATAGAATCATTAAAACAATTTTCCAGAGAGAAAACAGGTGAAGTGGACCTATACGTTGATTTAAACGGAAATAGTAAAATTGATGTTTCCGATATTCGTTATAGCCTGATTAGAGACTTAAAAAACTATAAACTAGAGGCGTATTATTTATCCGATAAAGATTTTAATTCTACTGCCCTAGTTGGATATTCTTTCGCTCCTACTAAAATCCAATCTTGCGGACATCCGACTTGGTCGCTGACAATTCCCAAAACAGAGGTTTATTCCGAATCAGGAGTATTAAATGTAAGACTTGAATATCGGTCTGAAACCTGTCCGAATTGTATAGTTAGAGTTCCTGTATATAATATTAAAAGCCGCGATCCTATTCGTGACGAAAATGGTCTTTTTGATTTCGGACCTGTTAAAAAATTAAAGTTTAATCTTTAAACTTTTTGCCGCAAATTGAATTCAAAACTCAATTGAATGCCGCTGCAAATCTTCGAGCGAAACGTAATTCAAAGCCGCCTGGTGTGTAGCGTTTAAATTGACGGGCGGCGCGACTCCGGCTTCGAGAGCTTCGCGCCAGCGCGCTGCGACTACGCACCATGAATCTCCCGGTTTCAAACCGGGAAAATTGAATTCCGGTCGTGGCGTTGATAAATCGTTTCCGCGCTCTCGTGAAAATGCCAGAAATTCAGCCGTCACGCGGGCGCAGATGGTATGGCTGCCGGTGTCGTTCGGTCCGGTTTTGCAGCAGCCGTCGCGGAAAAATCCGGTTAGCGGGTCGCGCGAACAATCTTCCAATTTTTCGCCTAAAACATTTTTCTGCTGCGGGCGTGTGCCGTTTCCGTTGTGGTTCATAATGAAATTTATACCTTAATCATTCTCAACGGGCAATAAACCTCATTTCAGTCAGAAATCGAAAGTCGTCATATTTTTGAAGAGGCTCAAGCGCTGTTGCCGTCTTTATCTTGACGTTTTCCTGCGGTTAAAGGCATTCTTAACCGACAAAAATATGTCAATTCCGATTACAGAGCAAGAAAATCCGCGAACGAGGGAAATTGACCGGCTGCCGACGCTCGATGCCGTGCGGCTGATTAACGAAGAAGACAGTACAGTTGCGCTCGCAGTGGAAAAAGCTTTGCCGGAAATCGCCGCCGCGATTGATTGTATTGTCGAACGTT
>DASWLV010000205.1:0-20043 GCA_036400075.1 Pyrinomonadaceae bacterium
TTTTGCAGTTTATCGCGGCGGAAATTGGTATATTTCCTTAAACGCGAGCGGTCAATTCCGCGCGATGAATTTCGGTTTAAACACGGACGTACCCGCGCCCGCCGGTTACATTCCGCTGCAATAAACTTTTGCAGTTTGAAAACTTAAAAAGGCGGCTCTGAACAAGAGCCGCCTTCTTGTTTCGCGTTATTCCATTTTCAAATGCTTATCCAGAAAATCGGCGACGAATAGAAAAACCACCCTGAGATTCGAGAATCAATAAGGCTTTATGATTTGCGGCATACAACGGCTACTCTTTTGCTACAGCCGGGGTAAATCCCAAAATCGTTTCTGAGCGGCTTGGGCATTCAACTATTATGCTTACGATGGACGTTTACAGCCACGTTTTGCCGAATATGCAAGAGGCGGCGGCAGAAAAACTTGAGCGAATGCTTTTTGGGTAATATAGTGGGTTAAATAAATCTGTTGAAAACAGCTTTATTTATTTTAGTGCGGTGACTTCAAAAATCTAATAAATTCAACATCTGGAATATCTTTTACTTTATTATGGTAATCAAGCCAAAGGACAAACCTATATGCTTTTTCGGAAAACCTATAAATTGCATAATCTCGACTTCCAAAGCGGCTTGAATCTTCTTTAAATTCAGGGATTAAAATTCCTAAAGATGTTAATAATCCTTTTGATTCGTTTCCAATGTGTTTAGTTCCAAATTTATATCCTTGTTCCAAGTAGGTTTTAAATGATTCGTGTTCTTCAAATTTAATAAAATCTAAAAAATCATCGTCGTATCTTATTGCACCACTTAGAACATTTTTTGATAAAACTTCAAGAAACGAATATTTGAACAAACACCCCTTTTCCTTTATTTCTGCCTTTTCGTTATTTTCGTTTAATAAATCTTTTTGAATTGATACGTGGCATTTAGCCTCATTAAAATTATTCAGTTTTGAGTATACGAAATTAAACTCAATTTCCTCTTGCGGGGGGAAAATTGATTTGGGGGGCTTCGATATACTGTCGCTTACTGCAACACTCTTTTCATATCTACCTAATTGGGTTATTCGCTCAATTATTTTTGTGCAAGGCGAACCTAACGCAGCTTGAATATTGCCGTCCGACCTGTTGTTGTCATAATCTAATGCCATTACCCCGATTAAATCAGAGGGGATATGAAATTTTTCTCTGTATCTAGGGATTATGTAAAAGGTTCTCTTTTTTCCAATTCTGCCGATAAATAGCCCCATTTCAAAAATGACATTATCGCGGGCTACTAAAAATCTTTGTTTTCTAATTTTAGCTATATCATCAGGGGAAAAAACAAAAATACCAAAATCCACTTTGTCTAAAAGGTCAATTAAATCATCAAGCGTATTACCTGTAGCTTCAAAAACCCCTTGCGTCCAAACAGTTGGTTCTGCCGTGTGTTCTAATAAAAGTTGAATATTATTGGCAATTTGCAATCCTTCAACGGAAGAGCCTATAAATACTCTTGGTTTTTCATTTTTTTCTGCGCTTGTTTTTGCCATTTTTGAGAGGTGACGCACTAATGACGCACTAAACGTAAAAAGGCGAGTATTTAAACCCGCCTAAATAGTTGATTCTAAAAGTGGCTTGGGACAGAATCGAACTGCCGACACGCGGATTTTCAGTCCGCTGCTCTACCAACTGAGCTACCAAGCCGCGCGCAAGTTTTTAATGCCAACGCGAATTTAAAACTATAAAGAAAATTCCGCGCGTCTGTCAAACTAACGACTTCACTCAATAAATATCGAAGGAAACGAATCCTGATAGTGTAGAAAAACCATGTTCGAGTAAGCGGTTTATTGAATCGGCAAAATGTAAAAAGGCGCAAATCTCAATTTTGGATTCGCGCCTTTAATATTTATGTTTTTTAGTGCCTGAAACTTAGCTCGCTTCGACCGCTGCCCCGTCGAGGGCAGGCATTCCGAGTGCTTTGCGAACGTCCGTTTCGATTCGGTCGCGCAAATCGGTGTTTTCTTTGAGCATATTTTTGACGTTTTCGCGTCCTTGTCCGAGCCGTTCAGTTGCATATGAAAACCACGCGCCGCTTTTTTCGACGACTTTGTGATTGACAGCCAAATCGAGCAAATCGCCTTCGCGCGATATTCCTTCGCCGTACATAATGTCGAACTCGGTTTCTCTAAACGGCGGCGCGACTTTGTTTTTGACGACTTTGACTTTCGTGCGATTTCCCGTCACTCTGTCGCCTTCTTTGATAGCACCGATGCGGCGGATGTCAACGCGAACCGAAGCGTAAAACTTGAGAGCTTTACCGCCGGTCGTCGTTTCGGGCGAGCCAAAAAAGACGCCGATTTTTTCGCGCAACTGGTTGATGAAAATAAAGCAGGTGTTGCTTTGCGCGACGATTGCCGTCAATTTTCTCAAAGCCTGCGACATCAAGCGAGCCTGCAAACCAGGCAGCGAATCGCCCATATCGCCGTCCAATTCGGCGCGCGGAACGAGCGCGGCGACCGAGTCAATGACGATTACGTCAACGCTGTTCGAGCGCACCAGAGTTTCCGCGATTTCGAGCGCCTGTTCGCCGGAATCCGGCTGTGAAATAAATAGATTATCAACGTCAACGCCCAATTTTTCCGCGTATTCCGGGTCCATTGCGTGTTCGGCGTCAATGTAAGCGGCGATTCCGCCCTGGCGTTGTGCTTCGGCGACGACGTGCAGTGC
This sequence comes from Pyrinomonadaceae bacterium, assembly GCA_036400075.1. Classification (GTDB taxonomy): domain Bacteria; phylum Acidobacteriota; class Blastocatellia; order Pyrinomonadales; family Pyrinomonadaceae; genus JALZCH01. The sequence continues at coordinate 2,705 of DASWLV010000205.1, forward strand.
GAGTGTCGTTTTGCCAGAAGATTCCGGTCCGTAAACTTCGATGATTCTGCCTTTCGGAAAACCGCCGACGCCGATTGCTGCGTCCAGACTGAGGCAAGTCGTCGAAATCGAACCGACCTGTTCCACCTGACGCTCGCCCATTTTCATAATCGAGCCTTTGCCGAATTTTTTCTCAATATTTGCTAGTGCGCCTTCAATCGCTTTGCTTTTATCCGTGTTCATCGTCATTCCCTCAAATGCCATTGTTTTAAAACTCTCCTTTAAGATACTGAAATCAAGTTTAGCACAAAAAGAATGAGTTTGTGAAATATTGTTTCACTCGTGAAACAGGTTTTTTGTTAAAAATCAGAGATTTTTTTTCCGGTTCGCTCTTCAAATTGTTCGGCGAGCGACAGAACGCCGCCAGCCGTTTCGTCTCGGACGATTCTTTCAACGCGCCAGAGCGGAAAAAACTGGTCGCTCAAACCGATAAAATCTTCCTCTCTGATAATTGCGCCAATGTAATCTTCAAAGGCGTTTAAATCAATCCCGCGCATGAAAACGCCCGCGCCGGTAATTTCTTCCAAAACGCCCCAAACTTTTTCGCGCGGGCTGTGAAGAACCAGAATTACGCTCGTTTTTGCTTCGATTTTCGACACGATTTTAAAAAATCAAAACGGGAGTTTAGCACGTTTCACGGAATTAGCTAATGCGAAACGGCGGCAATCGCATATTCGCCGTTGTCGGCAATAATTTCGGTTTTTAACTGATTATATTCGGGCAGCTCGTGAAGGCGCGAGAGCGGAACAACTACCAAAACTCGTTCCTGCCCGGTCTGTTTCATAAATACCAGAATATCGCTCGCCCCGAAAAATTGCCGCTGTTTTCCGTTGTCTAGTCTAACGGTTCTGCCAGCCGCGTAGAATTCGAGAGAATGCGAAATATCGTGCAAATTTAAAACTTTTTCGTTTATAAAACCGTTTTCGGCAGCCGTTTGCACGAGATATTTTTTCGTATCGCGGCGCGCAAAATCGGGCGCGACGAACAAAAGCGCAATCATGATCAACGCGAAAGAAGATGTGGCGACAATTTTTACAATCAAACGGCGTTTGCTCGATTTTGAGGCGAAACGCCTCGCTTCTTCTGCGGCAAGAATGATTGCCGCCGGAAGTGCTGGTAAAATGTAGCCGGGCAGCTTCGAGCCGGAAAACGAGAAGAAAACAAGCGGAACAAGCAGCCAGACGAGCGCAAATATTTTTAGAGAATGTTGCGAAAAATCAATTGGTCTTTGGTCTTTGGTCTTTGGTCTTTGGTCTTTGAAAAAACTCCAAATTGCCGCAAGCAGAAATGGCGTCCAAGGCAAAATGAATGCGGGCAAAATTGCCCAGAAAAACCAGAAAGACTCCGGGTGCGCGAATTTGTTTGAAGCGTAACGGGCAAAATGATGTTGAATAAAAAATTCATCAACAAACGTCCAGCCGTGTCGCAAATACATCGGCGCATACCAGACGGAGGCAACCAAAACAGTCAACAAATTTCCCCAAATCAAACTGAGTAAAAAAGTTTTGGAAGGCAATTTTCTTAAAGCGGCAAAATAACAAAACGCGACGCCGAACGGCAAAACAAATCCGATTAAACCTTTTGCCAGAAGCGCGACTCCGATGAAAAAGTAAAAACCTGCGAGAGATGCGATGGCGCGCCGACGCGGAGACGCGGCGAGTTGAGAAACGAAGAAACAAGCTAAAGCGGCGGTTATCGGAAAAGTCAGAATAATGTCAAAGCTCGCCGCGCGCGAAAAAACAATTAATCCGATGCTTGTAGCGGCAAGGATGAAGGCGTAATTTGCGTAATCGTTCGCTGTTCGTTGTTCGTTGTTCGTCGCCGGATTGTTTGAAACAAAGCGGCAAAGCAGATAAATTGTGAAAATCGTCAAGAGACCGAAAATTGCGGAGCCGAAACGCGCCGAAAATTCATTGACTCCCAAAATTTTATAAGCCGCAATTTCGAGCCAGTAAAGCAGCGCGGGTTTTTCAAACCAGTTAAAACCGCCGAGCGTCGGCGTTATCCAATCACCGCGCTCAGACATTTCGCGCGCGACCTGGGCGTAGCGCGGCTCATCGGGTCCGACGAGCGGCAAGAGTCCCAAGCCAAAGAAATAAATAAAAACAGTGGCAAGGACAAAAAGAATTTGAAAAGTCTGAGTTTTGGTTTTGTTCATTAAACTCGCCGGAAAAAAAGCAACAAATTTAAGAGTATTACCGAAATCAAAATGCGTTTCAAATTCACGTTTTGCATTTCTCGCACTACACAATTGCGTGTTAAACTCGGGGTTCGAGCAAAGAGACTTATGGATAATGACAATTTAGTAGTGAAGCTGTGCATAGAAGGTATGCAGGCTGAGGCGGAAGGTAAACCTGATGTTGCCCGCAAATTGTTCGAGCAGGCATGGGCTGCAAGGCAGGATGATTTTGACGCTTGCGTGGCGGCGCATTATTTAGCTCGACACCAGCAAAATCCACAGGAAACATTCGATTGGAACAAAGAGGCATTAAGCCGCGCAGAGGCGCTGGATGATGACAGAGTTCAAGAATTTTATTCATCGCTTTATCTGAATTTGGGATATTCTTACGAGACATTAGGGAATCGAGTCGAAGCCAGAAGATATTACGAAATGGCGGCAGATAAACTGAATAATGTGCCTGAAGGAGGATACAAGGAAGTCGTGCGTAACGGTATCGAAGGCGGATATAAGCGAACGGAGACGGTTGATGAATAAACGCCGCGCATAACAAACCGGCGGCGTGAATGCGAATCGGCTGCGTTGTTATCAACAGATTTCTTCCTTACTTATCGCGGGCGGTCTCGACCGGCGTCATGTCAACCGTAAAGCAAAAAAGCGGACTTTAAATTAAAGGCTATCGTCGCTTCCAACTGCGCGCCCGCCGGCAGTCCACGCTTCGCCTGTTCCTTTTGAGAGCAGCTTGTCGCCGAAAGGATAGCCGCCGCGCGTAAAGCGCCAATAGAAAGCCCAATACGTGCTAAAAGAGCGTTCGATAAACCAAAGCGGCGCGTAAAGAATTGTTGAAATTGGAAAAAAATCGGTCGCTCCGTCGTTTAAACCAAGCGCCGCCGTGAAAACGGCTCCAAGCGCAACTAAAAGAGCGAATCCGAGAGCAAAATGAAATCCGCCAAACGACCAAAACAAAACGAGAGCAACCGGCAGAAGCAGAAAAAACGCGGTTTTCGCGCGCATTATGAAATCTTCGTAGGCTTGACGCGGGCGCTGTTCAATCCATTTGCGAAAAGTCGCCGGGCGTTTTAAGACGAAAAAATCGCGGGCGTATTTGATACGCGCATTTTTCAGGCGAAAATGCCTGACGATTTCCTCGTTATCGAACAGCACGTCGCCATCGTAATGTCCGACGCGCCGCATAGCGCTACGGGTGACGCCGAGCGTTCCGGTGTAATCGCCTTCACGAAGCCAGGCGCGATTAATCAACATTCTGGCGGCTTCCATTCGCGCCCAGAATGGTAAGGGCAGAAAATAATTTTGCGGGCGCACCATTTCGTAATCGGCGAGCAGACGACTCATTCTCTCGACATCATCCGGCGTGTAGCGAATGTCATCATCGGCAAGAATTACACGCTCGTGCGCGGCGAGCGCGATTCCGGTGTGTATGCCGTTGACTTTGCCGTTTAAATATCGGTATTGCGGATCAACCGTTTCGTGACGACAACAGTCGTTCCAAGCTTCGTCATAAGCATCGAAAATTTCGGCGGGAGAACCGTCCACAACCAAAACTTCGCAGCCGGAGGCACGAAGCAAACCGAAATATCTCCGAAAATCTTCGGCTTCGGCGCGGTCAAAACGGGTGCGGCGAATTGTCAGCAAATAAGTGCAATGCTCTGTGCCGTTTTCCGTTTCGGAACGATTTCCGATGTTCGCGTCTTCAGACATAAACGATTCTTTGAATGAATAAATAGTTATTTCACGAAACCTTAGCGCAGACTGTACGCATTCGTACTACCTTGAACAGAGAATTTTTCTAAAATTAATTTAAAGGAACAAGGCGGGAATTTCAGTGCCGAATTTGACAGTCAAAAAAAATCCATACAAACACGCGGCGCAGCATAGCGCGTATGCTGCGTGGCGCGACGGAAAATTGACGAGCGCGCTCGCCGCGCCGCAAAAACTGCCTTTATTAGCCGCGGCGGTTCACGACAAATTTCGGGCGCACGTTATAAATCAGGATTTCCCGTGCGTCGGCGCGAAAGCGGCAATCAACGGAAATTGTTATCGTTTCGGTTTTTACCGCCAAATGAATCAGCCTGCGACGACCGCGACGCTCGCGCACGATTTGTGGGAATACACCCTCGAACAGCCGCGTTTTGGAACAGATTATGCGACGTTCGTTGCGACGTTCGCCGCGCCAATTGTTTCGGACGAAGAAACCTGGGAACAGCTTCTCTGGGCGCAGCTTCAAAGTTTGCACGAGTTAGACAGCCGTTTTTACGATTGGAGCAAAACGGTTAGCAGCGACCCGGAAAGCGCGGAATTTTCGTTTAGCTTTGCCGAAACCGCGTTTTTCGTCGTCGGTTTGCATCCCGCAAGCTCGCGTCTGGCGCGGCGTTTTGCGTACCCGACGCTGGTTTTTAACGCTCACACACAATTTGAAAATCTGCGCCGGAAAAATAAATTCGAGCGAATGAAAGAAATTGTCAGAGAGCGCGATCTTAAATTGCAAGGCTCACTAAATCCAAATTTGAGCAACTTCGGCGAAACGAGCGAAGCCCGTCAATATTCGGGTCGCGCAGTTGAAGTTGATTGGAAATGCCCGTTTCACGCGCTTTTAAAGAAAACCGCAAATTCCAATGAGTGAAGCAAAACAAGCAAATGAAGCGATAAAGCGTTATCATCTCGAACCGCAAACCGGCGTCGGTTTCACTTTGCAAAGCGGACGGCTTTTGAAAATCATTGATCCAAAAGGCGAGCAGGTTTCGGATTTAACCGCTTTTTCGCTTGCAGATAAGCGCGAATGGCTGTCGTCCGGGCGCACGATTGATTACGCCAACACAATTTACATCACAAAAGGTCATACGCTTTATTCAAACCGCAGCCGACCGATGTTTACCATCATCGAAGACACGGTTGGGCGACACGATTTTTTGCTGACTCCGTGCAGCCCGGAAACTTTTCAAATTATCTACAACAATTACGAACCGCATCCGAGCTGTTTTGAAAATCTTTCGACAAATCTCGAAAAATTCGGCGTCACGCCGGATATGATTCCGACCACGCTCAATGTTTTTATGAACGTCATCGTCAAACCGTCGGGCGAATTGCAAATTGATCCGCCGCCCTCGCGCGCCGGAGATTATTTGCTGCTGCGCGCCGAAATGGATTTGATTGTCGGCGTCACGGCTTGCTCGGCGGAGATGTCGAATAATTACAGCTTCAAACCGATTGATGTCGAAATCTATGATTAATTTCAAAGAATTTTAAATTTTGGGTTTCGCAACTTTTTATGACATTCTGAGTGAAAATGAGCGAAACGAACCGAAAAATTAGAACTGCTGCAATCGGCGTCGGCAGTCTCGGACGACATCACGCCAGAGTTATGAAAACTTTGGCGAATGAAGGCAAAACGGAATTCGTCGGCGTTTGCGACGCGAGCGAAGAAACCGCGCGAACAATCGGCGCAGAACAAAATTGCGATTTTTTCACAGACTGGCGCGACATTTTGGAGACAGTTGAGGCGGTTTCAATCGCCACACCGACTGAAACTCACGCTGAAATTGCGGTCGAATTTTTGCGGCGCGGCGTTCATTGTCTCGTCGAAAAACCGATTGCGCGAACGCTCGAAGAAGCCGACCGAATTATTGATGCGGCGGCAAAATCGGGCGCAAAATTGATGGTCGGGCAACTCGAACGTTTTAATCCTGCGATTGTCGCGCTTCGCCCGCACGTGACAAAGCCGCTTTATTTTGAGATTCACCGCATCTCGCCGTTTCCGGCGCGCTCGCTCGATGTTGACGTTGTTTTGGACGTAATGATTCACGATTTGGATATGATTTCGTGGTTTGTCGAATCGGAAATAGCCGAGATTCGCGCGGTCGGAATTCCGATTTTGACCGACAAAGTTGACGCGGCAAACGTCCGGCTCGAATTTCAAAATGGCACGGTCGCCAACATCACGGCGTCGCGCGTCGGAGCGGAAAAAATCCGCAAAATGCGTTTTTATCAGCCAAACGCTTATGTCGCGGTTGATTATGTGACAAAATACGCCGCGCTGACGAGCCTCGCGCCGGGCGCGGAAAATCCTTTGTTCGGAATCAGAATCAATCGTCTCGAAATCAACGATGTCGAACCGCTGCGAGCGGAAATTGAAGCGTTTGTTGATTCGATTTTAGAGGACAAAACGCCGCCGGTAACGGGCGAAGATGGACGCCAGGCTCTGAATTTGGCTTTGGGAGTTTTAGAAAAAATTGACAAACATCGCAACCGGCTGACTTTTTAACAATGAAAAGCGAAGCAATTTCCTCGTTTTTAAGTGAACGAATCAAAGCCGGAGACTTTCCTTCAGCGGTTTATCTAGTTGGCGAAAAGGGCGAAATTCGATTTGCCGACGCGCTTGGTTTTGCCGTTAGAATCAGCGACCAGGAAATTCCAGCAAAACTTGAAACGATTTACGATTTGGCGAGCTTGACCAAAGTTTTGGTCACGGGGTTGCTCTGCGCGAAATTGATCGAGCAAGGCGAAATCAAATTAAACGATTCGATTTGTCATTATTTACCTGGCTTTCAAACGGCTGAAAAGCGACATTTAACCATTCGCGATTTGCTGTCGCACGTTTCAGGTTTTCCGGCTTGGAAACCGTTTTATTTGCTTCGCAATCACTCACATGCACAAAACAAAATCGAAAATCCGAAAGCCGAAGCTCTCGCGGCAATTGGATTGGAAGATTTGCAAAACGAGCGGCGCACAGTCGTTCGCTACAGCGATTTCAATTTTCTGACGCTCGGATTTCTGCTTGAGCGAATTTACGGCGCTGATTTGGCGGAAATCGCGCGGAAAGAAATTTTTGCGCCGCTCAAACTCGAAAAGACGGGTTTTAATCCGACTGCGCCGCGCGAACAAATTGCCGCCTGCGAATTCGGCAACGAATACGAAATGCAGACTTGTCTCGAAATGGGTTATGAAATCCAAAATCCGCAGGCGGTTTTTCGCAATCGTTTGATTTGGGGGGAAGTTCACGACGCGAATTGTTATTTTCTGGGCGGCGCAAGCGGACACGCGGGTTTGTTTTCAACTGCACGCGAAGTTTTCAAAATCGCTCAACAATTCTTGCCCGCCACATCCGTCTTGCTCAAACCGGAAACGTGCAATTTGTTCAAAACCAATTTCACGAAAAACTTAAACGAATCGCGCTCGTTTGCCTTTGAGCTTGCAGCGACCGAAAATTCGACCGCAAGCGGAGCTTTGGCGCAAAACAGCTACGGACATCTCGGTTTTACCGGCACTTCGCTGTGGATCGAGCCGGAAACCGAAAGGATTTTTATTTTGCTGACAAACCGCACTCACCGCCGGCTTCCGTTCGTTAACATCAACTCGACGCGCCGACGTTTTCATGAGCTGGCGTCGGCGCGTCTTTGATGAGGTTTAAAAAATGTTCTGTTTACGGTTCGGAGATAAAGTTTAGATTGGTCGTTTCCTCATTGATTGTCAGCGCTTGCGGCGTGAACCGATATTGTTTGGACAAAACGTAAAAAGTATAAGTTTCTCCCGCCCGAATGTCTTCAAATCTGTAATAACCGAGCGAATTTGTAATTGCCGTTCTGGTTTCTCCGAGATGATTCGTCAGATAAACGCGAGCCGAATAAACGCCGCGTTTTCCCACCGTCACGCGCCCTTCGACTTTGACCGACGCGGCGGTCGGCATACTAAAAAGCTCAAATGCGCCAATATCAACCGTGGCTGTTCCGTCGGGCGGATTATTTCCGTCGGCTTGGCGGCGGAATCCTCTTTGATCGGTCGTCGAAGCCGTGCTTGCTTTTAAAGAGTCTGTCGAGCAATCTCCGGCTGAAACGCAGTTATTACCGGCATCAACAGCAGCGCTGCCTGACAAAAGCGACAGCGTGTCGGTTTGCCCGCCGTTGTTTTGCAGCGCGCCGAGTTTCGGTTCGAGCGGCGACGCGCTCGAACCGATTTTGTCGCCGTTTTCCTGCGCTGCGCCGGAGGGAAAACTGGCTTGAAGATTTGAATCGGCGTTGTTGCCGATTAGATTATTGCCCAGAGAATCGAACGAGCCGTTCAGGTCGCCGCCGCTGCTGCGAGCAAAATTGGCAGCGACGATTGTGTTGCGAAGAAACACGACCCCGCCGCCGTTTAAAATACCGCCGCCGCGCGCTCCCTCTGCCGAGTTGTTGCTAACGGTCACGTTTTCGAGCGTCAATTCGGCACTATTATTGATACCGCCGCCTAAATTGGCGGTGTTGTCGCTGATGGTTGTAGCGCTGATATGCGCCGTTCCGGCTTCATTATAAATGCCTCCGCCGCCGTTGGCTGCCGTATTAAAAGGACCAATCGTTGAGCGGGCTACATTCAGCGTGCCATCGTTAAAGATTCCTGCTCCGTATGGCGCGGAACAATTTGAAATTGCGATTTCGTTGAGATTTAAGATGTTGCCGAAATTGTTAAAAACTCCGCCTCCGTAGCCGGTGCTTATCTTTGCGGCGGCGATGGTTAGTCCGCTGATGTAGGTGACTGTGCCGGGCGCGCCGTTGACGTAAAAAACGCGGCTTGAGTTATTGCCGCTGACGGTTATTTTTCTTGCGCCGGGACCAAAAATGGCGACACTTTGGGTAATGGAAAGCTGTCCGGTCGTAAGTGCGATTGTCCCGATTAATTCCGATTGGAATGTGATGGCGTCCGTTCCGGGCGACGAATTGGCGTCTAAGACTGCTTGGCGAAGACTTCCCGCGCCGTTGTCATTGAGATTTGTAACATTAAATGTAGCAGCCGAAACGTTTGTAACAGCCGGGATGAAAGCGAGCGCAAACATAAACAGCGCGGGTTGGAGGAAACGTGTGGAAATATTCATTGGTGTGATTTCTCCTGAGAAAGATATTTGTCGTGGGTTGCTGCGGCAGTTTTCGATAAAAGAGGTAAACGTGCCGGTGAAAACAGAGTCGAGAAAAAGCGTGGTAACAGAGAGCCGACAATTCCGGCTAAGTGTTGATATTAGCTGAAAAAAAGCGAATGTTCAATAGAAAACATTTGAAGAATAGAGTTGCGAATTTCTTTGGAAAATCAGACGATTTAATCGAAACTATCTTTCGGCGATCTCGCGCATCATAAAAGACGGATTCGGCATTTCCAATTTAAAAAGAGGCAAAAATGAAAATATTCCTGAGCTTGATATTGGTTGTCGGCGTTTTGAGTTTTTCCGCAGCCGCGCAATCGGGCGCAAGCCGGCAAAGCGGCAGTGACAGTAAACAAAAAAAGAACCAAACGCAAACTACCGCCGGCGACGAAAAAGAAATTCAAAAAAGCGAGACAACAAGCGAAGAAAATGCGATTTCGGATGACGAAGTTTTGCGCGTTGACACGAATTTGGTGACGGTTCCGGTGAGCATTTCAGACCGCGACGGGCGTTACATTTTAAATTTGAAAAAAGAAGATTTTCAAATCTTGGAAAACGGAAAACCGCAGCAAATCGCTTATTTTGCAGCTTCTGAAGTTCCGTTTACGGTTGCGCTCGTGTTGGACGTTTCGTTTTCGACGCATTTTAAAATAGATGAAATCGAAACCGCCGCGTATCGTTTTGTGATGAATCTGCGCCCTGCGGACAAAGTGATGGTCGTGACATTCGACGACGAATATCACGTTTTGTCCGAACCGACAAACGACCGCGAAACTCTGCGCCGGGCTATCAATGCCGCAAAAATCGGGCAGGGAACTGCGCTCTACGATTCGATGAGTTTTATTTTTGAGCGTTTCGCTCAAATTCCCGGTCGCAAAGCCGTCGTTTTGTTCACCGACGGCGTTGACACAACGAGCCGCAAATCAAACGATCTCAAAAATCTGCGCGAAGCTCAGGAACTAGACACGCTCGTTTACACGATTCACTATGACACATACGAAGACGTGCAAAACGCCTCGCGAATGCCGCCCGTGATGTCGCCGAATCCGGTTCCTGGCTCGCCCGTACCGTTTCCGCAGCCCTCGCAGCGCCCGACAATCCCCGGAACAAATATTCCGCTGCCCTTGCCGCAGCGTCGTACAACGACGACCAGACCGCGCGATCCGAACGATCCGAATTACCCGTCGAATTATCCGGGGCGGCGCGACCCGAATGACCCGAATGATCCGAATAATCCGAATAATCGAACCGTGATTCTCGGCGGCGGAACAACATCGGCGGAATATCGGCGCGGTAAAGAGTATCTGGAAAAATTGTCTTCCAACACCGGCGGCAGATTTTATCAAGCCGACACTTACGGAAATCTTGGTTTGGCTTACGACAACATCGCCGAAGAATTGCGGCGGCAATACAGTCTCGGTTATTACCCGGAAACCGAAGGCAAATCGGGCGAGCAACGCCGAATTAAAGTAAAAGTAAATCGAGAAAAAGTCGCCGTCCGCGCCAAAGACGGCTACATCGTCGGAAAGAAAAAAGAAGCGGCGAAAAACTGAATTTTAGAACATCGGTTTCAAGGCATTTGCTACATTAAGTTTTATGCCGGAAAACGCGCCGATAAAAGAAAACCAAAAAGCATCGGAAAATGTCAAATTTTCCGATGCTTTTAAATTTTGGGTGTGGCTCGGTTTTGTTTCCTTCGGCGGTCCGGCGGGGCAAATCGCAATTATGCATCGCGAGCTGGTCGAACGAAAAAAATGGATAACCGAAGAAAAATTTCTGTACGCTTTAAATTTTTGTATGCTGCTGCCTGGACCTGAAGCGCAGCAACTGGCGATTTATAGCGGCTGGCGACTGCACGGAACTCTCGGCGGAATCGTCGCCGGAGCGTTTTTCGTCATTCCTTCGATTTTCGTTTTGCTCTTTTTGTCTTACGTTTACGCCGCTTACGGAAATCTGCCCGCAATTGCCGGAATTCTCGACGGATTAAAAGCGATTGTGCTGGCGATTGTCGTCGAAGCCGTTTTCAAAATCGGCAAAAAGGCTCTTAAAGGCTGGCAGCATTGGACAATCGCCGCCGCAGCTTTCCTCGCCATTTATTTTTTTCACATTCCTTTTCCGCTGGTTGTCGTTGCGGCGGCTCTCATTGGTTACTTGAGTTTGAAGGCTGAAAACAACGGACAACGAACAACGAACAACGAACAAAAAACTAAAATCGGGCAAATAATTTTAGTTTTTCTCGGTTTGTGGCTCGTTCCGCTGCTCGTTATGGGCGCGATTTTCGGTTGGCAGAGTCTGCCCGTCAAAATTTATCTGTTTTTCACGCAAGCGGCACTTGTCACATTTGGCGGCGCTTACGCGGTTTTGGCTTATGTCAATCAAGCCGCCGTGAATTCTTACGGCTGGATTACGACGGAGCAGGCGATTGACGGTTTTGCGCTCGCGGAAACAACGCCGGGACCGCTGATAATGGTTTTGCAAAACGTCGGTTTTATGGCTGGCTGGAACAATCCGCAGGATGGATTTTCGCAGACCTTTTTCGCCATCACTTGCGCTTTGCTGACGACCGTTGCCACGTTTTTGCCGTGCTTTTTCTTTATTTTCGCGTTTGCGCCGTTTATCGAGCGTTTGCAGGATAATCAAAAATTAAAATCCGCATTGTCTGCGGTTACGGCGGCGGTTGTCGGCGTAATTTTGACGCTGGCTGTTTCATTCGGGGCGGCGGTGATTTTTTCCGCCGGAAACATAAACGTTTTCGCTTTGCTGCTCGGCGCGGCGGCGTTTTTGGCTTTGTTTCGCTTTAAAATTGACGTTTTATGGCTGATTGCGGCGGGCGCATTTTTGGGTTTATGTAAAGTTTTGTTAATAAGATAAATTTTGGCAAATCTTGGCGGCGAATACTGCATCAAAGAGCCGAACCCTGTTCTCCCTAAAATCTGTAAAACCGGAGTAGCGAAAGATGAAAAGAATTGCCGCTTTATTGTTGTTGCTTTTGAGCGTTGCCGTCGTCGCGGTTTCGGCGCAGTCGGGCAGAACTTCGCGCCCGCGCGTCGTACCGCAAACAACGCCTCAAGTCCCGAATCAAAATCAAACCCAAGCGCCCGCAACGCAGCCCGCGCAAAAAGCTGAAGCGCAGCCGAAAACCGCGCCCAATAGCGAAAAAGTCATTGGCGACAATGATGACGTTTTAACGATTGAAACAAATCTGGTCACGATTCCGGTTTCGGTTTTCGACCGCAACGGGCGTTATCTTCCGAGCTTGCAGCAAACCGATTTTAAAATTTTTGAAGACGGAAAAGAGCAGGAGATTGCTTATTTCGGAACGGCGGAACAACCCGTGACCGTCGTTTTGGTTCTCGATACGAGTCCCTCTACCGAATTAAAAATCGAGGAAATTCAGGACGCGGCAATTGCGTTTGTCAATCAGTTAAAACCGAACGATAAAGTGATGGTGATCGAGTTTGACTCCAATCTTCACGTTTTATCCGAAGTTACAAATGATAAATACAAGCTCGCCCGCGCAATTCGTAAAGCCGATTTCGGCGACGGAACTTCGCTTTACGATACGGTGGACAATATTATCAACCGGCGTTTGAGCCGGATCGAAGGGCGAAAAGCGGTTGTGATGTTTACTGACGGTGTTGATACGACTTCTTCCAAATCCGATTATTACAGCACTTTGCGGTCGGCTGAAGAATCCGACGCGCCGTTTTACACGGTTTATTACAACACTTACAGGGATAACAGCTATGGCGGCGGAGGCGGCGTAATGACTTCGCCATACCCACCGATTTTTGGCGGCGGACTTCCTTTTCCTTTTCCGGGCGGAAGGATTGGGCGAAGCCCACGCGGAACTTCGGCGCGTGATTATGCCGAAGGAAAACGTTATTTGGACGAATTAACCGAAAAATCGGGCGGCAGACTGTTCAGCACCGAAACGAATGTCAGTCTGGAAGACGCTTTCTCCGGCATCGCCGAAGAACTGCGGCGACAATACAACATCGGTTATTACCCGACCGATGCCGGACAAGCCGGGCAGCGTCGGCAAATCAAAGTTCGCGTTAATCGCCCGAATGCGGTCGTAAAATCCAGAGACAGTTACATCGTCGGCGACGGCAGCTCGTCCCAGCCAATGCAGCAAAATAATCCAACTGCCAGTGCGCCGCGCAAAACCGAAGATTAATATCTCACCCTAAGATATTGAGGAAAGGAGAAAAGGAAAGAAAATTCCTCTTCTCCTTTTCTACGTTGTGAAAGATTTTAAAGCGTGCAGTCGGCGTTTTCGTTAAAGCTGCACCGAAAAAGATTCGGCGCGTTTTGCCGTGTGAAATCAAAAACGTTATGCCAGACTTTTGTTTTGCCGTAAGCCGCTTCAGTCCAACCTAATTTCTTGCGATTTCTCCAAACAAATTCGTAGGCTTCCGGCTCGTCTGCGCCTTGCAGATGTTGAGCTTCGTGCAGCAAAATCATCGCCCGTTCGGTGTCGTCCTGCGGATATTTAAAAAAGCTCTCGTAAAGCGTCACGATTTGAAACGGAAAATTCGTCGCCGCATAAGCGTCTTCGTGTCCGGTCGTTTCGTTGAGCCAATTGTCCGAAGCGCGAAACGCTACCGTGCGGCGCAGCAAAAACGTTTCACGGTCGAAGCCCCGATCTTCAAGAATCTTGACGGCGCGCTCGACGGCAGCCGCTTGTTCGGACGATAACGGCTCGGCGCTTCGGAGCAAGGAAAAATAAACTCCGCACAAAATCGCGCCGGCAATCACGACCGCCGACAGAAATCGTTTCAAAAACCAAATCGCCGCCCGGTCGAGCTTGCGGCTGGTGTCGTCTTGAAAAGCAACGGAATTTTCGGCTTTCGAGCCTAAAGCCGAACCGCAGCGGCGGCAGTTTTCATCGCTCGAAAAATTAACTAATCCGCATTCGGTGCATTTTTTATTCATCGGAGGCTATAAAGGGGTGAGATTTTTCTTATCGGTTTTGCCGCGCTTGACGGCTAATCTCAAAATACGTTTAAAGATGATTTTTTTCCGAAGTTTTTATTTAGCGGCGTAATGGCGAGACAGTTTTTGAGGAAGTTTAAGCCCGGCTAATAAGTAAAACGAGAAAATAAGTCTTTTGTCCTATAGCGGACAGAGCGACCGCAATCGGGAATTTTATTATTAGGTCGAATGGAAAAACGAAATATCGCGGTCATCGGCGGTTCGGCTGAAAGCTTGAGCGTACTAAAAGAATTAGTTGGTGAATTACCGGCTGATTTCTCAAGCAGGCGCACTATCTTTAGAAACGGCGACAAAGAAGACGGCAGATGTTAAATAAGGGAAGGAACAGAGTTCTATGCTTGCAATGAATTACCGCGGACCTCGGCGGGTCCGCATTGATCATAAACCTGAACCGGAGATATTGCATCCGCAGGATGCGGTCGTCCGGGTCACGCGCTCTTGTATCTGCGGCTCCGATCTGCATTTATACAACGGTTCAGTGCCCGATACACGAATCGGGATGACGTTCGGACACGAGGTCACCGGCGTGGTGGAAGAGATCGGACAAGGCGTACAGAAATTGAAAGTCGGCGATCACGTTTTAGTGCCTTTCAATATCGCCTGCGGAAAGTGTGTCTTCTGCCAACAGGAGCTTTATGGGAATTGCCACGAATCGAATCCCGAAGCGACGGCAGTGGGCGGCATTTTCGGCTATTCGCATACGGGAGGCGGCTACGAAGGAGGGCAAGCGGAATATCTCCGAGTTCCTTATGCGGACGTAAGTCCGACCCTTATTCCCGAAGGTATGGATCTGGATGATGCCGTGATGCTCACAGACGTAGTGCCGACCGGGTATCAAGCGGCGGAAATGGGTGGTATTCAGCCCGGTGATACGGTTGTAGTTTTCGGAGCCGGTCCGGTTGGAATTATGGCAGCCCGATGCGCCTGGCTCTTCGGCGCGGGGCGCGTCATCGTAATTGACCATCTGGAGTATCGTTTAGAGTTCGTGAAGAATTACGCTCCCGCCGAGGTTTATAACTACAAGGAATTGGACGATGTGGTTGTATTCCTTAAAAAGACCACCGGCTGGCTGGGAGCCGACGTTGTTATTGATGCGGTAGGCGCTGAAGCGACCGGCAGAGCGATGCAGACGCTGCTCGGCAAAACATTGCATATGGTCGGCGGAGCGGCGACCGCCCTGCACTGGGCGATCAACTCTGTGAAAAAGAGCGGAATTGTCTCCATCGTCGGCGTGTATGGACCGATTGATACACTTGTCCCGATTGGCAATGTGGTGAATAAAGGTCTGACGATCCGGGCTAATCAGGCATCGGTAAAGCGGCTGTTGCCGCGACTGATCGAGCATGTCCAGAACGGCATTCTCGACCCGAAAGCCTTGATCACGCATCACATCCCTCTGGAAGAAGTTTCGGATGCATACCGAATGTTTTCAGCCAAGCTCGATAATTGCATCAAGCCGGTGTTGATTCCGCCGTCAGCCAGAATGTAGGAAGGAAACGCTATGGAAAATTTAGTTAAAAATACGGAAAATAAAGTTATAGACCCGGCGCAGGTTAAAGGTTGGGGCGTGGACGCCAATCCGAAAAACGATCCGACCTATCCGATGAAGAACCGCAACAATGGAGAACACGCGGGTTACAGTTGGGATCGCCCGCCTCAACAGCCAATCAACGTCGAAATTCTTCATTCCAACGAGCGTCCGAACGTCTCAGCCACATTCGGAACTGCGGCGCCGCCCGCGGGAGTAAGCGGCGTGATCCGCCGCGCCGCTTTTAAATACAGCGAAAACAGCTACGGACATTGGCTGCCGCTGATGCTGGCAGACCGCGTGGATATGGTAGAAGGAGTTCTCGACGATCTCTCGTATGGACAAGTCCCCAATATCTTCGGAGAAATGGGTTGGAAGGCGGAGTGGAAACACAACAGAAAAAGTCTGGTAACGCGCGTTCTCGTCGGAACGGTTATCGCTTCCGTTGCGCTCGCTTATCTGCGGCGCAATAACGATGACTCCCAAGCAGAGAGATAACGGTGTCCTGGCGATTCGGTGTTGATATCCGAGCATAATCTTTTAGTCTTGAGCCGATAATCAGTATCATTTAGCGGATAATTGGTTATCTCGAGGAACAAGATAAAACAGTAAGGATTTTGCACGTAAAAATCAGCTTTGCTGCAAAAGCCTGTTTTGTCGCAAAAGTGCTTAAACTGTTGCAAAAGCCTGTGGGAAATCGGGATTTTGCAACAAAGCCTCTCTGACAATAAACAGTCTCAAAAAGGGGCGTTTTTGGGACTGTTTATTAAATCTAAAATCACGGATAATAAGTGATTGTCCGATACTCAATTTCAGTTGGTTCAATAACGGTCTTACCGTCTTTATCTGAAATTTTGAAAGTACCGCTTTTAGTCCAATTTCCAGCTTTATCAAATTCTGAATAAGTGGCTTTTGAAAGAGGCTTAAGATTTAAACCAAATCTTGTAGCTTCTTCTAATAGCCCCATCTGATTATATTTATATGCCCACTTAACGATTAATGTGTTATCAAGTTTATATCCTAAGCGCTCACTTATTCGATTTCTGTCGGCGTAAGTATTTATGTATTTGTGAATTGGAAATATAATTCCAACGGCAGGCGAATTATCAGCCTTAAAATAAGCTGTTTCAATTAACTTTTGTTGCAAATTGTATTTGTAAACAATTATTTCTGGCGGACTTAATAGTCTTTCTCCCAAATTCTTGTCAACAAGGATATATTCTTCTTTGATTTTCTTGCCATTTTCATCAAGATGATAAATCCACTTATCTAAAATATGACCGTCTTTAAGTTGCGTGGTTTTTACGATTAGATTTTTGGTATAGGTAAATACTTCATTCTGTGAATAGACTAAATCAGTTCTTTCTTTAATTTTTCCGTCTGGATAATACTGATAAGCAAATTTTCTTGTAAATGAATTGGTCAAGCCCGCTCTCTCCGTGTAATAACCCTTTTCGTCAAACGTCATTAATTCTTGAGGTTCGCGCCTGCCCTCTTTATTCTCATTGCCTTCGGTTATAAATTTGCTTCTTTCAATCCTTACAGTTTTTATCTTTCCTTTTAGATTAAAAACTTCCAAATCATTCTGTGTTTGAGCGTAAATTGATTGTGTAACCAATAAATAGAGTAAACAGAGCCAAATCGAGCTTTTCATTATCTGTATGATGCGGAGAAAGAGAAAATGTTTATTT
>DASWLV010000206.1:0-2210 GCA_036400075.1 Pyrinomonadaceae bacterium
AGCCGCCGCCGTAAAAGCGCCTGACAACATCAAGCCTTCGAGCGCAATATTAATCACGCCCGCGCGCTCGGAAAACATTCCGCCTAAAGCCGCAAGCAATAACGGCGTCGTCAATCGAATCGTTGAAAAAACAAGAATTAAAGAAAAAAGTTCGCTCATTTTTTAAATCCGACAATTCCTCGAAACACCGCTTCGGCGGCGACAAATAAAATAATTACGCCTTGCAGAACCTGCACTAAATCTTTTGAAACGTTTTCGGTAAAAGCGTCGAGAAAAATGCTTCCGCGCGTCAGCATTCCAAACAGCAAAGCGGCGAGAACAATTCCGACCGGATGATTTCTGCCCAACAGCGCAACCGCGATTCCGGTGAAACCGTAACCGTCGGAAAATCCGTCGTAATAACGATAGCGGTAGCCTAAAACTTCGTTGATGGCGACCATTCCCGCCAGACCGCCGGAAATCGTCATTGCCAGAACGATCTGCGTCCGAACCGAAATTCCGCCGTATTCAGCCGCCGCCGGATTTGCGCCCGTCGCGCGCAGCTCGTAGCCCCATTTTGTCCGCCAGAGGAAAAAATAAACCAGCACGCACATTAAAAGCGCGAGCAGGAAACCGACGTTTAAAGGAATAAAAGTAGGCATTCCAGGAAGAAATTGCGAAATACGCGGAATGTGCGCGGCTTCGCCAATTGGAGCGGATTGCAGAATCGGATCGCCCGGAACTTTCAAAAAATATTGCGTGACATAGCTCACCAGAGCGATGCCGATGAAATTGAGCATAATCGTGTTGATGACTTCGTGCGAGCCGAATCTGGCTTTTAAAACTCCGGGAATCGCGCCCCATAACGCGCCCGCCGCAATCGCAGTCAAAATGCACAAAGGAACAAGCAAAATGCCCGGCAAGCTCATCCACGAAAAGCTTTCATCTTTGCCGAAAACGTTAACAACGGTTCCGCCGAATTTCATCCCGACAAAAGCCGTGGCGAGCGCGGCGACATAAAGCTGCCCTTCAGCGCCGATATTTAAAAGCCCGCAGCGAAAAGCGACGGCGACCGCCAAGCCGGTAAAAATCAGCGGCGTCGCGTAAAACAGCGTGTAGCCGATGCCTTCCGGGTAGGAAAGCGCGCTGCCGAGCAAAATCGCATATGCCTCAAACGGATTATCGCCGATTAGCCAGACGATTATTCCGCCGACGATGAACGCTGCTAACACAGCAACGAGCGGAAAAAACAATTCTCGAAGAAAATTCATTCTGTTAATGCCGTGATTCTAAAAATGCGTGTAACAAATTGCCGACAAATATAACCTTTATCGGCTTTTCGTGTCACTCGAAAACAAGCAAAAATTTTCTCAAAAAAATCTTTTTAGGGGACTTGACAATGAGGCACTCACATTTTATCATCTAAATTAGCTCAGCAAATAGAACAATGCGTCGCTGAGCAAACAAACTTTCAAACGAAATATTTTTGGAGGTACAGAAAAATGAACATTGTCAGATACGATCCTTTCCGCGATATACGCGGCTTGCAAGACGAAATGAACCGTTTATTTTCTTCGACTTTTTCGCGCGGCGGTGACGACCAGATGACGCGCGGCGCTTGGAATCCGAGCGTTGATATTTTCGAGAACCAGGATCAAATCGTTCTCGAAGCCGAATTGCCGGGCTTGAAACCGGAAAATGTTGAGATTTCGATTGAAAACAACGTTCTGACGCTGCACGGCGAGCGCCGTTTCGAGAAGAAAGACGAGGGCGATAATTTTCATCGCGTCGAACGCAGCTACGGCTCGTTCACCCGTTCTTTCACTCTGCCGCCGACCGTTTCGAGCGAAAATTGCAACGCCGAATTTGAAAACGGCGTTCTCCGTGTCACTTTAGCAAAACGCGAAGAAGCGAAAGCGCGCAAAATCGAAATCAAAGCGGGAAGCCAAAGCGAGCCGAAGCAGATTAACACGCAAGCCAAATCGGCTTCCGCTTAATTTAAATGATGAATGCGGAATGATGAATGATGAATAGTCTTCCGCTACGATTTGTAAAAAAACGAACGCGGGGTGATAAAAATCATTCCGCGTTCATCATTCATAGTTCATAATTTTAAAGATGAGATTCGATAAATT
The DNA here is from genome assembly GCA_036400075.1 of Pyrinomonadaceae bacterium. Lineage (GTDB taxonomy): Bacteria > Acidobacteriota > Blastocatellia > Pyrinomonadales > Pyrinomonadaceae > JALZCH01. The sequence goes on from DASWLV010000206.1 coordinate 2,115, forward strand.
TACATTACGCGGACAAGAAGCCGTTCAAGCGGGGACTCGGTTTGCCGAACGCAACCAGAATCAACAGGTCGAGCCGGAGCATCTGCTTGTGGCGAT
>DASWLV010000207.1:0-11978 GCA_036400075.1 Pyrinomonadaceae bacterium
AATTTTAAACTGTCTCTTTCAAAAATGACTTTTACGCACGAAACGGCGCGAGTCATTCTGCTCGAACAAATTTATCGCGCGTTTACGATTATTCACCATTTTCCTTATCAAAAATAAGCGCACAAAACAAATAAGTATTCAGGCAGAATAAATAAATAAGATTTTTATCACAGATGGACACGGATAAAAGACGGATGTTTTTTTGATAAAACAGATTTGATTTCTTCATCTTTGATTTATCCTTTTTTTAATCCGTGTTTATCTGTGGTTATTTTTAACGGTTTATTTTGCTCAATTACTTACAAAAAGACTGATAACATTGCCAAATAAATTGGCTTATTTACTGTATATATCTTCGATTTTGGATTTGTTTTAATTTCGGTTTAACCCATCGCTGCCTGACAATTCAACTACGAGAGATTTTGCAATAAGGCGGTACTTTATTAAGAATTGTGCGAGTTTCTTTCGCCCAGCATTCTTCCCAAAAATATGACAGGTGCGGTGTCGCGGCATTCGCCGCCACCATTAACTTGACCAAATCTCGCCTTAAAACGGTTCCTCTGGTTATCAGATCAAATGACCTCCCCTTGACGGATACTTTAAACGTGTGTTCCACAACTCTTCCGCCTTCGCCGTAATAAGTTTGAGAAAAGATAGATGTCGAGGTAACATTTTTCCACTCGAAGCGCTTGGTCTCCGCCTGACTAAATGGGCGTTTTGTTGTAATCTCGCATCCGACCAAATCAACCGCAACCGTGCGTTTCTTCATTGTCAACCAAATAATTAGCATCGAGATTAGCGAAACTGCAATTGCGGATATTAAGAAGATATTAAGGATGCCCGCCGAGTCTGGTTCGTTCGGATTGGGAACTTGAATTAGAAATGCAAAAAGCCAAAAGAGCGCTATGAAACCCGCAAGTAAAATATATTTAACTTTCCACAGACTTTGTGTGTAAATTTGCTTTTGCATTCTGTAAATTCACCTCAATAAAAATAACAATTGTCAGGTGTGCGACGATTGCCGACGGCATTTACGGCAACAAAAAACGCCCCAAACTTTTAGCCGTCAGAATTTATCGGCGATAGCTATTATTGCGATCCAGGCGCAAAGCAGAACCATCATTGCAAACAAAATCCCGAACATAACGATCATACTTTTAAAACCAAACTCCAATTTGTGTGTCATCAAATCAACGAATAATTGACCGCAATTTCCACAATATCGGCTGTCTCTCGGATTGTACGACCAGCAGCAAGCGCACATTAAATTGTTCATTTTTATCGCCTCTCCAATTAAAAGATTCGGCATTTTATTGCCTCTATTCTATAAGGCGAGAAACTCAATCGAATCAGCCCAAATAAAATTACAAATTTTCAATGCTTCTTTATTTAACGGGCAAAAGAAAAGAGCCGCACATTTCTGACGGCTTCAATTTCTCCGGTTGATAGGGATAATATGGGGAATTTTCAAAAAAACATTTTTTTATAAGCTGTTTTGCCGATACATTTCGCCTTATTGGTTGAAAGACAAATTGAGTCAAAAAAACAAGAGGAGATTCGTATGAAAACAAAGATAAATTTGGTTCTTGCATTAGTGGTATTGATGGCGGCTTCGCTCGGCATGAGTCAGAGCAATATTAGTTTTTCAACTGCAAATATCGGTGATTTGAAGTTCGGCGCAAATAATGCCGCCAATCCGCAAAGCGAAATTTTCAGCCCGAAAGACAAAGTTTACATTGTCTCTGAAGTGCATAACACGCAGTCCAAACATAAAGTCAAAATCGTATTTCTCTACGATGACGTAAAAGGCAAAGAAGCCGGTTCGCTTGCCACCGATTGCGGAGAGATTGATGTTCCGGGCGAACACCCGTTTAATTGCTCGGTTTTTTCCGAAAAGGGACAACTTCCTACCGGACGTTATAAAGCGCAAGCAGTTTTGTTAAACGAAGACGGATCGAGAGAAATTGACCGCAGAGAAGGCACTTTCGAGATTGTCAACGATTATGAATGGTAAAACGCCAAGACCTAAAAGAAATCGGTCAACTGAACTTAAAGCATTTTTACCGAAGACCTAAAACTTATGTAAATTTAAGTTGAAAAATAAAAAATAAAATGCATACTTCTCCGTATTTTGTATTGCTCGACACAGCAGATTGATAAATGTCATTAAAATCCCTTTACATTAATACACTAGCTGCAATCGCTTTGCTTATGCTTTCGTTCGGCGTAGAAGCGAAAGCGCAAACGGCGTCAGTTTCACTTCCCGCAAATATCGTCGCCGGACCCGGTGCCCAGGATGTTGAAGTTCCCATTACCTTAAGCAACAACACAGGTCAAATTGTCGGTTATGTGATTGAAATACAATATAATCCCACCGTTGTGGTGCCGGATCAATTTCCGTCTGATACTTCCGGCACATTGAGCGCTGTTAACAATTTCGGTCAAGGATGCTGGGTTATGACGCGTATTAATATTAATTACACGACTCTTAATACGCTTAGATTAGCGGCTGCTTGTAATCCTCCAATTACGGCTGCTTCAGGAACTTTGATAAAATTGCGTTTTGACGTTGTCGGCAGTAGCGGAAGTAGCACGCCGTTAGACATTAATCCAACCACTACCGACCCAGCTTGGCCGGCGTACTTTGAATATTTTAACGCCGCAACTCCTAGTCGACCTACGTACGTCGCTCCGGCGGCTACTGACGGCACATTCACTGTGACGGGCGCGACGGCAGCTTCGGTTAATCTGGCGGGACGAGTTTTAATAGCAAACGGTCGCGGCTTGAAAAACGCACAAGTCAGATTAACGACCGCCGACGGGACAACCAGAGCGGTGATGTCTTCGGCTTTCGGTTACTATCGCTTTACAGACATTCAAGCGGGTCAAACCGTGACGATTGAAATTCTTTCAAAACGATATGGATTCCAACCCAGAACCGTTAATGTTTCCGGTGATGCATCAGATTTAAACTTCATCGCCGAACCGTAAAGCCGCGCTTTTGAAAAAGAATAAAAAAGGCAATCCATAATTGGATTGCCTTTTTTATTCTTTAGAGCGTGTCTGGAAATTTGTTTTGGTTAAGGCTTAATGGCAAAAGAATTTGATTACCGAATCGGAGAAGTTTATTCGTGGGCGGAAGTTTTTAAACTTCACCGAACGCAATGCGGAATTTATCAAAAAAACGAAAAGCTCGTTTCGCTGCTGACCGATTTCGGGCTTATTAATCCCTGTTATCCCGATAAATTCACCGGGGAAAATGGTAATCGGATTTTATATACCGGAAACGGCAGGCGCGGCGACCAGCCTTTGAGTCCGCCGAATCGAGCTTTGCTCGCCGCAATCGAAACCGGAAACGCCGTCCCGCTTTTCAACAAGCTCGCCGTAGGTCGCTGGCAATTAACTGGCTTCTGGCGCGTAATCTCTGCCGAATACGTTTTCGACGCCAATCAAAAAAGAATGATTTGGCAATTTACGCTCGAACGCGCCTGATTTATTTCTTTTGTCCAAGCGAAACGGCGCGTTGATATGCGGCGTAAATCGCTTTTGATAAAACGGTGCGGAGGCTGCCTTTTTCCATTTGATAAATCGCTTCGGCTGAAGTTCCGCCGGGCGAGGTGACCATATTTCGCAGCTCTGCCGGATGTTTGTGCGACTCCATCGCAAACAAGACCGAACCCAAAATCGTTTGCTGCACTAATTCTTTCGCCATATCTCGCGAAAAACCGAGATGGACGCCGGCGTCCATCATCGCTTCCATCACCAGAAAAACATAAGTCGGACCCGTCGCGGAAAGCGCAGTCGCCATATCAATCATATTTTCGGTTTCGACAAACAATTCTTTGCCGAGAGCGCCGAAAATCGCGCGGACTTGTTTTCTGTGGTCATTCGAAACGTCTTCCGTGCAAGTCCAGGCGGTCATTCCCGCGCCGATTTGCGAAGGCGTATTCGGCATCACACGAACAACCAGCGGAGTTTTTAATTTGCCCGCAATCGTTTCGATTTTTGCGCCCGCGACAATCGAAACCGTCAACTGCTCCGGCGTGATGTTATTTTCCAATTCGTCTAAAACGATTTTAATTCGCTGCGGCTTAACTGATAGACAAACGATTGATTCTGGCGATTTTTGCACTGACTTAGCGGCATCAACGTTTTCGACGAAAACGTTAATTCCGTATTTAGCCCGCAATTCCTCGCGCCGCGCCCCGCGCGGATGGCTGGCGGCGATTTGTTCGGGTTTGACGAGATTTTGCCTCAAGATTCCGGCAACGATTGACTCCGCCATCACACCGCAGCCGATAAAAGCGATTTCCGTTTCTTCTAACAGGTTTTTTGTCAAAGTTTTTGTCGAATCGAAAGATTGCGGTAAATTATCCATAACAATTGATTTTATATTTTAGAAAATGACTATTGAAGAACAATTAGAGTTTTTACGCAAAGGCGCAGCGGAAATTATCCGCGAAGAAGATTTAAAAACAAAACTCGAAAAATCGCAAAAAACCGGAAAACCGCTCCGCATTAAATTAGGGGCAGACCCGACCGCGCCGGATATTCATCTCGGACACACGGTCGTTATCAGAAAACTGCGGCAGTTTCAAGACCTCGGTCACATCGTGATTTTTCTAATCGGCGATTTTACCGGATTGATCGGCGATCCGTCGGGAAAATCCGCCACACGCCCGGCTCTAACGCGCGAAGAAATCGAGGCGAACGCCGAAACGTATAAAACGCAGATTTTTAAATTGCTCGACCCGGAAAAAACCGTGATCGAATTTAACTCGCGCTGGATGGACACGCTCGGTTCGGAAGGTTTTATCCGTCTTGCGTCGCACGTCACTGTGAAGCAGATTCTCGAACGCGACGATTTTGAAAAGCGTCTAAACGAAAACCGCCCGCTCGCCTTGCACGAAGTTTTGTATCCGCTCGTAATGGCTTACGATTCGGTCGCGCTCGAAGCCGATGTCGAGCTAGGCGGAACGGATCAGAAATTTAATATTTTAATGGGACGTAATTTGCAGCGCGAATACGATCAGGAAGCGCAAGTTGCGATTATAATGCCGATTTTAAAAGGCTTGGACGGCGTGCAGAAGATGTCTAAATCTCTCGGAAATTACATCGGAATCAACGAATCGCCCGACGAAATGTTCGGCAAAGTTATGTCAATTTCCGACGAATTGATGTGGGAATATTACGAGCTTTTGACCGCTTTTTCGGTTGCCGAAATCGAGCAAATGAAATCGAGCGGCGAAAATCCGCGCAATCTGAAAGTTAATCTGGCGAAACTGATTATCAAAGATTTTCATTCAGAGGAAGCTGCAACCGAAGCCGAGAATGAATTTAATCGTCGTTTCGTCAAAAAAGAAATTCCCGATGAAATCGAAGAAAAGGCTTTAGCCGAAACCAATTGGAAATTGACGAAGCTGCTGGCTGAAACAGGTTTAGCCGCTTCGGTCGGCGAAGCTCGTCGTTTAATTGAACAAGGCGGCGTTAAAATCAACGGCGAAAAAGTTACAAACGCGAACGCCGATGTTGAAATCAGCGATGAAGGAATTTTGCTCCAAGTCGGAAAAAGAAAATTTTTGCGCGTAACATCAACCTAAATGTCCGCTTTAATTGAAACCGAAGAGATTTTAGTCATCGAAACGCCGGAGCGCGTGCCGCTGGCGTTTGCTCTGGCGTCAATCGGCAATCGTTTTTTGGCGTGCGCGCTCGATCATTTTTTGCAGGTGATTTTGCTGCTTTTAATGGCTTGGGTGTTTTTCTCGTTTGCCGGGATTTCGCGTCTGGACGGTTATTTTGAAGAAGCGCCGAAATGGGTGATCGCGGCGTTTATTATCGTCACGTTTTTAATCTTTACGGGTTATTTCGCCATTTTTGAATGGGCGATGAACGGTCAGACTCCGGGCAAACGCCTTTTAAAGCTGCGCGTGATTCGTGAAGACGGGCGACCGATTACGTTTTGGGAAGCGGCGGCGAGAAATCTGCTCAGAAATTTCGATATGATGCCGCTGCCGTTTTATTCAATCGGTTTGATTTCGGTTTTTGTCAGCAATCGCGACCAGCGCATCGGCGATTTGTTTGCCGGAACGGTCGTCGTCCGCGAACGCCAAACTGAAGCGCCGACTTTTGAACAAGTATTTGCGGCTTCCGCAACAAGCGACGAGGCTTACAGACGCCAATTTCCGCCGACGCATTTTGCAGCGGATTTGTCGCAGATTACCGAAAAAGAAATTGAAGTCGTCGAAAATTTTCTGCGCCGCCGCGAAGATTTAAAAGAATTCTCGCGCAAATGGATGGCTTGGCGCGTGGCGATGCCGATTCTCTACAAGCTCAACCCCTCGTACGATCTGCAAACTTTTACTTACGAAGGCTTTCTAGAAGAATTGCTTCATCGCTTCCGCGCAGAACGACGGTTTATCGGATAAAAAAAGCGGTTTTATAAAACCGCTTTTTTTATCCGATATTAATTATCTTTCCATTTATACGGGAAGAATTTCCCGGCTTGTTCCGATGCTACTTTTTCTCCGAAAAGCTCTAACGCCGTCGCTAAAACAACGTCGCGCTGCGCAGCTAAATCGGCTCCGGTCGGAAGCATAACCAATTGCGGCGTAACGCCGATGTGTTCGAGACTGTTACCGTCAGTCATAATCACGTCTGCATTGGTGATGCTGAGACCGTACGGAATTATGCTGTCCGCTCCTAATTGCATAGGTACGCCGCGCGATTGCATCACCGCACCGGCGGATTGGTCGCCGATCACAACTCCGCGTTGGTGAATTTGAACAAAGCGAGCGAAAAGCTCGGAAGCTGAACCGGATTGGCTGTCTATTAAGACGATCAAATTTCCTTTGTAAACGTCTTTTCCTTTCGATTTAGCCATTTGCGGCTTCATTTCTTTGCGTCCCTTGAGGTCTGCAATCTTGGTGTCTTTCTCGACAAAATAGCCAGCCAATTCTTCAAGCGCCACGACATAACCGCCGCCGTTGCCGCGCAAATCCAAAATCAGATTACCAGCTCTGCTTATTTTTCCCTGCATAATGCTGGTGATAATGCTCGGCTCGGTTGCGAATGTCGGCATTTTCCAAATCATCGTGTTTCCGACTTGAACAAAACGATGCTCAACCACGTCGTCGGAGCTAAGCTCAAAGTCTCGAACGAGGTCCTCGAAATTGAGAATCGTTTTCTCCGTTTTGACTTTTGAGGCGAAGTTCAGCTCGCGCGGTTCTTTCGCAGAGGGACTTTGCACTACCAAATTCATCCCCGGGCGCGGGCTGAGCGTGTTGTAGTAGTACATCATTTTCCACATATCCTTGCGGTTCGGTTTAAAGCCTTCGATTGATAAAACCTGATCGCCCGACTGCAAGCCTTTCTTTTCGGCATCGCTGCCCGGTCTGACGTTGATGACAAAACATTTGTCGCCGATCATTTGCATCCGAACTCCGTAATCGTATTTAGTCGGGCGTGAAGGCGGATAAAAAGTCGTATGAGAGTCGTTTAAATCGAGAACTGCCTGAGCGATAATTCCGAAGGCTTGTCCAAGGGAGGTCGCTTGATCGAGCTTATCTTCGGCGGTTTTAAATCGCTCATCCAGATTAACTCCTTTGTAGTTTGAATCGTAATATTTTTCTTTGATCTCATTTTTAACGGCTTTCAGCATATCTTTCGCGCGACCACGCTGAAGACGGTCAAGATTTTGCGCCGAAACCGAAACGGCTGCCGACACGAGCAAAAGTAAAAACGCGGTGAAATTCAGCCGCAAATTAAAACGACGTAATGCATTTAATATCGAATTCATTTTTAAGTTGTTTCTCCTATCCGAGAATGTGAAGGTCGGAAGAATCAGAATAATAACACACAAATTAGTTAAGATAAAACCGGAAAAGCGTGTAAATCTAAAAAACGTTAGCGATATTCAAAACCTTATTTGCATAACTTTAATTAATAAATCCCGTCTTCTCCGGGCGGTCTGGTATTCCAGCGTTTGTGAATCCAGAGCCATTGTTCGGGATAAAGGCGAACGTATTTTTCCACGACGTTCGTAATTTTCTGAGTTAATTCGCGGACATTCTCATCCGAAGCGTCGCCTTGTTTGTATTCGACGGGCGGTTCGAGATAAACCACATATTTCTGTTTCGTTTCTTCCCAAACGGCAAAAGCCGGAAGCACAGCCGCATTTGTCTTCAGAGCCAGCTTGGCGATGCTGACGGTCGTCGAAGCCGGAACGCCGAAAAAATCAACAAAAACGCCTTCTTTTTCCTGAGCGTTTAAATCTGCCAGAATCCCCAAAAGCTCGCCGTTTTCCAGCACGCGAAACATCTGCCGCGCCGAACGGGTTTTGTCCAAAGTGACGCTCCCAAATTTCGTCCGAAACGAATCCACATATTTTTCGAGCAGCGGATTATCAATGCGCCGGACGAGAATATTCATCCCGAAACCAAAGGCGGGCGGCAGCAGATTAAAAACTTCCCAGCTTCCGAAATGCCCCGTAAAAAACAAAACTCCGCGCCCCGCAGCGTGCGCGCGGTCAAAATGTTCTTTACCGACGACTTCGACGACGCTGCGAACATCTTCGAGCTTGAACTTACGGAAATGCGAAACAAAACCGAGATGCCTGCCGATAGATTCAAACGTGCCGAGAACGATTTTGTCCTTTTCTTCGGCGGGCATTTCAGGAAAAGCGATGTCCAGATTTCGCCGCGCGGTTTTTTTTAATTTAGGAAAACGAGAACCGAGGAATCTGCCGAGCGATTTGCCGAAACGCATCGAAGTTTCAAGCGGCAAAGCGCCGATTGCGCCGAGCAAGCTGCGAACTGTGAGAAGCTCGAATTTGTTTTGAAAACTGCTTCGCTTTTTCGACATTCATCCGCAATTACAAAAATTAGGCTGCAATCCGTTCGACGCGGTTATAAACCGTGTCGCGCTCGACCGCTTCAAAACCGGCGTTTTCGATCAGCTCGATTAGCTCTGCCCGCGACATTTTAACTTCGCCTTCGTTTGAATAACTGTGCGTTAATTCGCCGCCATCGGTGATTGTTCCGTCCAGATCATTAGCGCCAAAATGCAAAGCCGTCTGCGCCAGATTTTTCCCCATCATCACCCAATACGCTTTAACGTGATCGAAATTATCGAGCATAAGGCGCGAAACTGCAATTGTTTTCAACGAATCAACACCCGAAGGTCCCGGCAAGCTGGAAAGCGCAGTTCCCGGCGGATAAAACGCAAGCGGAATAAAACATTGAAAACCGCCGGTTTCGTCCTGCTGCTCGCGCAGCTTTACAAAATGATCAACGCGGTCTTCGATTGATTCGATGTGACCGTAAAGCATAGTCGCGTTGGTTTTCAAACCCGCTTTATGGACTTTCCCGGCTAATTCGAGCCAGCGCGCGCCGTCGCATTTGTGGTCGCAGATGCGCGAGCGAGTCGGCTCGGCAAAAATCTCCGCCCCGCCGCCCGGACACGAATCCATTCCCGCAGCTTTTAGTTTTTCAATCACCTCTTCGTCCGACATTTTGTAAAAGCGAGCAAAAAAGTCCAATTCAACCATCGTCAGAGCTTTCAAATGCAGTCGGGGAAATTCGCGTTTCAAAGCGCGAAACAAATCGGTGTAATAAGTAAAAGGCAGCTTCGTGTTCAAACCGCCGACAATATGCAATTCGGTCGCGCCTTCATTCACCGCGTTTCGGGCAATCTCGATGCCCTCATCAATCGAATGCGTGTACGCGCCTTCCTGACGAGCACGTTTGTAAAAACCGCAAAACTTGCAGTCGGCGACGCAGATGTTCGTGTGATTAAAATGACGGTTGACGTTGAAATAAGTCGTTTTCCCATGCTTTTTGCGTCGCATGAAATCAGCCAATTTTCCGAGCGCGTTTAAATCATCGGTTTTATAAAGCGCCACGCCTTCATCAAATGACAAACGTTCGCCGCGCTCAACTTTTTGGGCAATAAAATTTAATTTTGTATCGTGTGAAAATTGCATAAATCTTATTTTTCAATTAAAGCAAAAATCCCGTCGTCATCTTTTTTAGGAGAAATATAAATAACAGACATTAATTGTCCTCTGAACACTTTTCCGTCAGCCGTTGGTTGATTGGAAATATTGTAGATGAGTCTTTTTTTATCCATACAAGTGCGAGAATTGTATTTAATTTTGCCGCTCGTTGTTTCTCCGTTGAGGCATTCAAATTCTTTTGGAAAGACAATGGACTCGGACAACAAAATTTGCCTTTTCGGACGAAAAGAAACACTCTGTAATGTCCCAATAAGCTCAGGTTTAGGCTTATAAATTCGCTCAACGCCGTTTTCAGTAATTCTTTTGTACCAATTACTGCCGACGTAACTAAAATTGATTTCCCAATCTTGGTCATAGTCACAGCCATTCTCGCAATTTTCACCCATAACCGCTTTTATGTCATTTTTGGTTGAAACTAAAAGTTTCAAGCCTTGCAATCTTCCATCCTTAAAGAATTGATAGCCTTCTATTTCATTCGGAAATTGGTTTTCCTGTGCAGAGCTATTCAAAGTTAGAAACAAAAAACAAAATAAGAACAATAAAATTTTCGACTTCATATTTCCTCCTAATCCCAAATTCCCTGCAAATTCAGCACAAAGCCTTTGAGCAATGGCTCGCCGGAAACTTCTTTCGGGTTTTCCAAAACTTTCGTTTCCGTCTTCGGGCGATAAATGTGAATTCGTTTGTTTTGCGGGTCAATCAGCCAGCCGAGTTGAACTCCGTTTTCAATGTATTCGCGCATTTTCTTTTGCAAATCTTTGAGTTTGTCTGTTTCCGAGCGCAATTCAATCACAAAATCCGGCGCGATTCTAGCAAATTTCTTACGTTTTTCCTTTGGCAAAGCGTTCCAGCGTTCCAAGCAAATCCATGAAACATCGGGCGAACGAGTCGCGCCGTTCGGCAAAGTAAAACCTGTCGAAGAATCGAAACCGATGCCCGTTTTGTCCTGTCGCGCCCAAAGATAGAATTCTCCTGCAAGATTGAAATTTTTGCGTCCGGTTTCCGAGTAGGCTGGCGGCATAATGATTACGTTTCCCTCTTTTGTCCGTTCAATTCGCAAATCCTGATTTTCTTCGCAGAAATCGTAAAAATCATCCAAACTCATTCGTTTGAGCAAAGGAAAATTAACTTCAATCGGATAAACAAGCGAGCCGACGTATAATTTTGAACCGCGTTTTGCCGTTGCATTCGGAGTCATATTTTTACCTCAATTCAATTTTGACATTAAAACCGCTCCGCCGAAAGTTAGAAATAAAATTACGCTGACAAAAGCGTTGGTTGTAAAAAATGCTGCGTTTAAGCGGCTCAAATCGTTCGGGCGGACGAGCAAATGCTGATAAATCAAAAGCGCGCCGGTCAAAACAACGCCGAGCAATGCGAGCCAGCCGAGTTCAGTAAACGAATAAAGCAGAATTAAAACTAAAAACGCCTGAAAATGAAAAATTCGCGCCACCATCAGTGCGCCCGCGATGCCGAGCTTTGCCGGAATCGAATGAAGTCCGGCTTTTTTATCAAATTCAAAATCCTGACAGGCGTAAATTACGTCAAATCCGGCTGTCCACATCATCACGATGAGCGAGAGCAAAACGGGGACGGGCGAATCAATCGCGCCGCGCACGGCAATCCAGGCGGCGGTCGGCGAAATTGCCAGTGACCAGCCTAAAATCAAATGCGCGAGCGCAGTAAAACGTTTGGCGTAGGAATAAAACAAAACGCTAAAGAACGCGACGGGCGATAAAATCAAAGTCAATTGATTGAGCATCGCCGAGGCGAGAAAAAACAAAGCGCACGCGGCGAACATAAACGCCCAAGCGAAGTTTATCGAAAGTTTCCCGGCTGGCAATTCGCGGTTTGCGGTACGCGGGTTGGCGGCGTCAATTTTTCTGTCCGCAATGCGGTTAAAAGACATTGCCGCTGAGCGCGCGCCGATCATTGCCATTGTGATCCAGAAAATTTGCCAGAGCGT
>DASWLV010000208.1:0-13047 GCA_036400075.1 Pyrinomonadaceae bacterium
GAGCCGACCGGCAGCGGTCACGTCATTTTATTTGCCGAAGAACCGTTTTTCCGCGGAATCTTCCGCAGCGCGAGCAGATTGTTTTTTAATTCGATGATTCTCGCGCCATCGAATTAGAAATTCGTTCGTTTCAAAGAAAAACAACGAACGACGAACGACGAACAACGAACAACGTTATGTTTAAGATTAAAGCAAATTACAGCGAACAGTTTGAGGTTCGGGCGACGGCTGAAAAGGTGCGTGAATTTTTCGCCGATGTGCGAAATTTTGTCGAGAAAATGCCTAACATCGAAAGTATCAAAACGCAGCCGGACGGCACGGCTTTGTGGACAATCAAGGCGCAGATTCCGATTTTGGGTTCGATGACCGAAAAATTTGCCGTTCGATTGGCGGAAAACAGCGCGAATTTAATCGAATATTCGCCCGCACCGCAGGAGACTAAAAACTTTTTGCGCTATGCCGCCGATTTTGAAGAACAGGCGGGCGGAAAAACTCGCGTCAATATTTCTCAAACGGTCGAGATTCGCCGCAATAAAGCGAGCGAGCTGCATTTCCTCGCCGGTTTGGCTGGTGAAACGCTGATTAGCAATGAAATGCAAAAGCGCGTTTCGGCGATGATTAAAACCTTTCTCGAAAAGGCTCGTAAAAAACTCGAAGAATAAAACTTGAGGAGACAAATAAAATGAAAATCTGGAATAAAATATTTTTTGCTGCATTGTTTGCTTTAACTTTAGCCGGTTCCGCATTTGCACAGCAGGTGCAAATTCCGCGCGAATCGCCGCGCGCCGAAGTCGTGCAAACCGTCGGCGATACGCGCATCGCCGTCGTTTATCATCGCCCGAGTACAAAAGGGCGCGAAGTTTGGGGCAAATTAGTTCCCTTCGGCGCGGTCTGGCGCACGGGCGCAAATGAAAACACGATTTTTGAAGTTTCGGAAAACGTTAAAATAAACGGTCAGGATTTGCCCGCCGGAAAATACGGTTTGCACACGATTCCGAACAAAGACGAATGGACGATTATTTTCAGCAAGAAAAACGACGAGTGGGGCAGTTTTACCTACAAACCGGAAAACGATGCTTTGCGGATTAAAACAAAACCCGAAACCAGACCGAATTCGCTCGAAACGATGATGTTTGAATTTGAAGAGGTTACACCGACCACGGCGACAGCCGTGATTAGATGGGAAAAACTGAAAGTACCTTTTACCATCCAGGTTGTCGGCGTGCAGGATCGAGTTTTAGGAAAACTGCGGCAGCAAATCGCCGGAGCGACCGATGCGACAAAAGCGCAGGCGTATCTCGGTGCGCGAATGACCGCCGCTAATTTTGTTGTTGATAACAAAATCAAATCTGCCTACACAGACGCCGCAACCTGGGTTGACGAAGCTTTGAAAGTGCGTGAAACGTTCAACACTTTACGGGGTAAGGCTCGAATTGCCGCCGAAATGGGCAACTACAAAGACGCCATGATGTATGGCGAAAAAGCCGTTACAGTCGGAAAAGCTGCGCAGCCTGCGGTGAACGCCGATCAGATGGCGAACTTTGAAAAAGAAGTCGCAACCTGGAAAACGAAACAATAAACAAAATGCAAAGGAGCGCAAATGTTTGCGCTCCTTTTCTTATTCACTCGGCAATCAACATCGTTCCCGTGCCTTCGTCCGTAAAAACCTCGCTCAAAAGCGCGTTGCTTTCGGTTCCCGAAATGACGTGAGCCGATTTAACTCCCCGTTTTAACAGAGAAATCAAATTTTGCAGCTTTGGAATCATCCCGCCAGTCGCCGCGCCCGATTCTATTAAGTTTTCGGCTTCCCGAATCGAAAGCCGGGAAATTTTCGTTTCCGGTTTCGCCGCGTCAAGATAAATTCCGTTGACATCCGTGAGCAAAACCAGTTTTTCGGCTTCGAGCCGAACGGCGATTTCGGCGGCGATTGTGTCGGCATTGATGTTGAAAACGTTGCCGTCGTCGTCGGCTCCGAGCGATGAGACAACCGGCAAATAATCTTTGTCGAGCAAAACGCAGAGCAAATCAGTATTAATCTCCAAAACATCGCCGACGTGCCCGAAATCAACTTCTTCGCGCTCGCCCGTCGCGCGGTTCAAAACTTCTTTCGGCGGACGTTTTTCCGCGTGAACGATGTTTCCGTCAACTCCCGACAAACCGACGGCTTCGATTCCCCTTTGCCGCAATGCAGCCAGAATCTCCGTGTTGATTTTTCCGGCGAAAATCATCATCGCCAAATCCAGAGTTTCATCGTCGGTCACGCGCCGCCCGTTAATTACGGTCTGCGCCACGCCCATTCTTTCCGCCAACTCGTTCAACTGCTTTCCGCCGCCGTGAATGACAACCAGACGAATCCCGACTTGATGCAGCAAAGCGAGTTCTTCGCACAAAGACGCCAGATTGGCTTTGTCTTCGGTGACTTTGCCGGAAAATTTGACGACAAAAGTCTTGCCTTTGAATTTTTGAATATAGGGCAGCGCTTCGCGCAAAAGGTCTAACTTGTTCATTTCCATTGCAGTTATAATGTTTTAAATTATTTTACAGCTTTTTTCTCAAACATCGCTCGAAAAACGGGCAATTCTTGAGTTTCAACAACCGCTTCGCGTTCGGTTTTGACAGGAAAAGGATTTTCCGCGAGCCATATTTCAGCGTGTGCGCGCCGGAATTTCGGATTTTGCTCAAATTTTTCGCTAATGTCGGCGGCAGTTTCTTCGACATCCGATTGAACAAAGATTTTCGCTTTTTCGGCGCAAAATTCGGCTAAATCCGCAACCATTCGCGGCTGAATCATTCTCCGCTTGGCGAGCCGTTTTTTCAAATGCGGGTCTGGAAATTGAATTGTCACAAATTGCAGCGCTCCCGGCGGCATTTTCCGCAAAAGATTTTCAATCGAAATCGTCGCGTTGCAAAATTCGTAATGAAGATTTGTTAAATTCGCATTTGCCGCAAGCCGCTTTGCTCTTTCAATCATCGGCTCTCGAATATCAACGCCGAGAAAATTAATACCGGGCGCGAGCCGCGCCATTTTGAAAACAAATCCGCCGAGAGCGCAGCCCAAATCGAGATGCAGCGGCAAATCAGGATTTTGGAAAACTTCCGCAAAATCTAAAGGCGCGGGCGGCACTGAAAAACGCGGCGAAAACGGATTAACGTGGTCACGAACGCGAATTCTCATCAGTGATTATTTAACCAATCTTGCCAACACGGCTTTTTGCGCGTGCAAACGATTTTCCGCTTCGTCAACCACAACCGAATTCGCTCCGTCAATCACCGCATCCGTCACAATTACATTGCGGCGAACCGGCAAACAATGCATAAAAATCGCGTCGTTCGTCAGCCGCATTTTCGCTTCGTCAACAATCCAATCGGGGCGAAACTGCGCGCGATATTCGATGTCTTTTTCCGCCGCCCCGTAAAAGTTTTTACTGCCCCAGCTTTTGGCGTAAACGACTTCGACATCTTCAAACGACGAATTCACATCGTTCGTAATTTCGAGACTTCCGCCGTTTTCCTTCGCCTGTGCTTCGATTTCGCCGACAAGCTCGTCGTCAAGCTCAAATCCTGCCGGGTGCGCGATTGTCAAATCGTGTCCGAACTGCGCCGCCGCAAGCGCGAAACTGTTCGGCACAGCCATCGGTAAGGGCTTCGGATGCCAAGCCCACGTCAGCAAAACTTTCTTTTTCTGATTTCCGAACCGCTCCCGAATCGTCATCATATCCGCCAGAGCCTGACACGGATGATGCATTGCCGATTCGAGATTGACGAGCGGTTTTGAAGAATAACGCTTAAACGCCGATAAAACCGGCTCCAAACGCTCCGCCTCCCAATCTTTCAAATTAGCAAAAGTCCGCACGCCGATTGCAGCTACGTATCTTTCCAAAACTCTGACAAATTCGGCGAGATGTTCGGTTTTATCTCCGTCCATCACCACATTTT
The DNA here is from genome assembly GCA_036400075.1 of Pyrinomonadaceae bacterium. GTDB lineage: Bacteria > Acidobacteriota > Blastocatellia > Pyrinomonadales > Pyrinomonadaceae > JALZCH01. The sequence continues at coordinate 3,937 of DASWLV010000208.1, forward strand.
CACGGTGTTCGAGCGTCCACGAAGTGTTCCCCGGTTCTAAAATCACCGGATTTCCGCCCAATTCATAGACGCCGATTTGCATCGAAGCCCGTGTCCTTAAAGAAGGATTAAAAAACACGAGCGCGACGGATTTTCCGGCAAGCGATTTTGCCGAATCCTCGCCGCGCTTAAAACGAAACGCCGCTTCGAGCATTTGCTCAAGCTCATCGCGCGAAAAATCTGATGTTTTGAGAAAGTTTTTATTCATCATTTAATTTGCTTTGATTTCTTAAGAATCTTTACACCTTCGGCATTTATTTTTGTCACGTAAGTATAAAAATTAATAGCTGCATTCTGATAAACCTGCCGCATTATCATTTCAACTTTTCGCGCAGATTCTTCGGTTTCCGAAAGCATAAAAATTGAAGGACCGGAACCCGAAATGCCGCCGCCAAGTGCGCCCGATTGAATGCTTTCGCTTTTGATTTCATCGAAATTCGGAATCAAACGGCTGCGAACCGGCTCGACGATCTTGTCTTCGAGTGAACGCGCAATTAAACCGTAATCTTTTTTGAACAAACCGGCGACGAGCGCGCCGACGTTTGCCCATTGGCTGATAGCGCTTTTTAAGGGAACTTCTCTCGGCAAAATGCGGCGCGCTTCGGCGGTTTTAATTTCGATTTGCGGATGCAAAACAGTGGCAAAAAGCGGCGGAAAATCAATTTCGACAATATCGAGCGGATCAACCGAACGCACCAGCGTAAAACCGCCGAAAACTGCGGGCGCGAGATTGTCAGCGTGCCGGGCGGCGCTGGCGATTTCTTCGCCGAACATCGCAAAATAAATCAATTCCTGTTTAGAAAAACGCTCGTTTAATAATTTGTTTGCGGCAACCGCCGCGCCCGCCGCGCTCGCCGCGCTCGAACCGATACCGCTGCCGGGTTTGATGCGTTTTTCAATTTCGATTTCAAATCCGAAATCGGCTTTAATTTCTTTTAAGATCGCCAGCAAAACCGCTCCGGCGACGTTTTTTTCCGGCTCTGTCGGCAAATTGAATTCATCGCGGTTGATGATTCGGACTGTTTTCTCATTAATAAATCTGAGAGTCATCAAATCGCAAGGCTCTTCGAGACAAAATCCCAAAACATCGAATCCGCAAACGACGTTGGCAACCGTCGCCGGAGCTAAAACGGTAATTTCGTTCATAAAGAAAACTTAGGCGGATTTCGCAAAACGGTCGAATCGTATTATCATTTGAATCTTCATTCTCACCCGTTTTATCGAATGAAATACTTTAGCACAAACCGAAAATCGCCCGTCGTCACGTTCCGCGAAGCCGTCATCAAAGGTCAGCCGCCGGACAAAGGCTTGTATTTTCCCGAACGAATTCCAACAGTCAATTTTGAGAGCTTGCGCGAAAAATCGAAAGCGGAAATTGCTTTCGAGGTGATAAAACCTTATGTCGGAGGCGAAATTGACGACGAAACGCTTTTCCGAATTTGTTCGGAAACCGTTGATTTTGATTTTCCTCTCGTAAAAATCTCGGAAAACATTTTTGCGCTCGAACTATTTCACGGCGCGACGTTCGCTTTTAAAGATGTCGGCGCTCGATTTATGAGCCGATGTTTGCAATATTTTTCCTGCAAAAAAGGCGAGAAAACAATTGTCGTTGTAGCGACTTCCGGCGATACGGGCGGGGCGGTCGCGGCTGGTTTCCTCGGCATCGAAGCGGTGGAAGTCGTGATTTTGTATCCATCGGGCAAAGTTTCAAAACTTCAGGAATTACAGCTTACGGCGCTCGGACAAAACATTACCGCGCTCGAAGTCGCGGGGAGTTTTGACGATTGCCAGCGACTGGCTAAACAAGCGCTTGCCGATGAAGAATTAAAAAAACGAGTTTTCCTGACTTCGGCAAACTCGATCAATGTCGCGCGCTGGCTGCCGCAGCAGTTTTATTATTTTTACGCTTTGCAGCAGTGGCGTGAAAAAATCCTGCCCATAGTTTCCGTTCCGAGCGGCAATTTCGGCAACATTTGCGCCGGGCTTTTGGCGAATGTTTCCGGCTTGCCCGCGCGTCATTTTATCGCCGCCTGCAATGCAAACGACGTTGTGCCGAAATTTCTGCAAACGGGCGAATTAATCGAACAACTCTCCGTCGCCACGCTTTCAAACGCGATGGACGTGGCGAATCCGAGCAATTTTGTCAGAATTTTGGAATTGTTTGGCGGCGAGACTGAAAAATTAAAAACAAAAATGTCCGCCGTCAGCATCTCCGATGAAATAACCGCAAACACAATGCGGCGGGTTTTCGGGCAATACGATTATGTTTTAGACCCGCACGCGGCGGTCGGTTTTTACGCTTTGGAAAATTATCTGGAGAAAAATCCGAATGAAAAAGGCTTTTTTCCCGCCACGGCGCATCCGGCGAAATTCGATTCGGTCAAAGAAATCGTCGGCACTTTCGGCGCGACGCCCGAAGCCGTCAAAGAGTTGTTTTCGCGCCCGAAACAAAGCATTGAGATGCCGGTTGATTATGAAGTCTTAAAAGAAATTTTATTAAGCAAAATTTAATATGAAAGTTTTAAAATTCGGCGGTTCTTCGGTTGCAAATGCAGAGAACATAGAAAAAGTCATTGAGATTGTCAGAAATGCGGTTGAAAGGGACGTTTGCGCGATTGTTTTATCTGCTATGCAAGGCACGACTGACGCTCTTATAGACGCGGCGAAAACCGCCGAACATAACGACGAGTCTTTCCGAGCTAAAATCGAAGAAATCGAAAACAAACATTTTCACGCTGTCAGCTCACTCATTCCAAACGAAGAGCAAACGCCAATTTTAAATTTTCTCAACAAAAACCTCGACGAGCTAAAAAGCATTTGCGAAGGCGTTTTTCTGCTCGGCGAATTGACTGCGCGCTCGCTCGACCGGATTGTCAGTTTCGGCGAGCTTTTCTCGACTAAAATTTTTGCCGCCAAGCTCGCCTCGCTCGGCATAGCAAATGTTTGGCAAGACAGCCGCGCGCTAATCCGCACCGATTCAAATTTCACTTTTGCCGCAGTTGATTTTCAAGCTACAAACCGGCAAATCAAAGATTTTTTTTCTGCTGCCGCAAACTCTAAACTTTTCATTTTGCCGGGTTTCATAGCGTCTGACGCAAATGGCGCGACGACTACATTAGGGCGCGGCGGTTCGGATTACACGGCGGCGATTTTGGCGGCGGCTCTCGATGCGAAAGTTCTGGAAATCTGGACGGATGTTTCCGGGATGATGACCGCCGATCCGAGGCTTGTCAAAAACAGCAAAAACATTCAACGAATCACTTATCAGGAAGCGATGGAATTGTCTCATTTCGGCGCGAAAGTAATTTATCCGCCGACAATTCAGCCGGTTTTGCAGAAAAAAATCCCGATTTGGATCAAAAACACTTTTGCGCACGAAGATTTCGGCACACTAGTCGAAGCGGCAACTGAATCCGAAACGGACATCGTGCGCGGAATTTCGAGCATTGGCGCAATTTCGGTTTTAAGTCTCGAAGGCAGCGGAATGGTCGGCGTCCCCGGTTTTTCCAAACGCCTTTTCGACGCTCTTTCGCGCGCCAGCATCAATGTCATTTTAATTACGCAAAGCTCTTCAGAACATTCGATTTGCGTTGCAGTCGAAGAAAAATTCAGCGAATTGGCGAAAGCAATTGTTGATGCGGAATTTTCTTACGAAATCGAAGCGGGGAAAATCGAGCCGCTCAAAATCGAAAACGGGCTTTCGATTCTCGCACTCGTCGGCGATCAGATGAGAAACCATCCGGGCATTTCCGGGAAAATGTTTTCCACGCTGGGACACAACGGAATTAACATTCGCGCCATCGCGCAAGGCTCTTCGGAACGCAACATTTCAGCCATTATTTCTTCTGCGGATGTTCGCAAAGCCATCAACACGCTGCACGAAGAATTTTTCTCCGGCGCGAAACAAGTCAACGTTTTTCTGGTCGGCGTCGGCACGGTCGGCGGCAAATTGATTGAACAAATTCGCCTGCAAATTGATTATTTACGCGAAAATCTGCGGCTTAATCTGCGCATCGTCGGTGTTGCCAACAGCCGCCGAATGCTTTTTGACGAAGAAGGCGTTAATTTGGCGAATCTGCCCGAACAGTTTGAAAACGCTCCGAAAATGAATTTAAACGAATTTGTCGGAATTGTTTTTGAGAAAAACTTGCGAAACTCGATTTTTGTTGATGCCACAGCTAATTCCGAAGTCGCCGCAGTTTATCCGCAGTTATTGGAAAAAAGCGTTTCGGTTGTCGCTACCAATAAAATTGCCTGCTCTTCCGAATACGAAAATTATTTGCAATTAAAAAATCTGGCGCGCGAATTTAACACGGCGTTTTTGTTTGAAACCAACGTCGGCGCAGGATTACCGATTATCAACACGCTCAACGATCTGCTTCGCAGCGGCGACCGCGTAAATCGCATTGAAGCCGTTTTATCCGGCACGCTCAATTTTGTTTTTAACAATTACGACGGCTCGCTCTCGTTTGCTTCAGTAGTTCGACAGGCTCAAGCCGAAGGCTACACCGAACCCGATTCGCGACTGGATTTAAGCGGCACGGATGTCGCCCGAAAAATCTTAATTTTAGCGCGCGAAGCCGGTTATCGTATCGAAATGTCGGATGTCGAAAACACGCCGTTTCTGCCTGCTTCGTGTTTTGAAGGTTCGGTTGAGGATTTTTATGCGGAAATGGAGCGCAGCGAACCGCATTTCCGCGAGCTGCTCGACAGCGCAATACGTGAAAACCTTTCGCTCAAATACATCGCTTCGTTTGAAAACGGAAAAGCGAGCGTCGGTTTGCAAAAAATCCCGACAACTCACAATTTCGCTAATCTTTCAGGCAAAGACAACGCCGTTTTGTATTACACAAATCGTTATGCCGATTTGCCTTTAGTCGTCAAAGGCGCGGGCGCGGGCGCAGATGTGACGGCGGCTGGCGTTTTTGCGGATATTATTCGAGCGGCGAGAGTCTGAAATTTAAGGCTGAAACAATCGCTTGATCTCAACGTCAACTTTTTGCAAATCTTCATCGGAAAGTTTGCCAATTTTGCGGACAATGCGATTTTTGTCAATTGCCCGCATTTGAAAAATCATCACGACCGAAGTTGTGGTTAATCCGTTTTCGGTGGAGGGTTCAATCTGAACGGCAAACGCGAAATGTAAAGCATTTAAATTTGAGGTCACGGGCGCGATCATTAACATCGGTTCGCCGGCGAAGTCAGTTTGCACGGCGATTGCAGGTCTTCTGCCGCTTTGTTCGTGTCCGTTGGTGCTGGGTAAATTGACCAGCAAAACGTCTCCGCGCGCCATTATTCCGTTTCCGCTAATTGTTTTTCAAAATTCACAAAATCTTCAACGCTTGCAGCTTCCCACTCGGCAAATTCTTTTTCCAGATCAGCTTCGCCAGTGTGTGAACGCTCTTTCAAAAAAACACCAAATTCATACCAATTCAGAAGCTTATCTTCGTCTAGCTGTTTCGCTAAAGCCAAAACTTTTTCGGTTGTAATCTGCATAAAATCCCGACCTCGAACACAAATTATAACACGCGGCAAAATATTTCAGATTCTTTCTGATGTTCACGAGCGCGTTTGACCTTCGCCTAAAACAACGTATTTATAAGTCGTCAACTGTTCAACGCCGACCGGACCGCGAGCGTGCAGGCGACCTGTAGAAATGCCGATTTCGGCTCCCATTCCGAATTCGCCGCCGTCGGCAAACTGAGTCGAAGCGTTGTGCAGAACAATGGCGCTGTCCACTTCGCTTAAAAACTTTGTTGCCGCCGCTCCGTCTTCGGCAATAATCGCATCTGTGTGATGTGAGCCGTAAGTGTTGATATGTGCGATTGCTTCCCGGACATCTGCAACGACTTTAACCGAAAGCACTGCATCGAGATATTCCGTCGCCCAATCTGCTTCTTGAGCCGGAACAACTCGTTTGTCGAGAGCTTGAACCACTTCGTCTCCGCGCACTTCGCAGCTTGAGGCAAACAACGCATCGAGAATTTCCGGCAGAAGAGTCGAAACCGCCGAACGGTCAACAAGCAGAGATTCCGTCGCGCCGCAAATTCCGGTGCGGCGCAATTTGGCGTTTAATAAAACCTGCTTTGCCATTTCCGGTTTTGCGGAAGCGTGAAAATAAGTGTGACAGTTGCCGTCCAGATGCAGAATCGTCGGAACTCGACTTTCATTTAAAATTCTTTCGGTCAGAGATTTTCCGCCGCGCGGAATGATTACGTCAATCAAATCCGTGAGAGTCAGCATCTGTCCGACCGCCGCACGGTCGCGAGTCGGAACGAGCTGAACGGCATCGGCTGGCAGTCCGGCGTTTTGCAAACCGGCGTGAAGGCAAGATGCAATCGCTGTTGACGAGTTGAGGCTCTCCGAACCGCCTCGCAAAATAACGGCGTTGCCGGATTTAAGACACAGCCCGCCCGCGTCTGCGGTGACGTTCGGGCGTGATTCGTAAATTATTCCGATTACTCCGAGCGGAACGCTGACGCGGCTGATCTGCAAATTGTTAGGGCGTTTCCATTCAGCCAGAATTTTGCCGACTGGCTCGTCTAATTCAGCAATTTGCTCCAAACCTTGCGCCATCGCTTCGACGCGAGCCGGATTTAACAGCAATCGGTCGAGCAGAGCGTTGGAAATTTCATTTTGCCGCGCCGCTGCAACGTCTTCGGCGTTTGCCGCCAGCAAAGCCGATTCGTTTTCGCGCAGATTTTGCGCCGCCGCTCGCAAAGCCGCGTTTTTTTGTTCGGTTTCGGCTTTCGCCAAGACACGGTAAGCGGTTCGCGCTCGTTCGCCAAGTGTCCGCATCAGCGTCGTTACATCTTCGTGTTCTCTAGTAAATTCCGCTTTCATCAATTCAACTTTCGCCACCGATTTCAAGAGCCATATCGTCGCGGTGAATCAAAGTGCCGCGTCCTTTATAGCCTAAAATTCTTTCGATTTCACTGCTTTTAAATCCAACGATGCGCTCAGCGTCGGCGGAAGAATAAGCCGACAAACCTTTGCCCAATACGCGACCGCGCAAGTCTTTAATTATAACCGCATCGCCGCGCTCAAACGCGCCCTGTACGGCGCGAACTCCGGCGGGCAGCAAACTGTTGCCTTTCATCAACGCCGCCTGCGCGCCGTCGTCAACCACAATTGTGCCGGTCGGATGCAAAGAACCAGAAATCCAATGTTTGCGGGCGCTTTTCGGACTTGCTGCCGCGCGAAATCTGGTGCAGCGCTCGCCGTTCAAAATTCTTCGAATCGGATGCGGTGCGAAACCTTTGCCGATAATCATATCGCAGCCCGCGGCTAGGGCAATTTTCGCGGCTTCGATTTTAGTCCGCATTCCGCCCGAACCAAACGGCGAACCGGCGCCGCCCGCCATCGCCTCGATTTCAGGCGTTATCTGCCGCAATTCGGGAATGTGAACGGCAGTTGAATCAACGGCAGGATTCGCAGTGTAAAGCCCATCAACATCCGAAAACAAAAAAAGCAAATCCGCGCTAATCATCTGCGCGACGCGCGCCGCCAAACGGTCGTTGTCGCCGACAATTAATTCGGCGGTCGCAACCGTGTCGTTTTCGTTGATAATCGGAACAATCTGCGGCTCGGCGAGCAGCGTTTCAAAAGTGTTCCGGGCGTTTAGGTAACGCTTTCGATTTTCGCTGTCGTCGAGCGTGAGCAAAATCTGCGCTCCGTGCAGATTGGTATTTTCTGCTTGAAAAGCTCTTTCCCAATGCGAAAACAAATTGATTTGCCCGCAGGCTGCCGCCGCTTGTTTTTCTTCGAGCTTGAGCGCGCGATTACCGTAATGAAGCGTCCGCCGCCCAAGCGCGACCGCGCCGGATGTGACAACCGCAACTTGAATTTCTTGATGACGCAATTCGGAAACGTCTTTCGCCAGCGTCCGCAGCCACGTTTCCCGCACCTGATTGTCGTCGCCGATCATCAGCGACGAGCCGACTTTAATCACGACACGCCGGATATTTTGTAAATCGAGCAGCATTAATTTATAGAGTGCGAAGCATTTAAGCCAATCAACAAAATTGTAGAAGAGTTAAAACTATCAACTGTAAACTATCAACTATTCACTGTATTGCAGAATAGTTGATAGTTCACAGTTGAAAGCTCACAGTTTTTATTTGTTAATTTCCGACAGCGCGCTGACCAGCAATTCCATTTCGGCAATTCCAACGCACAAAGGCGGCAAAAGACGCAAAACTCGCGCGTCGCTCGAAGTTCCGGTAATGATTTTCTTTTCGAGCAATCGAGCGTGAACGTTTTTAGCATTTTCGGCAAATTCGATTCCGAGCAAACAGCCTTTTCCGCGCAAACCGACCACATTTGGGATTTCTTGAACACGTTCGCGCAAATAATTCTCCACATTTCGCGCGTTTTCGAGCATTCCGTCCTGCTCGATTGCTTCCAAAGTCGCCAAAACGGCAGCCATCGCAAACATTCCGCCGCCGAAAGTCGTGCCTAGATCGTTCGTTTTGATTTTTGCCGATATTTTTTCATTCACCAAACAAGCGCCGACCGGAACGCCGCTGCCGAGAGATTTAGCCAGCGTGATAATATCCGGCACAACACCGCCAGCCCATTCCGAACTGGCGAAAAACCAGTTTCCCGTGCGCCCTATGCCGGTTTGCACTTCGTCGAAAATCAAACAAATCCCCCGCTCGTCGCAAATCTCGCGTAAGCCCGTGAAAAATTCAGGCGCGGCTTCCGTAACTCCAGCCATTGACTGAATCGGTTCAAGCATTATCGCCGCAACTGTTTCGTCTGCAACGGCGCGCACCGATTCTAAATCGCCGAATTCGGCTGAGATATGACCGGGAACATTTGGCTTGCCGATTTCGCGATATTTGCCCAAAAAAGTCGCCGAAATCGAGTCAGCCGTGCGTCCGTGAAAACCGCCTGAAAAAGTGATGACTTTTTCGCGCCCGGTGGCAAAGCGCGCCATTCGCATCGCGTTTTCGTTGGCTTCGGTGCCGGAGTTGCAGAAAAACGCTTTCGTCAAAGATTTTGGAGCGATGGAAACGAGCTTTTCGGCGGCTCGCGCGCGAATCTCGGAATAAACCAGATTTGAATAAA
>DASWLV010000209.1:0-22991 GCA_036400075.1 Pyrinomonadaceae bacterium
CTTTCGTCAGCAAATGGCGCAGGCGGCGAGTCGTTTTACCGATGCGCTTTCGGCGGAAGACCGCGTTGCAGTAATGACTTTTAACGAAAAACCGGAGCTTTTGACCGATTTTACGACTAATCAGAAAGACATTAAATACGCCATCAATCTCGTCGGAACAAGCGGCAAAGCCGGAAAGACGATGCTTTACAAAGCGCTGGATGAAGCCTTGAAAAAACTCAGAAAAGAAGGAACACGCCGCAAAGCAATCGTTGTTTTAACCGACGGAATTGATACCGATTTGGAGACGGCAGACCGTAAAATCGCCGGAAACAGTCAGACCGCCGAAGAAGCCGCAAATCTGATCAAGCCCGAACAAAATCAGTTTTTATCGCAAATTCTGGACACCGCCGACCGGCAAGGCGTTACGATTTACCCGCTCGCGCTGCCTTCGGGCGATCCGAGCCGTTTACCCGATCCGCTACCGTTTCAAGTCGTGCGCTATAAAGCCGCGCGCGAACGCCTTCAGCTTTTGGCAAACCGCACCGGCGGGCAATTAAACACGATCAATCGGCTTGATGAAATGAGTCGGTTATATGCGATTGTGGCGGCGGATTTACGCAGGCTTTACAGCATCGAATACGAGCCTGCCGCAGAACGCGCCCGCGACGGAAAATGGCGCGTTATCAAGCTCGAAGTCAACCGCCCGGAATTAGTCGTCCGCACTCGCCCGGGTTATTACGCGCGTTAGTGGATGGTGTTTGGATCGAGCTTTTGACTACAAAGGGAGGGTAATGTTTCACAATTTATGCTCCGCAATCTCTGCGGCTCTCTGTGACTTCTTTGTGTTCTCTGTGGTGAAATTTCGCTTGAGAAAAACTCACCACAGAGAACACAAAGAAGTCACAGAGAGTTAACACAGAGCATAAAATTTGATACAACACCCAAAGGGAGTTCAATTTTTCGTAAAACTTTCAAATATCAGGCGCTAAATTCGAGTTTACGGCGCGGCGCGAAATTAGAAAGACGAACCGCAAAAATAAAAAGTAAAACTCTTGTTTCTCACCGCTTAAAAATCTCTCTCAAATATTTTTTTCCGGTTAATGTATTTTCGCTGGACAATCGGCGTAAATTTATTCTAAAACAGTAGTTAAGAAGAAAAAACTGCGGCGTCAGCCGAAGTTTGAAGTGTCAGTGAATAAGTGGTACAACTGAAATGTCGAACTAGAGATTTTAACTCTTCCCTGCACCTCTTCCGCACGGAAATTTTTATACATATATCGGAATTATAAATGGCTTTTCCCAAAACATTATTCAGTCTGTTTTCCAGCGATTTAGCGATTGACCTCGGCACGGCGAACACGCTCGTCTATGCCAAAGGTCGCGGCATCGTCGTCAGCGAGCCGTCAATTGTGGCAATTAACAAAGTTACCAACCAGGTCGAAGCCGTCGGGCGCGACGCCAAAGAAATGCTCGGCAGAACGCCCGGCAACATCGTTGCGATTCGCCCGATGAAAGACGGCGTGATCGCAAATTTTGAAGTGACGGAAAAAATGCTCCAGCATTTTATCCGCAAAGCGCATAACGGCAAAACATGGGTTTCGCCGCGCGTCGTCATCGGAATTCCTTCCGAAATTACGCAGGTCGAGCGGCGCGCCGTCGAAGATTCGGCATATCGCGCCAAAGCATCGGAAGTTTATCTGGTCGAAGAAGCGATGGCGGCGGCAATCGGGGCGGGACTTCCGATTACCGAACCGCACGGCAATATGGTCGTGGACATCGGCGGCGGCACGACCGACATCGCCGTGATTTCCTTGAGCGGTATCGTTTATTCGCGAGCGGTGCGCGTTGCCGGAAACGAAATGGACGAAGCGATTACGCAATACATCAAGCGCAAATATAATCTTTTAATCGGCGAACGCACTTCGGAAGCCATCAAAATCGCTCTGGGCAGCGGGTTTCCGCTTGACGAACCGCTTTCGATGGATGTGCGCGGGCGCAATTTAATCGAAGGCATTCCGAAAACAATTACGATTACCGACGAAGAAATCCGCGAAGCTCTCGCCGATTCGGTGGCGACAATCGTCAACGCCGTTCGCGTTGCGCTTGAAAGAACCCCGCCGGAGCTTTCGGCGGATATTGTCGAACGCGGAATCGTTCTGACGGGTGGCGGCGCGCTTTTAAAGAATTTGGACAAACGCTTAATGATCGAAACCGGATTGCCCGTCGTTCTGGCAGATGATCCGCTTTCATCGGTCGTTTTGGGAACGGGCAAAATGCTCTCGGATTTTGAACTCTTAAAGCGCGTTAAATGGGACAATACACTAACTCAAGGAGCTTGAGTTAAAGGCAAAAGTAAAAAGTAAAAAGGCAAAATTAAAACGAACGAATTTTTGACTTTTACCTTTTTACTTTTGCCTTCCAAAGGCTGTGGTTTCCTTAACTCAGAAAAACTTAAGTCAGAAAGAAATCCGGCAGCGGACGCCTTGGCTGTTTGCCGCGCTGCTGCTGGTTAATTTTGCGCTGATGGCTTATGACGCGAAAGACGCTGAAACAAAAGAGCGTACAGTCAGAGTCTGGGCGCAGGCGATTGCCGGTTTTGTCCAGCGTCCGGTGGCTACTGTCAGCAATTCCGTTAGCGGTGTTGTCGGAACGATTTCTCAGATGCAAACTGCGGTCGGCGAAAACGAAACTCTGCGCGAGCGGGTTAATCAACTCGAAACCGAAAAGATTAACAGCCAAAATCTGCAATCCGAAAACGACAGACTGAAAAGTTTACTCAACTTAACGAGTTCATTGTCTTATCAATCAGTGAAAGCTGAAGTTATCGCCCGCGATCCGTCCATCTGGTTTGATTTGGTGACGATTAATCAGGGCAGCTCGGCGGGAATCAAGCTCAATATGCCGGTGGTCACCGGCGAAGGCGTGGTCGGGCGCGTTTATTCGACGAGTCCCGTTACGTCGCAAATTATTTTATTGACCAATGATCAATCAGCCGTCGGCGCAATCGTCGGGCAAGTCGGGGCATCAAACGCTTTTGGATTGATCAGAGGCAAAGGCAAAGAGACGCTCGAAATGAATCACGTTTCCGGTCAGGAAAAAGTCGAAGTCGGCAGCATTATTACGACGACTGGGCAGGATCGAATTTATCCGCCGGGTTTAAAAGTCGGCGAAATCGTCGAGGTTAAAAGCGGTTCGGTTTCCAGCTCGCAGACGATCTCTGTACGTCCGACAGCAAATCTCGGCTCTCTGCGCGAAGTCGCCGTTTTGTTGTACACGCCGCCGCCGCGCCCTGAACCGGAACAAGTTCTTCCGAACGCCAAAAAACAAGGAGACAAAGCGAAACGCTGAACGCGGAATGATGAATGCTGAACTGAATACAAAGAGCTTTAATTCATCGTTCATCATTCCTAATTCATAATTTTAAAGTGGAAATATTAACCACTACACTCGCCCTCATTATCGCCATCGTCTTACAGGCGACGGTTCGGCAAATCGCGCCGCCGCTTGCCTTTGTGGATTTTCCGCTCATTATCATCGTTTACGTCGCGCTCAAACGCGACGCTTTCCGCGCTTTGATTTACGCGACAATTGCCGGTGTTGCCGTTGACGCTTTGAGCGGCGGACTGCTCGGAGCCAGCGGTTTTTCCAAAACTCTGACGGCTTTTGTCGTGGTCGAACTGGCGCGGCGGGTTTTGCTGGTTGATAATCTGCTGATCAGAATTCCTGTTTTGGCGGGCGCGATTCTGCTTGAAAGCTCGATTTATTACTCGATGAATCGCCTGCTCGGACAATCGCCAAACGCGCCTTTTGTCGAAACTCTCGCCTATTCTCTAATCGGCACGACGATTACCGGAACCGTGACGATGCTTATTCTCGAATACTTTTTCTCCGAACGCGCGCGTTTAAACCGCCGCAATTTTGCGCCGCGTCGCCAAGCGGCGCTGCGCCGCAATCCAATCCGACTCGGACGACGAGTTTAAAACAATTACGAATTACGAATTACGAAAGACAAATTAAGGAATTCGATTTGTATCTAAGATTATTTCGTAATTCGGAAAGACAAGATTCCTCAATTCGTAATTTGAAATTCGTAATTGACTCTTATGAAGTTCGACGATCATTCGCAAAATTTGCCAGCCAGAATCGGCGCGATTCAGGTAATTGCTTTTGTTTTACTCGCTCTTTTGGGCGTCCGGCTTTATTATCTGCAAATCGTCAAAGGTGACCAGTACAAAGAACGCGCCGAAAACCAACGCGTTCGTTTGCTGCCCATCCCGGCTCCGCGCGGGGCGATTTTAGACCGGCAGGGGCGCGTGATGGTTGATTCAAGACAGACTTATAACGTCGTTCTCTCGCGCGAGGAAATCAAAAACCGAGACATCAACAGTCTGCTCCCCGAATACGCCGACGGGCTTTCGATTGACGAGGAAACTTTGCGTGAAAAACTGGATTTTATGCGCTTGCAGCCCGCGTTTGAATCTCTGGTGATTAAAGAAAACGCGACGCTCGAAGATTTGGCGTGGGCTGAATCGCACCAGATCGAACATCCCGAACTGCGTGTTGAAATTCACCCGCAGCGTTTCTATCCGCTCGGCACGATTGCCGCGCACACTCTTGGATATGTGGGAGAAATCAGTCCGAAACAACTGCAAGAACCGAGATTTATCGAAAGAGGATTGCGCCCCGGCGACATTATCGGTAAAGAAGGTCTCGAAGCCGCTTACGATCAATACTTGCGCGGACGTGATGGGTTTAGAAAAGTCGTGGTTGATTCGCGCGGACGAATTCAAGAGGAAATCGAAGTCGTTCAGCCGCAGCCGGGACAGGATTTGGTTACGACGATTGATCTGGATTTGCAAAAAGCAGCCGAGCAAAAGCTGGCGGAATCGGTCACAAAGCGCGGCGTGCTGGTGGCAATGGATCCGAACAACGGCGAAATTCTCGTGATGGCTTCGGCGCCTTCATTCGACCCGAATGTGATGGTCAATAAAGTTTCGACTAAAGAAGGACGCAGAGAAATCGCCGCGCTTTATAATGATCCGCAAAAACCGCTTCTTAACCGCGCGATTCGCGGTCGTTATCCACCCGGCTCGACCTGGAAAATTCCCGAATCGGTCGCCGCTTTGCAGCAGGGCGTGATAACGGTCGAGAAATCGAATATGGTCTGCGGCGGCGGCATTACGACCGGCAGCAAATTTACCCGCTGTATGGGCAATCACGGCTCGCCGCCGCTTTCTTACGCAATCACGAAATCGTGCGACGGTTATTATTATCGTCTGGCTTTGAAAATGGGAATTGACGGTTTGATAAAAATGGTCGAAACGTTTGAGTACGATAAACCGACCGGAGTTGATTTGCCGGGCGAATACACGACCAGAACACCGAAATTTTACAGACCGATTATCGAAAAACGCGACGGGCGCTGGAATGATGTCGAAACGGTTTTCGCATCAATCGGACAGGTTACGGTTCAGGCGACGCCGATTTCGATGTTGCGGGCGATTGCGTCCCTGGGCGTGGGCGGAAAAATGTTCGTGCCGCATTTGATGAAAGAAGCCAGGGAAGCTGCGGTTATGGGCGAACCCGGAGAATCGGGTTATTGGGAAGCGCGTCCGTTGACGCCTTATTTGCAACCCGCGCCCAAAATCATTGAAATGACTCCGGCGCAAAACAAAGTCATCGTCGAAGGAATGTGGGGCGCGGTCAACGCCGGCGGAACGGCTGCCGGAATTAAAATGCAAAACTGGGAAATTGCCGGAAAAACCGGAACGGCGCAGGTCGTCGGGCTTGGCAAAGACACCGGCGCAAACAAAGATCACGCCTGGTTTGTCTCGTTTGCTCCGGCTTACAAACCGGAAATCGCGATTATCGGATTGATTGAAAACTCAGGTTTCGGCGGCAGAAACGCGGCTCCGGCGGCGCGCGGCATTTACGAAGCGTATATCGAAAAACATCATCCGCAGCTCTTGAGCGAAAGCGAAAAATTGGAGCTGCACACGGGGCATCCGGCAAATTAATTTTTGGCTTTGATTTGGCAGTATTGAAATGGTCGCAAGAATCGAAAAACGCAGTTTGAGAGATTTTGATTGGATGCTGGCGCTGCTGGCGATGGCGGTCGTCTGTTTCGGCGTCTGGCAGATTTATAACGCGGTGCCGACCGAAACTTTTTGGCAAAAACAGCTTATCGGCTTGGGCTTGGCATCGGTCGCAATGCTCGTGATGGCGTTTACCGATTATCGTAAGCTGATTGAATACGCCCCGGCGTTTTACGTTTTCGGTTTGATTTTGCTGGTGCTGGTTTTAATTCCCGGAATCGGAATGAAAATCAATGGTCAACAGTGCTGGATAAAAGTGCCGATTATCGGGCAGTTTCAGCCGTCGGAGTTTGTCAAAATTCCGGTTGTCCTGATGCTCGCCAAATATTTCGGCAAAAAGCGTTCGGGCGGTTTAACTTTGCGCGAAACGTTTTTGGGCGTCGGCATTTTAGCTTTGCCGCTTGGTTTGATTATGCTCGAACCGGACGCGGGGCAATCTCTGACTTATTTTCCGTTGCTGGCAGTTGTGCTGTTTTTGTCGGGCATCAAACTGCGCTGGGTTTTAACGGTTTTGATATTAGGCGTCGTTTCGGTTCCGCTGGCTTGGACAATCGGCGTGCAAACCGGAAAAATCAAGCCGTATCAGCAGGAACGGATCAAAGTTATTATTGACCCCGAAAGCGCCGATCCGAAAGGCGTCGGTTATCACACTTTGCAATCAATCATCACGGTCGGTCAGGGAGGTTTGACGGGAGCGGACGTTGGTCCTGAATTTTCGCAGGCGGCGCTCAAATTTTTGCCCGAACCGCAAACGGATTTTATTTTCGCCGTAACAGCCGAACACACCGGCTTTATCGGCTGCATCGCCTTGCTGCTGGCGTATGCGTTCATCATTTCGAGGCTGTGCGCCAGCGCGCGGCACGCGCCCGACCGAGCCGGAATGCTCGTCATTATGGCGATTGCGGGCGGAATGTCATTTCAGATTTTTATCAATGCGGGAATGGCGCTCGGATTTCTGCCCGTCATCGGAGTCCCGCTGCCGCTGATGAGCAACGGTTTGTCGGCAATTCTGGCAACATTTATCGCAATTGGTTTCGCAATTAGCGTGCGAATGAGACGTTTTGTGAATTAAGGTAATTACGAACCGCAGAAACTCAGAGATTTTTATAATTTTCCTCTGTATCTCTGTGGTGGTAAAATTCTAGCTATGGCGACAAGAGAGATTAGTTTACCAAGGACGAGTGAAATCAGAACCGAAAGAGTCAGTCGGAGATGGACGGCGTTTTTGTGGCTGCCGCTGGCTTTGATTTTGGCGCTTGCGGCTGGCGGCGTGACCGGAGTTCTGGCTTCGTTTTACGTTAACAATTCGCGGGCGGCGCAGGAAGTTTCGGCGCTGGCGACGTATCGCCCTTCGACCGTGACAAAAGTTTACGCGGATGACGGCGAGACGGTGATTGCCGAATTTGCGCTCGAAAAACGTCTGCCCGTTAGAGAAAAAGATATTCCCAAAAAAGTCGAAGACGCAATTTTGGCGATTGAAGATACGCGGTTTTACAAACATATGGGAATTGACCCGTATCGTATCGCCGGAGCAGCGTATAAAAATATTAGGACAGGCAGCTTTGAAGGCGCTTCGACACTGACGCAGCAAATCGCGCGCAATTTGTTTTTAACCAGAGCGCAAACTTACGAGCGCAAAATCAACGAATGGCTCGTCGCCCTGCAAATCGAGCGTTTTTACACCAAGCGCCAGATTCTGGAGATGTATTACAACAACTTCTTCCTCGGCGCCGGAGCTTACGGTTTTGAAGCCGCTTCACGAACTTATTTCGGAAAACCGGCGAAAGATTTAACCGTTGAAGAAGCCGCTCTGCTCGCGGCGATTCCGAAATCGCCGACAACCTATTCGCCGACGATTAATCCGGCGAAAGCGCTCGAACGCCGCAACCTTGTTATTTCGGAAATGGCTGAACAAGGCGCCATTACAAAATCCGAAGCCGACGCCGCGAAAGCCAAACCGATAAAACTTGCCGACACGGCTTATTATCAATCGCAGCAGCGTTCTTCGCCCTACGATTATCCGGTTGAAGAAATTCGCAAATATCTCGAAGAGAAATACACCACGCGAGTCGCGCAGGGCGGTCTGGAAGTTTACTCAACGATCAACGCCGACGCGCAGGAATTGGCGACGAAAGTCGTCCGCGAAAGGCTGCGTGCTTACGACAAATCGCGCTCTGTCTGGAATTCAAATTACAAAATGATTCCGGCGAAGGAAGAAGGGAATCCGACCGAGAAAGAGCTTGAGGCTTTTAAACACCCGGATTGGTACGGCGACGATTACGAAAAGGGCGATTACGTAAAAGGTTTGGTAATGAAAGTTGACGCCGGGAAAAACGAAGCCGCCGTGCGTTTCGGCAAATACAATGTCATTGTCACCGCCAAAGAGATGGGCTGGAGTCGTCGTCAGCCGAAAGACGAATTTCGTCCGGGTTTGCTCGCGGAATTCGAGATTTTGGAAGTCAACAGCGACGCCAAAACGCTCAAAGTCCAATTGTCGCAAGTCCCGGAAATTCAAGCCTCGCTGGTTTGCGAGAACGCCAAAAACGGCGAAATCGTGGCTATGGTCGGCGGCTACGATTTTCACACCAACAAATTTAACAACGCCACGCAAGGGCTTCGTCAGACTGGATCGGCATATAAGCCTTATGTTTACACGGCTGCAATCGAATGGGGAATGACGCCGGAAATGCCTGTTTCTGGCGCGCCGATTCGACGCGGCGGCTGGTCGCCGCAAAACTTTGACGGTTCGCACAGCCACGGAACGGTTCCGCTGAAAACCGCGCTTGCCAAATCTTACAACGTCGCCGCCGTGCATCTGCTCGAACAAGTCGGCGTGCAAACCGGCGCGCAAATGGTTCGCAGGTTCGGCATTACGCATCCGATGTCACCGAATCTAGCGTCGGCGCTCGGCGCGTCGGAAGTTCCGCTCGTCGAAATGGTTTCGGCATATTCGGCGTTTCCGAACCGGGGCATTCGCGTCGAGCCGCATTTGATTCGCAAAGTAATCAACAACGACGGCAACGTTCTCGAACAATGGGAAAACACGACTTATAAAGTCACGAGCGAATACGTCGCGCTAACGATGGTCGAAATGATGCGCGGGGTTACGCAGGCGGGCGGAACCGCGACCGGCGCAAATGCTGCCGGACATCCGGTTGCCGGAAAAACCGGGACGGTCAACGACCACACGGACGTTTGGTTTATCGGCTACACGCCATCTTATGTGACGGGCATCTGGATGGGAAACCCGGAGCGCAAAGAATCGCTCGGCAGAGGAATGACTGGCGGACAGGGCGCGTTGCCTTATTTCTCGGCTTTTATGAGCCAGTTTATGAAGGATAAGCCGCGCGAGTCTTTCCCCGATGCTCCGCCGATGCCCGCCGACATCAAGGCTCTAAACGAGCAACGCAGCCGCGAAGAGCTTGAAAAGAGAGAGGAAGAATCGTTTGCCGTAAGCAATCGAGTTTATACGGGAACGAGACGCAGCAAATCCAACGGGGATTTGGAGTTTTCGGTTGACACGGACATCAAGAGCGATTCTAATGCGCCGGCGACACTCGAACGCGACACTTTGCCCGGCAGTAAACGCGATGACGACGAACCGCCTCCGCCGGTAAAATCGTCGGTCGAGATAAAACCGGCAACGAATTTACCGAAAAAACCGGAAACGCCCGCGCCGAAGACCGACAAACCGGCAAGCGACGATTCGCGTCCGCGCACTGTCGAACCGCCTAAAAAACAAGGCAAAAAAGGCAACGACGAACCATAACTCCTTTGTCGTAAACAAAACAAAAAGGATGAGGCAATTTGATTTTGCCTCATCCTTTTTTTTCGAAGTTAAATTTTACAGAAATGAATTATAGTAAAAGCCACAGATTGAACAAGTGAGTTTGAGCTTTCAGAAAAATCGAATCCATCATAAAATCTGGGACACTACCGAATATTTAAAGTCATAATTTGAAGAGATTTGTTCAGCACATCCAAATCGTTTAGTTTTATCATCTATTTAGTAGGTTTGAATAAAATGAAAAATAACTCTTATCTACTGATTGTTACCTTGATAATATGCGGGAGCAGCCAAATTATGTGCGCGCAAAGCAAATCTGGTAAGAGCGGGAAAACAAATGGGCAAATTAATAGCCCGTTGCAATATGATTGTCTGCCGGAAGACGTTAAGCACGATCAAGTGGTTTCGGTGATTTCCAAAACATCAGGTCTAAAAGGAGAAGTCGAGCGCGAAACAGTGAAACAGCGATTAGACAAACTGGACGCTCGATGCAAATCAGGTAAATTAGTTGATGCTAAGAATAGAGAGATTCGTTTTTATCAATTGCAAGGCTGCTGGGGAAATCCGCCCGCCGATTATCAGGAAATTATGAACGCGCAGCAGAAAGAGTTACAGGAATTAAAAAAGAAGTACACAGTTATCGAAATAACTTGTAATCCTTCCGGCGAAATGCCTTATTAAAAAAAGGTAAAGTCTGAAAATCAATGATGAATTGAAGATTGACTTGTTCGACAGCTAATTTCTGTTGTGCCTGCGAAATTGAAATCCGCACATCTACCTTCTACATTTTCCCCTGCTGAGTTGCTGAAATTTTAATTTCGCTCGCGCCGTCGCTTGCTTCGACGACGTAGATTTTCGGGGCGAAACCGAACTTGGTTTCGTATCCGCGCTTGACGGTTTCCTGAAACTCGTTGACCGCGCTTTTGCCGACTAAATTTACGGTGCAGCCGCCGAAACCGCCGCCCGTCATTCGAGCGCCGAAAACTCCGTTGAGGCTGCGCGCGGTTTCGACTAGAAAATCCAGTTCGGGTGAGCTGACGGCGTAATCGTCGCGCAAACTGGCGTGCGATTCGTACATCAATTTTCCGAAAGAATCGGCTCTGCCGAATTTCAGCATTTCCGCCGCTTGAACTGTTCGTTTGATTTCGCTGATCACGTGCCGACAGCGACTGCGAATTGTTTCGGGCAGCAGCGCACGATATTTTTCAAAATCAACTGAGCTAACATCGCGTAAAGCGCGGACGCCCGGCATTTTTGTTCGCAGAATTTGCAATCCCTGTTCGCATTCCTCGCGGCGCGTGTTGTATTCGCCGGTCGCCAGATCGTGTTTGACGCCGGAATCGCAAACGACTATTTGCACGTCTTTAAAATTCAGCGGAATCGGTTTCGAATCGAGCAAACGGCAATCAATCAGCAGCGCGTGTCCGGCTCGTCCCAAAGCCGAGGTCAATTGATCCATTATTCCGATTTTTGCGCCGACAAATTCGTGTTCGGCTTGCTGAGCGGCGCGCGCCAGCACAATGCGATTAACTCCGATTTCGTTTAAAGTCAAAACGGTGAAACCGGCGGCAATTTCGAGCGCGGCGGATGAAGAAAGCCCCGCGCCAATCGGAACGGAAGACGAAAAGCAAATGTCCGCGCCGGTTGTCAATTTGGGGAATTTTGCTTTTAAGAGCCGAATCGTGCCTTCGATGTAATCGAGCCACGTTCCGCGCAGCCGTTGAGGCTCGTCGTTTAAATCGAATTCTTTCGCGTCGTTAACATCGAGGGCATAAATCCTAAACAGCGAATCCCGACGCGGCGCGGCGGCGACCACGGCTTCGCGGTCAATCGCCATCGGCAGCACGAAACCGTCATTGTAATCAACGTGTTCGCCGATCAGATTGACTCTGCCCGGCGCGCGAAAAACGCGCGGTTCGCGATTGTAAGTTTCCCGGAATTTCGAGCGTAGCTGTTCGAGGTTAATCATTAGAATTTAGAATTTAGAACTTGGAATTTATTTTTCTATATTCTCCATTCTACATTCTCAATTTTAGAACGCAATTCGGCGGCTTTTTCTTCCGGCAAAGTGTCGTTGATAAACATTCCGGCTCCGGCTTCGCTGCCCGCCAGAAATTTTAGCTTCGTGGCGGTTCGCATCGGCGGATAAAATTCGATGTGAAAATCGAAAAAATCATAATTTTCGCCATCCGAAGGTCGCCCGTGCATCACCATTATGTAGGGAAAACTGCGGTCGAATAATTTATCAAACGCCGAAATCGTCTGCTTGAAAACAATCGCCAAATCTCTTAGCTCTTCGTTGGAAAAATCCGTCAACGCTTCGGCGTGTCGGTTCGGATAAATGTGAGTTTCATACGGGTAGCGGGCGAAAAAAGGAATCAGCGCGGTGAAATTTCGATTTTCCGTCACGATTCTGTTTCCGGTTTTTCGTTCCTCTTCCAAAATGCTGGCAATCAGATTTTTCCCGTTTTTTTCTCGAAATTCGCGGCACATTTTCAATTCCTGCAAAACGCGCGGCGGGACAAACGGGTAAGCGTAAATCTGCCCGTGCGGATGATGCAGCGTGACGCCGACTTCAACGCCTTTGTTCTCGAAAATAAAAACGTATCGGACGAAATCATTCTCGGACAAATCTGCAAAACGGTCGCGCCAGACTTGAAACAGTTTATAAATCTGCTCGACGGGCTGTTCGGCGAGAGTCGAGTTGTGTTCGGGAGTGTAAACGACGACTTCGCAAACGCCTTCCGACGGTTTTACGGGATAAAGCTCGGTGCCTTCGATTGCCGGCGCGGGCGGGTTTGGGCTGAGCGAAGGAAATTTATTTTCAAAAGCGACAATATCGTAATCCGTCGCGGGAATTTCCGTTGGAAAACCGCCGGGTTTGGTCGGACACAGCGGACAATAATCGGGCGGCGGGAAAAATGTACGGTCTTGGCGGTGAGTCGCAGTCGCAACCCATTCGCCCATTAACGGATGCCAACGCAGCTCGGACATTTATGTTTATTTTCACCGCAGAGACACAGAGACACAGAGATTATGTAAATTATTTTTCTTTTGATTTTTCTTGCTCTCTCTGTGCTCCTGTGTCGCGCGGCTGACGGTTTGATTCTTCTGACTCATTATCGTCGAAAGTGTAAAAAAATATGTGACGCCGCCCGTCTTCCATCTGCACGCGGCGTTTGTTCATTTTTTCGAGTTTGCTTTCCACAAAAATATTTTGCCACAAAAAATACGAAGTCCACAGAGTTTTTATTTTTCTCTGTGGACTTCGTATTTTTGCTGCTCGAAATTTAGCTGGTTGAAACCGTTTTGCCGTTCGTATGCCCGTTTTTGCCGTTGGCGGCAATCAAGCTCGAAGGCACGACGAGTTTTTTGTCCATCGTCACAACAGTCGCTTCCGAGCGTTTCTTACCGATGATTTTTCCGTATTGCGTCAAAGCCTGGGCGACGATTTGATCCATATTGTAATAACGGTAAGTCGCAAGGCGTCCGACAAAATGCACGTCGGGCATTGCGTCGGCGAGAGCTTTATATTTCGCGTAAAGATCGGCATTTTCTTTGCGCGGTACCGGATAATACGGATCGCCTTCGGCGCGCGGATATTCGTAAACGATGCTCGTTTTGCGGTGTTCCTGTCCGGTCAGAGCTTTAAACTCGGTAATTCGGGTGTAAAGATGCTCGTTCGGGAAATTGACGACCGGCGCTTCCTGATATTTCTCAACATCGTGCGTTTCATGTTTGAAATACAGCGAGCGATACGGCAGTTTTCCGTAACGATAATCGAAATATTCGTCCACAGGTCCGGTGTAAACCATTTCCTTAAATGGAATGTCTTTGACGATTTCGCGGTAATCGCAGTTGAGCATAACTTTGATGTTCGGCGAATCGAGCATATTCTCGAACATTCTCGTATAGCCGTGCAGCGGCATAGCTTGATAAGTATCGGTAAAATAACGGTCGTCGCGGTTCGTTCTGGTCGGCACGCGCGAAGTCACCGAAGCGTCCAATTCTGAAGGGTCTAAACCCCATTGTTTACGCGTATAATTGCGGAAAAATTTCTCATACAATTCGCGTCCGACCGTGCCGACGACGACATCTTCGGAAGTTTTAACCTGATCAACTTTTTCTCTAACTTTTTCAAAAAATTGTTCGACTTCAAAGCTCGTTAAATTCAATCCGTAAAGTTTATTAATTGTGTCCAAATTAATCGGAATCGGAACAAGCTGCCCATCAACGTTCGCCAAAACTCTGTGCTGATAAGAACGCCAGTCGGTAAAACGCGAAAGATATTCAAAAACTTCACTTGAATTGGTATGAAAAATGTGCGGACCGTATTTATGAACCAGAATTCCGGCGTCATTATAATGATCGTATGCGTTGCCGGCGATGTGCGGTCGTTTGTCGCAAATCAAAATCTTTTTTCCTGAGCCATTTGCCAATCTTTCCGCCAACACACTGCCAGCGAAACCTGCCCCCACAATTAAATAATCAAACATTTATTTCTTCTCCCGTTTTTTATAATTTAAAAGATTATATCACTTTTTAACGCTAAGCTCCGTTCGATAACGAACTTACGAAATTCGCCCGTGCGAAGGCGTCACTTTTTCAGTCAAATGTTCAGTCGCGTCATGATTTGCCGCTGCCGCCGCAGAATGAGCCGCGCGGTCGTGCATTTGCCGGGCATCAATGATTTCTTCAATCAGTTCAGCCATTTGCCGCTGCGTTTTATCCCACGAGCTTTTCGATAAAAATTCGTCAACCTTCGGCAATCGTTCATCGCGTACTTCTTTCAGCGCTTCTTCGCACGATTGCACGAAACCTTCGGGCGTGTCGGCGATGTGAACAAATCCCATTTCGCCGTAAGGTCGCACCACGTCTTTAATCGGAGTGGAAACCACCGGCAATCCGGCTGCCAAATATTCCGGCGTTTTCGTCGGGCTGATGAATTTCGTGCTTTCGTTTAAAGCAAACGGCAGCAGCGCCGCGTCCCAGCTCGCCAGATATTTCGGCAAATCGGCGTATTGTTTGCCGCCGAGATAATGAATGTTGGCGGCGCGCGGCAAATCATCTTCGCTGATTTTGACGACCGGACCGATCATCACGAATTGCCAATCAGGACGAAGCGCGGCAATTTTTCCGACCAGATCAATATCCAATCTTTCATCAATCACGCCGATAAAACCGAGCCGCGGATGCGCGATTTCTTTTTGGTCTTCCGGTTCTTCGGAAATGTTTCTGGCTTCGGCGAAATGCTCGGTTTCGATTGACGATGGAAAACAGAAAACGCGGTCGTGTTTATCGCGTTTGTTTTCAAAGATGCTTTGCCCGCCGGTGAACACCAAATCGGCAACTTCAAAAAGCTGTTTTTCGCGTTCGAGCAAATTTGCCGGAGCGTTCTTAAAAGCCGAAAGCTCGTCCATACAATCGTAAACGACGGCGAGCGGGTTTTTGTGCTTCGTCCATTCAAAAGCCATCGGCGTGTAATACCAGAAGAAAAATTCGCCGATATTTTGGTCAATAAAAAGCGTGTCGAATAATTCGTGCAAAATCGCTTCGGCTTCGCCAGCTTCCCAACGTTCTTTCGGCACAATCGGCACGACGACCGTCACGCCCGTTTCGTGCTTTTGAATGTCGAGACGCGGCAGCGGATCGTCCGTGACAAACGGCTCTTCGACAAAAAACACTCTTTGCCCTTTGGCAAAACGGCTCAAAAGATGCTGCGGGCGCTGCCAGACAAAATTCCAGCGCAGATGCGACAGGCAAATCAAATCAGGCAACGTCTTGTTGTTTGCGTTTTCAGTTTCCATAAATTTCAATTACTTTTTTTCCCAAAGATAAAAAAAGTAATAATCGGTTTTTGCGCGATTTTTCACACTTCCTTTCCGAACGAGCTAAAGGTTAGCCGTCCGTGTACGGTTTTCTGACATCTTTCTGACAGTTCTACTCCGACCATTACAAGTTTTGTGCCAAGAGCCGTTTCACCGAAATATCAATATTTACAGGGATTTTCCTTTTCTTGAAAATTCGATTTTGAAGCATTTGAATACAGCGAAAACGAACGATGTACTAAATTTCACATTGCGCGACAGAGGTTTCGATTTGTTGTATATTTGTAATGCCGTTCGCATTAAACGCGGCGTTTTTCAGCGCCGCCGTTAATTTGTAAAAAACATTTTTGTACTTGTCGGAACTAGGTTTTTCAGCCGAATCGTTGAAGAAAGCCGGAAAACAAGTTTGCGATTTTGAGAACGAATAAAGGCTGGCATTTTGAGTCGAGAATTTTAGTTTGAAAGCTATGCTCACCGAAACAATTTTATTGGTCGCTGATTCCGACGCCGAGCAAAAAGCTCAGGACGAGCTGCATCAGCAACTGGCGCTTTTTCAGCTTTCTTACGACCCGATTTTCGCCTCGGATTTCGATGGCGGAATTGTTTATTGGAATCAAGGCTGCGAGCAGCTTTACGGTTATTCAATCGGCGAAGCTTTAGGTAAATCGAGCCATGCGCTGATGAAAAGCGATTTTCCCGTTTCTTTCGATGATTACCGGCAAACGCTTGAAAAAACGGGGCGCTGGACCGGGAAAATCCGACGCTTATGCAAAGATAATCGCGTTTTGACAATTGAAAGCCGTCAAATGCTGACCGCAATCGCAGGCAAACGGATCGTTCTGGAAGCTAACCGCGATGTCACCGAACAAAGTCTCGCCGAAGAAAAACTGCGTGAGGCGGAAGAACGCTATCGCGCTTTTATCGAACAAAGCTCCGAAGGAATCTGGCGTTTTGAATTGGACGAGCCGATTCCGACAAATCTGGCGGTCGAAGAACAGCTAAAGCTTGCCTACGAACGCGGCTTTCTCGCCGAATGCAATGACGCGATGGCAAAGATGTACGGCTTCGATTCCGCCGACCAAATCATCGGCGCCCGCTTAGCTGATTTGTTTGTCACCGAAGACCCCGCAAACGAGGCTTATCTTCGCGCTTTTCTTGAATCGGGTTATCGTCTGACTGAAGCCGAGTCGCACGAAAAAGACGCTGACGGGCACGATGTTTATTTCAGCAATAATCTCATAGGAGTCGTCGAAAACGGAAAGCTGTTTCGAGCTTGGGGAACGCAGCGCGATGTAACCAAATTGAAAGAAAGCGAAAAGGTGCTGGCACGCTATCGGCTCGTTTCCGCTCAGGCGCGCGATATTGTTTTGATGGTTCGACCGACGGGCGAAATCGTCGAAGCAAACGCGGCGGCGGCGCGCGCTTACGGCTACGCGCAGACGGAATTGCTGACAATGAAAATTGCCGATTTGCGCGCGGCGGAACGTTTGACCGAACTTCCTCAGCAACTCGAACAAGCAAATCTGCGCGGCATTTTGTTTGAAACCATTCATCGTCGTAAAGACGGAACAACCTTTGACGTTGAAGTAAGCGCAGTCGGCGCGGACATCGGCGACGAGCGTTTTCTGCTGAGCATCGTCCGCGACATTAGCGAAAGAAAACAAGCCGAAGAAAAATTACGTGAATCCGAAGTTCGCTTCCGCAAAATGGCGGACAATTTGCCCGTAATGGTTTGGGTAACCGATACAGACGGAAGCTGCACTTATTTAAACAAATTGTGGTACGAGTTTACCGGACAAACGCCGGAAACCAGTTTAGGTCTCGGCTGGATTTCAGCGGCGCACCCGGACGACCAAAATCGTGCCGAAGAAGCGTTTTTGTCCGCCAACGAGCGGCGCGGCGAGTTTTACGTTGAATATCGGCTGCGCCGCCGCGATGGCGAATATCGCTGGATGATTGATTCCGCGCAGCCGCGTTTCGGCGAAAATGGCGAGTTTTTAGGTTATACCGGCTCGGTCGTTGATATTCACGAGCGTAAAATCATCGAACAACAAGTGAGCTTTCAGCTCAATCTGACGCAGACCATTACCGACAATACTCAATCGTGTCTGCTGATGATGGACGCCCACGGGTTTTGCACATTTGCGAATCACGCGACTGAGCGCGTCACAGGTTTTAAACCGGAAGACTTAATCGGCGAGATTCTGCATTATAAAATTCATCACACGCGACCGGACGGCTCGCCTTTTCCAAAAGAAGAATGCCCGCTCGACAAAGCGCTTCCGCTGCACGAGGCGGTCGTCGGTTACGAAGACGTTTTTGTTCACAAAAACGGGCATTTTTATCCGGTGCGCTGTTCGGGACGCCCTATTTTCAAAAGCGGCGAGCCGGTCGGTACGGTAATCGAAGTTCAAGACATCACCGAAGAAAAACGCGCCCGCGAAGCTCTGCTCAAAGCCGAACGTCAGGCGGCTGAGGAATATCAGGCGCTGCTCTCGCGCATTGTCCCGCTCGCGCAAACGCTCGGCACGGCGCGCGATTTGACCGCGATTTACAGGGCAATCGGCGATTTCGTTCGCGCTTCGATGCCTTGCATCGGGTTTTTCGTTTCGTTTTACGATTCGGATAAAAATTTGCGGACGGCGGCTTACGGCTGGGCTGAAGGCGCAGAGCTTGACGTTGCCAGCTTGCCGCCGATGCCGCTCACTCAGGACGGCGGACCGAATTCTCAAGCCATCTTCCAACAACAAACAATCGTCGTCGGCAATTACCGGCAAGCGATGGCGAATCGTCCGCACATAGTCATCGGCGAGGAAAACGGGATCGTCCCCGATTCGTCGCTGGTCGCGCCGATGGTTGTGATGGGAAGAATCATCGGCACTTTGGAAGTTCAGGCTTACGAAACCGCCGCATTTAATCAAGACCACGTTGTCTCGCTCGAAATGGCTTCAAATCTGGCTGCAGTCGCAATTGAAAACGTCCGTTTGCTCGAAATCGAGGCGAACGCCCGCCGCGAAGCCGAGATTGCCAATCGCTCGAAAGACGAGTTTCTCGCTGTTCTCTCGCACGAATTGAGAACGCCGCTCAACTCGATGTTCGGCTGGGTGCGAATGCTCAGCACCGGGCAGCTAGACGCCGAAAAAACGCGCCGCGCGGTCGAAGTCATCGAACGCAACATCAATTTGCAGACGAAATTGATTGAAGATATTTTGGACGTTTCCAGAATTATTTCGGGCAAAATCAGGCTTGAAAACAGACAGTTTGATTTCCTGCCGCTGATCAAATCCGTAACCGAAGTCGCCCAGCCGACCGCCGAAACCAAAAACGTCGAGTTGGTGACCGAATTCGATTCCGAAGCCTGTATCTTGCAGGGCGATGCCGAACGCTTGCAGCAAGTCGTCAACAACTTGCTGACCAATGCAATCAAATTTACTCCGTCGGGCGGCAAAATCGTCGTCAAGCTCGATTGCAACGAAACCCGAGCCGAATTAAAAGTCATTGATTCGGGAGTCGGCATCGAGCCGGAGTTTTTGCCTTTTGTTTTCGACCGCTTTCGTCAGGCGGACAGCTCTTCAAAACGCAAGCATGGCGGTCTCGGTTTAGGTTTGGCAATCGTCAAACATCTGGTCGAAATGCACGGCGGCGAAGTTTTCGCCGAAAGCGAGGGTGTCGGCAAAGGCGCGACTTTTACTATTCGCCTCCCGATGCACAGCCACACTGTGTTGGGTGAAGCGGAAAAAATATTCGCGGTTGAACAAAAAGAACAGGATTTGGAAAATTTGAATTTGCTGGTCGTTGACGACGACACGGATGCGCTCGAAATGCTGAGAACAATGCTTTCTTCGCGCGGCGCGCAAGTTCAAACGGCTGCGTCGGCAATCGAGGGGCTGAAAGTCATCGAAAAAAGCGTTCCCGATGTTTTAGTCAGCGACATCGGAATGCCGGAAATGAACGGAATGGAGTTTATCGGCAAAATCCGGCAATCAAAAAACAAACGTCTGCGGCAAATTCCGGCAATTGCTCTGACGGCTTACGCTTCAGCCGAAGACCGCGAGCGAATCCTGGCTTCCGGGTTTAATCAATATCAACGAAAGCCGGTAAATTTCGCCGATTTAATTGCCAACATCAAAAATATTTGTTCGTAGTTCGTTGCAAATCGCTAAAGAACATTGTCATTTGAAATTCAAACCCTTCTTTAAAGAGAAAAACAACGAACAACGAACCACGATCCACGAACAATTAGAATTTTAAAGCCTGAAAACATTCGCACGCTTCCGCTTCGAGCAGCTTGCGGTCATGGACTCGAACGGTTCCGCGGGCGTAGGAAATCGCGCCTTTTTCCTGCATTGCTCCGGCGACGTTGGTCACTCCGGCGCGGCGCGCGCCGAGCTTTCTGGCAATCGTTTCATGCGTCAGCGGAATCTCGTCATTTCCGGCAAGCTCGTGAACGAGCAGCAGCCAAAAACAAAAACGCTGCTGCAAACTGTGCCGCCCGTTGCATACCGCGCGCTGCGAAACCTGGCGCATCAAGTTGCCGTAAAAACCGAGCAGCAGAGAGCGCAGCTCATCATTTGTGGCGGCAAAATCGCGCATCACAGCCGTGTCCATTTTGAGAGCCTCACCGGCGGTTAACACGGTCGTGCAGTTGCGGGCGATTTGCTCGCCGAAAATCGCCTGAATTCCGATTACACCTTCGCGTCCCGTCAAACAAACTTCGGCGCTTGAGCCATCCTCCATTAAGCTGCAATAAGAAACGACCGCATCAAGCGGAAAATAAATCGAGCCGATGGAATCTTCGACTTCGTATAGCGACTGTTCTGCATCCAAAACAATCGGTCTGGTATGAGCGAGCAGATTGTTTTTTTCAGACGGCGGCAAAGCGTCAATCAAATGATTACCGAAAGGAGAAATCTGTGCGGTTTTGGTCTGCATAAATGGGGAATGAAAAAGGACAAGAGGAATTATTAAAAAATAATTCCCCATTGCCCCCACAGTTTTGAGCCGCTTTTACTGAACGCGAGCGGCTTTTAATTCAAAATGAAAATCGCTTCGTAAAATGTCGTAACATTCGCACGCACAGTTTTCCAGACCTCTGCGATTGGAAATGATGATGTGTCCGCGCCGCGACTGTACACATCCGTTTCTTTCCAATTCGTTTAAAGCAACCGTCACGCTGGCGCGGCGAGCGCCCAAACGATTGGCGATTGTTTCCTGCGTCAAAGCCAAATCGTTGCCAGTGGCGCGGTCGTGAACGAGCAGCAGCCAGGTGCAAAGCTGCTGCGCGACGGTGTGGCGGCAGCGGCAAGCGGCGCGTTGTGAAACCTGCGTGAGAAAATCGCTATAATAATTGAGCAAAATCTTTTGCAGTTTTTGGTTTTGACGGAAAATATCGCGGAGCAGCTTGGTTCTGACGCGAATTGCGGTTCCGCCCGTTTCAGCAATCGTCAGACAATTCGCCGTTATCGCGCCCATCATCGAAGAAATTCCGAGAAGTCCTTCGCGTCCGACCACGCCGACTTCGATCATCGCGCCGTCTTCCATCAAACAAAGGCGCGAAGCGACCAGATCAATCGGAAAATAAACAAAATCGAAAGTATCGCCGATGTCGTAAATTGTTTGTCCGCGCTCGAATACGACTTTCTGCATCGCGGGTTGCAGTTTAACTGATACATCAACCGGAAGACTCAGCAAAAGCTCGTTTCCGAGCTGCGGCTGCGATTCGGTTTTGTCTTTTGCCGAAATGAACGGTGAAACGGGGAAAGCCGGTTTCAAGCCCGCCCGATTGGTCAAATTGCTTTTTCCGTCACCCGGTAATTGCCATTTGTTTTGCCCAATTGAACTTGTTCGGTTAAGTGCTGCTACTGCGTTGATTGCCATTTATTGAACCCATCCTTGAAGAATAATTACAAATAATATTTGCCGCAGTGCTTCGAGCAATCATTATGCCAATTAGCTATTAGCGAATGTTTTTAGGTTTATTTATTCAATTTTTGAAAGACGGAATTTTATTTGGCGGGAAATTTTTAGAATTTGGCGTAAATATTTTTTGTATTGAGACAATACAGACTTTTCCGGGTTAAAAAGCGCCTGAAAAGAGAGGCGTATGCTTTCGGCACATTTAATCCGTCGAATAGCTTCTAACTTTTCTATTAAAAATTTGCCTTAAAGTCGGCAGCATTTCGGTACGGTTGTGTACAAAATCGAACTTTATAATCGCTTAAATTATTATTTTCATTATCTTACAAAATTTACCTCTGCCTTGTGGCACGGTGATTGTTTGTTTTGGGAATCTTTTTAGCTCACCGAGCGAAAAGATTTGTTGGTTTATTGTTATTTATTTGATGGATTTATATTTAATTTTATGTCGGTTTATACGGAGCATTCAAGGAATTGGCAATTTAAAGGTCGGAATAATATTTCAAATAGCAGCAGCGAGAAAGCGTCGAAAAACGTTTTTTGGGCGGGAAGCGCAGAATCCTGTTCTGCGTTCGTCACTCAAAATCCTACTCCTATCTGGCGGATCGAGCTTAAACACGGTGTCTCAGCTTCACTCGGCGAAAAAGAACAAATCGAGCAAATCGAGCGTTTCGGATTTCTTGCCGAATGCAATGAAACTCTGGCGCGCTCGTTTGGTTGCGAATCGTCAGTTGAAATGATTCGTCTTTTCGGCGAGAGCTTTCCCGCCGATTTGTTTGCCGACACGCAAATGTTTTTGCGCGATTTTATTCAATCCGGCTATCGGCTGGAAAACGTGAAAAGCGTTCGTTGCGACTCTGCGGGAAATGCGCGTCATTTTTCCACAAACGTTTTCGGAGTCGTCGAAAATCGCCGTTTGACTCAAATTTGGGGTATGCAGAGCGAAGAAAAACCTGCTACGGCGGAAAGCGGCGATTTTTATCAAGCCGTGATTGATTCGATGCTCGAACATATCGCCATTATTGATGAAAACGGTCAAATTATCGCAACGAACGACGGCTGGAAACGATTTGCCGTAAATAACAACGGAAACGATAAAAAAAAGATAGATGTCGGCGCAAACTATTTTGAAGTTTGCCGCGTGGACGGCGGCGAGCTTGCCCGGCAGGTTGAGGAAGGCATTCGCGAGGTTTTAAACAAACAAAAAGATTATTTCACGCTTGAATATCCTTGCCACAGTCCATCGGGCGAACAACGCTGGTTTTTGCTGCACGTAACGCCGCTCTCCGGCACAAACGGCGCAGTTGTTTCGCATTTGAACGTTACCAAACGAAGAAAAGCCGAACAGGAACGGCAAAATGCGCTCGAAGAATTAAAAAGGGC
>DASWLV010000210.1:0-53630 GCA_036400075.1 Pyrinomonadaceae bacterium
TCACATTCATCGTTCGCGCTCCAAATTTTCGATTCTTCTGTACAGAGTCTGTGCAATCTCGCGGTTATGACGCGGTTGTCCTTTATCATAGTTGCTCGAAAGGCGGCGAAATTTTACAACTTTTAATTTATAGGCGGCAACCAAACCGATTCGCTTGACAGTTGCCGTGCAAACGGGTTTTGCTTGAGCATACGGAAAATGCTCGAATCCCCCGAACAAAGAAGAGCCGATTCAAACGCCGCGCCGCCGATAACGCTGGCGATTGTTCCGTTCCGCCTTTTGCGCGGCGAGACCAAAACGCCGCTCGGCGTCGGTTTGGCGGACGCTTTGACGATTCGCCTGCACGATGTCGAAGGTCTTTCAGTTCGACCGACCGGAGCAGTGCTGCCGCTCGCCGAGAAAATCGAAGATTCGTTTGAATTAGGCAGGCGGCTCGGCGTTGATTATATTTTGGACGGTCACATTCTGCCCGCCGAATCGCGCACGCGCTTTAGCGTTCAGCTTCTCGACATCAGCAATCAAAGCGTGTTGTGGGCATCGCAGTTTGATGAAACCGAAGCAGACATTTTTCATCTCGAAGATTCGATTTCCGCCCGCATAGTCGAGTTGCTCCTGCCGCAGCTAGCCCAAAAAACGAATAAACAGAAAAAGGATTTTTCGATAACGCCGATTACGTCATCCGAAACAACCGGCGAAATTAATGAAAAAGACCCCGACACAAATCCGCTGCACGATTCGAGGAACGATACATTAAGTCTGCCCGAAGAAATTGAAGAGAAAAAACGAAAATTTAATTATCTTTTCATTGCGGCAATCGCGTTTGCTGTTCTAACCGTCGGCGCGGCTGCTTATTTTCTGTTTCGTCCCGCCAATAACACGCAAACGAACGCAAAAATTCTGGTTGTCCTGCCGTTTAAAAGCGACAATGCGGCGACAAATTCGATTGGAAGCGGTTTGGCTGACGCTTTGACCGGAAAGCTCGGAGCGGTCAAAGCAGTTTCGGTTCTCTCGTCGGGCGCAGGGCGCGAAATCGCCAAAAACGAAGGCGAAATCAACGTTTCCGCCCAAAAACTCGGAGCCGATTATGTTTTGCGCGGTTCATTGCAAACGGTTGGCGACAAGAGCGAGTTTAACGCCGAGCTGGTAAACGTCGAAAACGGGCAAACTTTATTTGCCGAAAAATTTACGGCAAATGCAGGTGATTTGCTGACTCTGCAAAATCTCGCCGCCGAAGGAGTTTTAGAGGCGTTGTCAATCGTTCCGACGCGCGAAGAACGTGCGCTGCTCAACAAACGCCACACGGAAAACGCGCTCGCTTACGAGCTTTATCTCATCGGGCGTTTTCAAATGGCAAACCGCTCGCCGGAAAATCTGCGCCGCGCCATTCAGATTTTTAATCAAGCGGCGGAGCGCGATCCGAATTTTGCGCTGCCGTATGTCGGCGTCGCCGATTGTTATTCGCTGCTCGTGCTCTACGACGTTCCGCCGCCGCCCAATGCTTACAAAATTGCCGAAGAAAACGCTTTGCGCGCGCTCAAGCTCGACGAAAATCTGAGCGAGGCGCACGCCTCGCTCGGCTATATCAGATTCAACGGCGAACGCAATTTTGAAGCGGCGGAAAAAGAATTTCGCCGCGCCATCCGTCTCAATCCATCTTATGTGGCGACGCATCACTGGTTTGCTCTGGCGCTGTCTGGAACGGGCAAACACGATGAAGCGCTTGCCGAAATTAAAACCGCGCAAAGACTCGATCCGACCGCCCTGATTGTTCGGTCTGCCGCCGGTATGGTTTATTTTCGCGCGCGCCGTTATGAAGAAGGTTTGGCGGAAATTTCCGATGCTTTAAAAATCAATCCGGCATTCGTTCCGGGACACAAAGCGGCGCGCTGGATTTATCAGGCGCAGGGCGATTACAACGCCGCGCTTGCCGCTTTTCAAAAAGAGCGAAGCTACAGCGGAGCAAACGACCAGGATTTGGGCTGGCTGATTATTCAAGCTCAAGTCGAAGCAATCGGCAATAATCGAGACCAAGCCGCGCGGCTTCTCGAAAAAGCCTTGAACGATCCGTTCGTCCAACAAAATCCGACTTCTTACGCCAACGAAATCGCGCTCGCTTTTGCCGCTCTTAACGACCGGGAAAACGCTTTAGCGTGGCTTGAAAAGGCATATCTCGCAAACGACCACAGCATCTGCTTCCTCAATGAAGAGCCGCGTTTCGATAATCTCAGTCAAGACCCGCGCTTCATCGCGCTGGTGCAAAAATCAAAAACCCCGAATTAAATTGAAAAAATTTCGTCTTTCGCGCACAATGGCGGCACAGTTTCAGAAAAAGTTAAGAAGTGGGAGAATTTATGCTTTTTCGCACTCAGTCAGCCGCCGTTTACGGCATTGACGCCAACCTCGTTGACATCGAAGTCAATCTCCAGCCGGTCAAAGGCGAAGCCGATTCAAATCCAATCGTGACCATTGTTGGGCTTCCCGACGCCGCAGTGCGCGAATCGAGAGAACGAATTCGCGCCGCAATTACCAACAGCTCATACTTTTTCCCGTTTCACAAAACCGTCATCAATCTCGCTCCGGCGGATGTGCGAAAAGAAGGCGCGAGCTTTGATTTGCCCATCGCGCTGGGAATTTTGGGCGCAAACGGCGATTTGGGAAAAGCGGAAAATCTGACCGAGGTTTTGGCGGTCGGCGAATTGTCGCTCGACGGGCGCGTTCGCAACGTGCGCGGCGTTTTGCCGATTGCCATTAAAGCGCGCGAGAGCGGAATCCGGGATTTAATCGTGCCTGAAGAAAACGCCCGCGAAGCCGCAGTTGTTGCCGGAATCCGCGTTTTTCCCGTCACGACTTTGCGCGACGCCGTTGAAACGATCATCGCGCTGCATTCAAACAATCCTCCTCTGCCTTTAACGGTCACGACGGCGGAAATTATGCAGCAGCAGCCAAATTATTCGGTTGATTTCCGCGAAGTTCGCGGGCAGAACTCCGCGAAACGAGCGCTCGAAATCGCCAGCGCGGGCGGGCATAATATTTTGCTCGTCGGTCCGCCGGGTTCGGGCAAAACGATGCTCGCCAAACGTCTGCCGACGATTTTGCCGCCGCTCGAATTTGAAGAAGCTCTTGAAATCACCAAGATTTATTCGGTCGCCGGAATGACGAATAATTCCGGTTTGATTACGGCTCGCCAATTTCGCTCGCCGCATCACACGATTTCCGACGCGGGTTTAATCGGGGGCGGGGCTGTCCCGAAACCGGGCGAAGTTTCTCTCGCGCATCACGGAGTTTTGTTTCTCGACGAATTGCCGGAATTTGACCGGAACGTTTTGGAAGTTCTGCGCCAGCCGATGGAAGACGAGCGCGTGACGATTTCGCGAGCCGCGATGTCGCTGACGTTTCCCGCGTCGTTTCTGTTTGTCGGTGCGATGAATCCGTGCCCTTGCGGAAATTTCGGCTCTGCTCAGGAATGTCGCTGCTCTCCCGTTCAGATTCAGCGTTATCTCGGCAGAATTTCCGGTCCGCTGCTCGACAGGATTGATATTCACATCGAAGTTCCGGCGGTGAAGTTTCAGGAATTGCGCGGGCGCGATTTGCCCGACGGCGAAAGCTCGGAAACGATTCGGCAGAAAGTAGTTAAGGCAAGACGAATTCAGCTTGAAAGGCTCGCGGGCGAAGGCGTTTTTTCAAATGCCGCGATGCCGCCGAAATTGATTCGGATACATTGCGAGCTTGAGCCGGAAGCGGAAAAGTTGCTTGAGCGCGCAATGACCAGACAAGGGCTTTCGGCTCGCGCTCACGACCGCATTTTAAAAGTCTCCCGCACCATTGCCGATCTGGATTCGAGCGAGCAAATTCAGCTAACGCATTTAAGCGAAGCAATCAGTTATCGCTCACTCGACCGTAATTATTGGTCGTAAAAATTAAGTGCGGAAGCCTGCACCGAATAAGAGCGCTATTGAGAACTGTCCTTCGCCCTTATTGCGTGCAGGCATTTTTTGTTTGCGAAAAGAGTGAAACTGTTTTATTTTGATTCCGTCTATAAGGTTATTGACGCGAATGATTCCAGATAACACACGAAATTAGCGTATTGACAAGAATCGTTTCCGTCAATACGCAAAATGTGACGATTGGGCGGAATGATTCCGCTCAATCAATAGTTCGGCATCTTCTTGGTTTCACCGAACGATTTGAATTTTTAGTTTGAGCAGTTTATTTGATTTGCAGTTTCTCTTAACATTGAACAATTAAAGAGGTTCTTATGAAAAAGTTTCTGGTTATCGCTTTGGTTATTTTCGGCGCAAGTTCTTTCGCCTTTAGCCAAACTCAAAACAAACCGAGCAAAACAAACAAAGTCGAGCAGCAATTGATACAACTTATGACAGATTGGGGCGACCTTTCTGGGCGGCGCGACACAACCGCAATTGCTCGGATGCTTCCCGACGATATAACTCTTTCAATGCCGGACGGAGTTTTTCTCACCAAAGCGCAATATCTCGAAGGTTTCAAAAACATACCCGCAGATTTTACTCTCAAAGACTCTGATCAACAGGCGCGTGTTTTTGGCAACGCGGCAATTGTAACGGCTCGATATGTAGTAACTGCTGGCGGCAAGACGGAAACCTTTCGCTATACGACTACATTTATTAAGCGACAAGGACGATGGCAGCCCGTTGCTTTTCAAGGCACTCGGCTGGCGCAACAGTAGTTTTCTAAATGCGGGCAATGCCAAACAAGTTATTGGACGCGAGCGCGAAACAGCGACTTTCATCAAAATTTGCGTGGTTTCTTTCGGCTTGTGTGTAGCCGGTTTCGCGCCGCGTCAACGCCGCCGTTGGGCTGCCTTCGTATTACTCTGCTCGACAAAAACTTTGCAAGCTAAATTAAAATTAGTAGAAATTTTTTAGGGAGAAATCAAAACAAAGGCGGGAAAATGTTATGGATAGTACAGGTACAACTATAGGTATTTTGCAGATTTTGCTCGGTTTGTCGCTTTTCACTGGCTCAATCGTTTTGTTGTTGAGGAAATGGATGAGAATTAAAAAGTCAGCGAGAACGATTGGCATAGTAGTCAATAGTGAAACTATGATGGGCATGAGACACACCGATTCTAGTCCTAGAAGCACTTTATACAGCCCGACAGTGCGTTTTCAGACGGCAGACGGGCGCGTAATTGATTACACGCAGAAAATATATGATAACGTGAGCAATTACCGAATCGGGGAAAATGTGCCGGTTTATTACAATCCGCATCAGCCCGAAGAAGCCATTGTCGGAACAGCCTTCCGTCTTTGGTATCGTTTGTCTGTTTTCGGACTTGTAGGCGGAGGTTTTGTTCTTATTGGCACGTTTTTTGTTTTTTTCAAACAGATTGTTGAAATGATTTTCAAAGTAATTCTCCGCTAATTGTTCAAACAAAGTAGTGCGCAAGGCGGATTGATCAACGATTGCTAACGCTCAAACAGCCCATCCGCGGCGCGCCCTGTTCTGACACATAGACGAGAAATTAAAAGAAGTTCGGTTACGGTGCGAAGCAATTCTAGTTAAAGCAGGCAGCCCAACAAATCAATTGATGCGAGGCGGAAACAGCTATGTTGTTATCAACGTAACCTCTTAAATTTAAGGTTGTCGCCAGCTTGTTTCCGCCCACGTCATCTCAACCGTCCGCACATAGCCGCATTTTAAAAGTCCCACACCATTGCAGATTTGGATTCGAGCGACCAAATTCAGCTAACGCATTTGAGCGAAGCAATTGGTTACCGCTCGCTTGACCGAAATTACTGGTCGTAAAAATGCAACTTAATATAAAGTTGTAAATTGCAGTTCCTTAGTGTAGATATTAGTCAGTGATTAACGGCGTTTCCTCATCACGTTTGAGCGATTTTAAATTTACTGGTGCTGTTTCCACATTCAGACTTGAATGACACTATTTCGTCGCTTTTTATTGCCTGTTTCGGGTGTTTTGCTGCTGATCGGGACTGCTTCGGTGCTGACGTGGTTGTTTTGGGTGATTTTGCAGTCGGTTCCCTCGCCGCTCTTTTACATTACAATCGCTTTGAGTGCTTGGCTTTATGGTCGCTGGGGCGGTTTTCTGGCTAGTTTTTTAGCTGTTTTCGTTCTCAACTTTTTTTTATTCTCACCCCAATTCAGGTTTCATTACAGTCTTGAAGAACTCGTTCGCACGGGTCTCGTTTTAGCTGTGGGTTTGACTTTTAGTTGGCTGATTACCGCCCAAAAAAAATCCGAAGTCGAGCGTTTGCATTTAAACCAAGAAATCGAAAATCAGCGCAAACGTCTTTCCGACATTTTTTCGAGCGTTCCGGGCGTCGTTTGGGAGGCTTGGGGACAGCCCGACGCTAATTCTCAGCGAATCAATTTCGTCAGCGATTATGTCGAAGCCATGCTCGGTTACACGGTCGAAGAATGGCTGGCGACGCCGAATTTTTGGTTGACGATTGTACACCCGGATGATAAAGAACGGGCAGCCGCCCACGCCAACGAACATTTTGTAAAAGGCGGCGCCGACATCAACACTTTCCGCTGGGTCAGAAAAGACGGGCGCGAAATCTGGGTTGAATCGCACTCAATCGTAATTAAAGACGAGGCGGGAAAACCGCTTGGGATGCGCGGCGTAACGCTCGATATTACTGAGCGAAAGCAAGCCGAAGAAGCTGTAAAGATTTCAGAAAAACGCTTTCGTAAACTAATCGAACAATCGCCCATTAGCACGCAGATTTTCTCTCCCGACGGAAGAACAATTCTAACTAACGTAGCGTGGGAAAAATTGTGGGGCGTGACGCTCGCAGATTTGCCCGATTACAACATTCTCGAAGACGAACAGCTTGTCGAACGCGGCATAATGCCGTACATCAAAAAGGCGTTTGAAGGGACGCCGACCACAATTCCGTCAATTCCCTATTATCCCGACCGGGGCGATTTTATAAATCAACCGCGTTGGGTGGAAGCCTTCATTTATCCGGTCAAAGACGAACAAAATCATGTGCGCGAAGTCGTCCTGATGCACGAAGACATTACCGAGCGCAAAGAAATCGAAAAAGAACGCGAGATGATTATTGAGCGCGAACAAGCGGCTCGTTTAAAAGCCGAAGAAGCCAATCGCGTCAAAGACGAGTTTCTGGCGACGCTTTCACACGAGCTGCGAACTCCGTTGACGGCGATTCTCGGCTGGTCGCAGATGCTTTCCAACGGCTCTCTTGACGAAGAAACCGTTAAATACGCCATTGAAGTTATCGGGCGCAACGCGCGCAATCAAAGCCAGCTTATCAACGATATTCTCGATGTTTCGCGGATTATCACGGGGAAGTTGAGACTTACGGTTAAACCGATTGAATTAAAATCCGTCGTCGAATCCTCAATTGAAGCCGTGCAGATTTCGGCTGATTTGAAAAACATAAATATCAATTTCAAATACGACGAGCGCTTGCCAACGATTAAAGGCGACGCTGACCGTTTGCAGCAGGTTTTCTGGAATCTGCTTTCAAACGCAATCAAGTTTACGCCTCAGGGCGGAACTGTAAAAATCGAGGCGGAAAAATTGACGACGCACGTTCGCGTTTCCGTCAGCGATACCGGACAAGGAATCGAACCGGAATTTTTGCCTTACGTTTTCGACCGATTTCGTCAAGCCGATGGTTCAAGCACCAGACAGCACGGCGGTTTGGGTCTGGGCTTGGCAATTGTTCGGCATCTTGTCGAGATTCACGGCGGGACGGTCAGCGTTGCGAGCGAAGGCGTCGGGAAAGGCTCGACTTTTATTGTTGATTTGCCTCTAAATTTTGAAATCGAATCGCCGGTTTCGGAATCTGAAAACAGTTTCCCGCAGAAAACGGCTCAAAATCTTTCGCTTGAAAACAAAACCGCGCTTCCGCTCAATGATTGCAGCATACTTTTAATCGAAGATGATGCGGATTCGTTGGAATTAGTGACTTTTCAGCTCGAACAAAGCGGCGCGAGCGTGACCAGGGCGGCTTCATCGCCTGAAGCCTTAGAAATTTTTAAAACCAAAAAATTCGACGTTTTAATCAGCGACATCGGAATGCCTGATGAAAACGGTTACGAATTTATTCGGAAGGTTCGCGCTCTGGACGCAGAAAACGGCGGCTTAACGCCCGCCATCGCCCTGACCGCATATGCGAGCAGCAAAGATCGTTTGGCGGCGCTCGAAGCAGGATTTCAAACACATCTTGCCAAGCCGGTTGATAAAGAAACTTTGATTGTAGCTGTTTCTTCCCTGATCGAAGGTCAAAGGCTACTTTCAAACTAAATCGGATTAATCTTTGGCGCGCTTGTCAGTACCGGGAGCGGTAGCGACCGGGTGCGCTTAAATTACCCGGTCGCTACCGCTCCCGGTACTGACTTGGGTTGAAACCGATATTTCTCAGCAAGTTTTCAAAGCGCGAATCGTTTCTCGCCAGATCGAACATCGGCTCAACTTTCAAAAACGGCATAAATCCCGAACGTTCTTCAAATGCTTTTTCCAGCCATTTAAAGGTTTCGTCCGAATCGCCCAAACCTAGGTAAATCATTGCGAAATTGTATGCCGAAACGTATTGCCGTTTAGCAATTTCCCGTAAATTCTCTAAAATCTCAATCGCTTTTGCGCGCTCATCGGCGCGGGCGTAGGCAAAGCCCAGATACGAGTCAAATGCGGAAACTCCGTTGGAAACCGTTACGGCTTTGTTCAAGGAGGTAATCGCATTTTCGAGCTTGCCTTGCTGCAAAAAGGCGAGTCCGAGATTGCGATACGCAAATGTGGAATATTTATCGAGTTCGAGCGCTTTGTTGCATTCTTCAATCGCTTTGTCGTAATCACGGGCGAAATAATAGGCGTAACCGAGGCTGACGTGCGCGAACGGCGAAAGCGGATCGAGTTGCTGCGCGATCAGACATTTGCTAATTGCCTCATCGTGACGACCGACGGCTTTCAGATAAAAACCGTAGCCGTCGTGGGCGTTCGGATAATTGGGGCTAAGCTGGAGAGCACGTTTAAATTGGCGTTCGGCTTCGGCAAAATTCCAATCGTAGAGCAAATGCGCGAAACCCATTGTCGAATGCGCTTCAGCCAGCGCGTCGTCAAGTTCGAGAGCTTTAAACAGCGCGGCTTTTGCCTTCGGATAAGCCTTGCGCGGCGCCCAGCCGCCGGTTGAAGAACCTAGAAAACAATATGCCTCGGCTAAGCCCGAATGAGCGAGCGCGTAATTCGGGTCTAAATCAATCGCCTTTTGAAAATACCCGATGCCTTTTTTTATCCAGCTTTCCGTCCGCTTGGACGTGACAAAATAGCGCCCTTTCAGATAAAACTGATAAGCCTCGGTGTTTTCGGTATAACGCTGGGCAAGTTTTTTCTTTTCTTCGCCGGTCAGTTTTAGCTTTAAATTCTCGCTGATGTCTTCGGCAATATCGTCGAGCAGAGTAAAAATATCTCCCATTTCGCGCCGGTATTGGTCGCCCCAGATTTGCGCTTCGTTGGCAACATCAACCAGCTCGGTTCTGACAACTATTGAATCGCCGATTTTCACAATTCGCCCGGCGAAAATCGCACGCACGCTAAGCTCGCGCCCGATTTCCTGCAAATCCGTTTCGCGCCCTTTGTAACGAAAAACCGTGCTGCGCGGCACGACGCGCAATTTCGGCAGCTTGGAGAGCGAATTAATAATGCATTCCGTGATGCCGTCCGAAAGATACTCGGTTTCGGCTCCCGCGTCGCCGTTGACAAACGGCAGAACGGCAAGCGAATCAATAGCCTTGCGAGTACGTGTTTTGCGCATCGAAATGCGAGTTTTAGACAAAATTTGAGTCGGGTGTTCGGAAGGCAGAATTTTCGTAGTAACGCCTAATTCCTCGTTCGAGTCGTGAATGCGCTGTAATTCAATTTCAAATTCAAGCCGCTGTCTGATTCGTTTTAAATCGCTCATAAAATCCGTCATTGCCTGATAACGTTTTTCGAGGTTTTTTTCGAGAGATTTAGCAACAATCAATTCGAGATCGGACGGCGCATTTTTGACAAAATCGGAAATCGGCTTCGGGTCAACTTTCAAAATTGCGGCAATAATATCGCTGACGGTCGCGCCCGAAAACGGCAGACGCCCCGCAATCGTTTCATAAATCACCACGCCGAGACTGAAAATGTCGCTTCGCCCGTCAACCGTTAAACCGCGAGCCTGTTCGGGCGACATATAACTTGCCGTCCCGATAATCATTCCGGGAATGGTTACCGCCTGCGCTCCCACAAGGGCGCCGGCATCAACTTTCGGCTGTTCGCATTCCATTAGCTTGGCGATGCCAAAATCCAGAACTTTTACGTAGCCGTCGCTGCGAATCATTATATTTTCAGGTTTTACGTCGCGGTGAACGATTCCCGCTTCGTGCGCGGCAACGAGCGCGTTGGCGACCTGAACGGCGATGTCGAGAGCTTCAGCCAAGCTGACAGACGTTTTTTGCATTTTTTGGCGAAGCGTTTGCCCTTCGACAAATTCGGTGGCGATGAAATGAATGTTATCGTGTTCGCCGATGTCGAAAATCGTCAAAATGTTCGGGTGATTGAGCGCGGAAGCGGCATGTGCCTCGCGCATAAAACGCTCAATCGCCGAATCGCTCTGAATCAAATTTTCAGGCAGAATCTTAAGAGCGACATCACGCCGCAGGCGCGTATCGCGAGCGCGATAAATCTCACCCATTCCGCCCGCTCCGATTACGGACTGCACTTTATAATGACCGAGATTTTCGCCAATTTTCAGCACGATTACAGTTCAAAAATTATAACATTTATTTCATCTATGAAACAGCTTTCTCAGACGATTGTTTTGCAGTATTTATAGGTATGAAAAACGTTTGAAAACGAAAGCAAAAAGCGGTCGAAAATTCGCCCGCTTTTCCCGATAAATTATTCGTTTCGCTATTTTCTGAGCCAACCGAAAAGCCCGTGAATCGTTACTTCGCGGTTTGTCTCGTAAATTGCTCTGGTGAGCGGAATTGACATCGGGCAGACCTG
Organism: Pyrinomonadaceae bacterium; assembly: GCA_036400075.1. Lineage (GTDB taxonomy): Bacteria > Acidobacteriota > Blastocatellia > Pyrinomonadales > Pyrinomonadaceae > JALZCH01. The sequence goes on from DASWLV010000210.1 coordinate 11,006, forward strand.
CACGCAGTTTTGCGCGTTTCCGCAATTGGCAATTCCGTCGTCTTCCATCAACGCCGACAGGCGCTCGTCGCGCGTGATTTTGCCGGTCGGGTGCATATTTTGATAACGCACCTGCGCGATTGCCTGCGGACCGATGTAATTGTCCTCGTGATATTGCGGACAGGCTTCGAGACAACAGCCGCATGTCATACAACGCGAATAAGCGTAACGCTCATTGGCGACTTCGGGCGACATTTTCGGTCCCGGTCCCAAATCGTAAGTTCCGTCCAGCTCAACCCAGACTTTCGTGCGTTTCAGATGCTGAAACATCTGCGCCCGATCAACGACCAAATCGCGCACATTCGGAAATTTCGACATCGGTTCGAGCGTGATTTCGCTGCCGCCCGCTTCCGACAACAGTTGATCAACGAGCGCAGAACACGATTGCCGCACGCGCCCGTTAATCACCATCGTGCAAATCCCGCAAACCTGTTCCAGACAATTCATCTGCCAGACGGGCGGGGTTGTCTGCTTGCCGTCTGTCGTCACGGGATTTTTGCGAATTTCCATCAAAGCCGAAATCACGTTTAAATTCGGGCGATAAGGAATTTCAAATGTTTCCCAATACTGCGCCGCATCCATTTTCTCGCGCCGCCTGATTTTGAATCTAACCGTTTGCGGCTGCGTAAATTCTTTTGCTTTTCCGTTTGCGTGTCCGTTTCCTGCGCTCATAATTTAATCTTCAGCTTCAAATTCAACCGATTCGTAAATGTCACTAGATTTAAGTTCTATTCCAACAGAAAATAAAGTTATCGTGCTTTCTAATCCAATTGTCGCCCAAAGTTTCCAGCTTCCATCGTCTTGTTTAACGAATTGCTCGATAACGGCTTTATCTTGCGATACCAGAAGGTATTCCTGAAACATATTCAAGGTTCGATATGCCCTAAATTTTTCGCCTCTATCTTTGGCTTCCGTGCTGTTTGAAAGTACTTCGACAAGTAAAATCGGATTTTCAATCGCAGTTCGTTTATTGTTGTAAAATTTTCGTTCCCCGCAAACGAGAGCAACGTCAGGGTAAAAAAATCTTTTCCAAGATTCTACCCAAACTTTCATATCATTGACATAGGTACGGCATCTTTCATTAAGTTTAAGCCGAAATTGAACGGCGATATTCAAAGCAATCAAATTGTGACTTTCACTCGCGCCGACCAGTTCCGGCGGGTCGCCGTGCAGCGGAACCATTACGCCGTCCCAATATTCGCTTTTGTATTCGGCTTTTTCCTCAAGCTCCAAATACTCTTCCGGCGTTAATTTTTTCTTCTGTTTCAGTTCCGCAGACATTTTTATCTTTCGTCGGTTTGTTTGCCGCCCGCCGCGTCAAGCGGTTTGCCTTGCTCGACGCGCGTCTTTGATTCTTCCGGGTCAATTAATTCGCCTTTCGGCTGCGACCAGATTTTTTCCGCCGTTAAATTTTCGGGTTTCTGATTGTAACCGGCTTCGACGATTTGCGCCGCGCCGTCTTTGACAGGCAAACCTGAAGCGGCGGCTTGTCCGGCGAGAGCCAGAGTTTCCTGTTCCTGCTTGCCTTTATCGGTTTTGCCTTTCGAGTAATCGCGTTTGCGCGGAACGATTAAACCGATGTCAACCGCTTCGTAACTCAAAACCGGACCTTCACCCGAATATTCGGCGATTGTGGTTTTCAAAAATTGCTCGTCGTCCCGATTCGGAAAATCCGGTTTGTAATGCGCGCCGCGCGATTCGTCGCGGTTTAAAGCGCCGAGCGTAATGACGCGCGCGAGTTCGAGCATATTTTTAAGCTGTCTCGCGTGCGGCAAAGCCTGCGTTGCCCAGAGATTGGAATCTGCAATCGAAATGCGTTTGAAACGATCTTGCAATTCCAATAATTTTTCATCGGTCGCGCGAAGGCGGTCGTTGTAGCGAACAACCGTTACGTTGTCGGTCATCCATTTACCCATTTCTTCGTGCAGTTTGTATTGATTTTCGCCGCCCGATTGTTTCAACAATTGATCGTTGATTTCCTGTTGTCGTTTCACTTCCGCCGCGTGAATGCCGTTTGTTTCCGTGCCGTTTCTTTCCACGTTTTGAGCGTATTCAATCGCGGCGGGTGCGGCGACGAAACCGCCGTAAACGCACGAAACCAGAGAATTCGCTCCCAAACGGTTGGCGCCGTGAATCGAATAATCGCATTCGCCCGCCGCAAGCAGTCCGGGAATGTTTGTTCTTTGATTGAAATCAACCCAGAGTCCGCCCATCGAATAATGGACGCCGGGAAAAATCCGCATCGGAACGTGTCGCGGATCGTCGCCGACAAACATTTCGTAGATTTCAAGAATCGCGCCCAATTTGCGAGTCAAAGTTTCAGCCGGAATATGCGTTAAATCGAGGTAAACCTGATTTTCGCCGTTGATTCCCATTCCTTCCAGACAAACCTGAAAAATCTCGCGCGTGGCAATGTCACGCGGGACGAGGTTGCCGTAAGCCGGATATTTTTCTTCGAGAAAATAAAAACGATCCGATTCGGGAATATCGCGCGGGTTTCGTTTGTCGCCGACGTTTCTCGGCACCCAAACTCTGCCGCCTTCGCCGCGTGCCGATTCCGACATTAAACGCAATTTGTCTTCGCCGGGAATCGAGGTCGGGTGAACCTGAATAAATTCGCCGTTCGCGTATTTAGCGCCCTGAATATAAGCGGCGGCGTTGGCGCTTCCCGTACAAACCATCGAATTGGTTGATTTACCGAAAATCAAACCGGGTCCGCCCGTCGCCATAATCACCGCGTCGGCAGGAAAGGCTTTTAATTCGAGCGAGTTTAAATCCATCGCCACCACGCCGCGACAAACCTGATGGTCGTCCAGGATGAGCGATAGCATTTCCCAGCCTTCGTATTTATTGACTTTGCCTTCCGTCTCGTAGCGGCGCACTTGTTCATCGAGCGCATAAAGAAGTTGCTGTCCGGTCGAAGCTCCGGCAAACGCGGTGCGGTGATGTTTTGTGCCGCCGAATCTGCGAAAATCCAGAAGACCTTCGCGCGTGCGGGAAAACGGAACGCCCATCCGGTCGAATAAATAAATAATCGAAGGCGCGGCTTCGCACATCGCTTTGACGGGCGGTTGATTCGCCAGAAAATCGCCGCCGTAAACCGTGTCGTCAAAATGCTCGGCGGTCGAATCGCCTTCGCCTTTGGTGTTGACCGCGCCGTTGATTCCGCCCTGCGCGCAAACCGAGTGCGAGCGTTTTACGGGAACGACCGACAGCAAATCAACCGTGTGACCTTTTTCGGCGATTTTCATTGCCGCCGCAAGTCCCGCCAAACCGCCGCCGATAACCGCAATTCTGATTCCGTTTTTCCCTGCCATAAGTTTCCGTTAATATTTTCAGGCAAACTCTGCCATCGCGACACTGCGCTGCTTGGCAAAGCTCTTTCGATGCAGCTTTATTCGCTCGATTTCGTGCAAAGTTTCCGCTGTTAAATAGCTCTCTCCGCAATTTTGGCAAACAATCACAGGCACGTTTTCAATAATCAATAAATTCGCGCCTTTGCCGTAACTGCGCGTAACGTATTTAATTTGCGCCTCGTGTTTGCCGCAAACGTCGCAATTTCTTTTATCCTTATTCGACATATACAGTTAAAATAATTAGCTTGCCGACAAAGCCAAATTTTGTCACAACCACTACAAAATCAGTTCCGTTCAAACTTTGCCCGCGAACCAAATATTTTGCTTCTTTTGTTTCGCGGTCTTTTTGTCGCTCGACGATCTCGCCGGTCAAGATTGCGTTTTCTACGTCGAAAATCGTTAATCCGTCATCATCCATTTCTTCATCGGTGTGAATGGTCATCACGTACTGACGAAGACGGATTTTTTCGCGCATTCGTTTAATTCGCGCTCATACATTAAAACTTTCTTGTCTCTCCGCTTTTAGAAGGTTCGACAATTTTGCTTTTTTCAGCTTCCTCGCACAAAACCTTAGGCAGCAAACCGCATTTATAGCGGAAAGCGAAAGCCGCATTTGCGCCGACTAAAAATAAAAACACTGCTAGTCCCATTGAACCGTAAAGCAAATATCTTTGCGATTTTTCGCCGATCACGATTCCCCAATCAACCGCAAACAAAAAGAATCCGTAAGCCAAATGCCAAGCGGTTGCAGCAACGCCGAGGATGTAGAAAATGAAAATGGCTATGCTTTGAAATTCGCTTGCGACGATGTCAAAAGCCCGGTCGGCATTTCCGGCTACCGGATTTCCGTAAGTTTCAAGCCCCGGAATTACGCCGAATCGCATATTCAAAATATGAAAAAGGAGAAAGAAAAACAGAAAAACGCCGGTAGCACGCTGAAAAAAATAAAACCAGTTGCGCGCGTAAGCATAGTTAAAAACATTGTTTCTGGCTTCGGCTGAAATAAAAATGCCGTAAATCGAGTGGAACGCGAGCGGCAGAAAAATGCCGAAAATTTCGACAAACAATAAATACGGAATGTGATGAATATCAGCAACGGCGTCGTTAAAAACCTTTTCGCCGCTCATCGCTTTTGAATTCGTAAACATATGCACGAAGAAAAACGCGCCGAGCGGCACGATGCCGGTTAATTGATGCAGTTTTCGCAGCAGAAAAGTCTTGCTTATCCTGATCGCCATAAATTTATCAGCCTCGGAAAGCGGAATATGATTTTATTTTTTCAACAAAAATTTCAGGCATTATATTTTTTCAAACCGGAAAACTCAAATATTTCCCGCATTTTGCCCGCCGATAAAACCACATTACTTCCTATTTTTGCATCTTACTAATGGTCGCTTATTAGGTAAAATGAATTATCTTGTATTAAGTTTTGAGAAATACTTATTATTTAAATATGCATGTCGAAACTCTGAAAATTTTCTGTGATTTAGTCGAAACGCAAAGTTTTTCGCTCGCCGCAGAGCGCAATTTTGTCACGCAATCGGCGGTCAGCCAGCAGGTTCGCAATCTGGAAGAAAAATTTAAACGCCGACTTTTGGAGCGCGTGCGCGGACGCCGCGAATTAAAATTAACGCCGGGCGGCGATATTTTTTATCAGGAATGTAAAAACGTGCTCGTGGCTTATGACCAGTTGCAGGAAAATATGCGCGGAATCGCCGGAACGGTTTCCGGCACGGTCCGCGTCGCCACCGTTTACAGCGTCGGGCTGCACGAGCTGCCGGCAAAAGTCAGAGAATTTATGTCGAAATTTCCGGCGGCGAAAATTGATATGGAATACTCGCGGACGACGCGCGTCGTCCGCGATGTTTTAAACAGTACGGTCGAGCTGGGCGTCGTCGCCTATCCCGAACCGCGGCGCGGAATTTCCGTCGTGCCGATGCAGAATGACCGTTTGGTGCTGATCTGCCCGCCTGATCACGAGTTTGCCGAGCGTGAGGAAATAAAAGCCGCAGAGCTTAATGGCTGCGATTTCGTCCATTTTGAGCGCGACATTCCGACGCGCAAAGCGACCGACAAAATATTTAAAAATTACGGCGTGAACGTTCACAAAGCCGTCGAATTTGACAATGTCGAAACGATCAAACGCGCGGTCGAGGTTGGTTTCGGTTTGGCGATTGTCCCGCGTCCGGCGGTTATTGACGAATTGCGAACCGGGCAGCTCGCGGTTGTCGCGCTCGCCGAACCGGAATGGACGCGCTCGGTTGGCGTAATTCACCGCAGCGACCGGCAATTGTCCGCAGCCGCTAAAAAATTCGTTAATCTGCTGGCGGCAAACGATAACAATTAAACGGCTTCGCAAGCGACTTGAAATTAAATTAGGTGCAATAAAATTGTTATTTCCAATTGCCGATTAAGATGAACGGCGACCAAAAATAAGGATGCGCGTATTTTTCATTTTTCATTAGACGTACCTGCGCTTGCCTCAAGGCTTCAGCTTTTGTGACGCCGTTTTTCTGGTATGTACGGTAAAAGTCAACCATAAATTCGCGCGTGCTCTCGTCTGCCACACGCCAGAGCGTTGCCATTACCGCCTTTGCTCCCTTTTCCTGAGCCATTACACCAAATCCTTCGATTTCGCTGCCGTCGCTATTTTTCCCGCCGTAAGCTGTGTCGCAAGCAGAAAGAGTGAGCAATTGTATTCCGGTGAAAATTGTGCCCGCATCTCTGACTTGCGCCAAAGTTAATTTCTCGCCGCTGCCAAGCAGCAGAAATGAGTCCATGCCGTCGTTGTTCGCGCCCAAATCGAATTTGAAATGCGTCGCGGCGTGAACGACCGGATAAATACCGAGATTGTTCCGAAAAGAATCGTATGTAAATTGCTCGTTCAAAAATCTGCGTCCGGCAAGAACTCCGTTTTCCTTAATTCGCGATTGACCCGCGCCATTGCCGTCACGAATGATTGCCTGCAATTCACTCGTCACATTATCGAGCCGGCTAAATCCCGCCACTTCTTTCGACACGCCGACGCCGAGCGCCTGCCATTTGTTTTTCCCGACGGGCGAAATGGCAAGACTATCGCGGCTGGTAAGCGTAATGATTACGTTGTTGTAATTTTCCGCCAGAAAACCGCGTTTTCCGTCCCACAAAGCGGCAATCGGCACGTAACGTAAATTGCCGTCCAAAGACCACACCAGCGTTTTAGCCTGTACTCCATCCAAATCTTTTTCAAGCGGTTTGACCAGCAAATCGTAAAGTTTTTGTGCAGCAGGTTTCGCGTCCGTGCGGATGTCCAAGACCACCGACCGAAATTCGGCGATTAGCTTGTTTAAATCTTCCTCGGCAACCTCAATGATGTGAGCGCGCTGAATGTCGGGCGTGGTGACGATAATGCTGAGATTCTTTTCGCCGACTATAGTCGAAATGACAACAGCATGTGAATCATTCCAGCTTTTGACCGCCGCCTGCAAGCCTTTCTCGACCGACGCTATTCGTTCGTCTTTGCGGCTGAATTCTTTCTTTAGCTCTTCGAGAAATAACCTGAGAGCAGTGCGAGCATCGGCGAGCTTTTTGTCAACCTCATTTCGGCGAGCGATAAGCTGCAATTTTTGTTTGGCGGCAAGCTGCGGTTTATTGATTTCAGTTTCAAGCTTTGAGTATTGATCGCCAAGTTTGGTGATTTCGTCTGCTATCTTTTCATAACGCGCGAGGGCGTCTTTTTCCGAAGCACTTAAATTAATTCGGGTGTTGAGCAAAGTCGCCGCTACCTTGTCGTCGCGTCGGACAAAGCGGAAATACTCTTCATCTTTGAGCATTTCCAAAACCTGTTCGGCTTCCGGTAAACGTCCTTCTTTTATTAACAATAAAGCTAGCTTTCGATATGTACCTTCAACGGTTCCAAGAAATTTTTTTTGTAAATCCTTATCTAATCCTTTGATGTCTGCCCGCAGGCTCTGGAATAAGTTTACTGATTGTTTGCCGTATAAAATTGATAAGCGAATATTACTAAGATCCTCCCATATCAACATGGCATTATGAAACGCCATCGCTTCACCTTGCTTATCACTTGCTGATTTATATATTGGTAATGATTGATTATAATAATCTAATGCTTTTTGGTGCTGACCTAAATTATGGTAAAGCAATCCAATATTATTAAGCGTAACGGCTTCACCGTTTTTGTAGCCGCCTGCTTTAAGTATTACTAAGGCACGATTGTAACTTTCCAATGCCTTTTGCCACTCGCCCAGTTGTTGCTTTGCTCTCCCTATATTATTCAATGTCGATGCTTCACCGACTTTATCGTTGATTGCTATTTGTAATGGCAGAGCTTGATTGAGATAATCAAATGCCTTTTGATTGTCCCCGATTTTGGCGTAAATAGCTCCAATGTTGCCGAGGATTGCCGCTTCGCTACTCTTATCTACAACTTCTCTAATAATTAATAAAGCTTGATTAAAATAAATTAGTGCTTTCTGGAAATCTCCTAAATCTGTATAAATTTTGCCGATATTTGTTAATGATACTGCTTCGCCGTTTCTATCAAGAGTTATTTTTCGCAGATTTAATGCCCGATTATAAAACTCAAGAGCCTTTTGTTTTTCGCCTTGCGCATCATATGCTAGACCAATATTATTGGAAACGACTGCTTCTCTGACTTTGTTGTTAATTGATTGAAATATTGGCAGTGCTTTATTATAAGTTTCAATAGCTTTTTGAATATTGCCTAGTTCAAAATAAATATGCCCCATATTGGTTAAGGTAGTTCCAATTCCGTCCTTATCATCAGCATCTATTTGTAATATCAGTGCTTGATTGAGAAAATCTAAGGCTTTTGGATTTTCTCCTCTGGCTGCATAAACCTTACTGATATTATTTAACATTGCCGCTTCGCCATTTTTATCGTTAATAGCTCGAAAAAGCGGAATTGCCTGATTGGATGACTCCAAGGTTTTTTGACCATTACCGGACATGAAATAGATAAAGCCCAAAAAACCCAAACTATGAGCCTCATATTCTTTATCACCAACCTCTTGAAATAAAAGTCTTGCTTCCTCAAATTTAGAGATAGCTTGCGCAACAGCTTCCGCCGTTCTTTTGCTGAAAAGAAGATTAGCGTCGGCAAAGAGTTTATTAGCCTTTAGCCGTTTTTTGTCCTTTTCATTTGCAATTCGCGGCATTTCTCGGAAAATCGTGTAATTCCCCTTCGCCGCTTTTGCTTCTAAACTACTGATTTCTACCGTATAAACTCCGGCATCGGCAACTATGAACTTCAAAATCTCAAGCCCTTGGACTCCGTTCGGGCTGTCCATTTCCGCTAAGAGTTTTCCGCTTGGGTTAAGGAGCTTGACCACAATATCAACGCCTTTCTGCTCGACTTTGATTTGCAGAAATTCATTGGCTTTAACTTCAATGCTGTATTTGTGCGATTGTCCGCCCGCTAATTCGCGTCCGATTGTCTTCTCCGGTTGAAGCGTCGTGACCGTTTTCTCTTCTGACGTTTGAGCAAAGATTATCGGATTAAAATTGACGAGCAGGAAAAACACGAAACCAAATCCGAGCAAGAAGTTTTTGGTTGTGGAAAACATTGTGGAATCCTCCCTAAAATTGAATTGATTGAAGGCGGAAGCGAGTAGATTCTCGCTTCGGATTAAAATTTGATTGACCGCGCGAATAACGCTTTGGTTATTTCTTTGTCGTTGTTTTTTTATTTTTAGGCTTTTTCCCGCTCGCATCTTTTAAAGCGTCGCTCGTTTGCTTTTTGAGAAAGTCTTTGATGGCATCAACCGTTTCGTAGAAGACTACGCCGAGCACGACTGCAACCAAATAAGCCAATTGCGAAAAATTACCGTTTATCGCTAGGTAACAAAACATCGCTGCCGTTAAAGCGCCTAAGCCGATTAAAGGAACGAACAAGGTTTTCCCCTGAACAAATTTTTCCGCCTCCTGCAAACGAAAGAAGGAAATTACTAAAAAGCCCTGAAAAGTAAGCAGCAGAATCAGACCAAACCTGCTTAGCGGCTCCGCGCCGCCGCCTTTTAATTCGGTCTCGACGGCGTTGGCAAGTATCTCTACTCCACTCATCATACCGAGCGGCGTGTCGTGTTTGTCCTCGCCGAGATATGAGCCGCCGAGAATAACGATTTTCCCGCGCAGCAAATCGTTGTTCGCCATTTGCAAGACGTGGGAAGCGGGAATTCGCTTGCGTCCCGCGCCTTCGCGCCCTCTGGAAAAGTTGATAAACCGAGGCGCGGTCGTCGCTTCGAGATTGCGTCGGGCTAGATTTATTTCCGGGCAGTTCTCATTTCCGTCCCGAACGTAGTTATAAATCGCCCAAACGAATGTCGGAAACTCGCCTTCGTCTAACGTTTCAACTTGCCGGGTATAAAACCGCGTCACTTTATCTCCCGGGTCGTCAAGCAAAAGCGGGACGCCAGCTTTTTTTTTCAACTCCGAATCGTCCCGTCCTAAAACATCTCGGAGAACTAATTTTTGGCTCGCCTCTTCGGGAATTTCCTCAGGCTCTCGCGCCCAGATAACATTCCAATCACTACCGATTTCGAAATCTTCTTTATATTCAGGAAAATGCGTATCAATGTCCACGCCGATTACGCACGGCTGACCTTTGGAAATTGCTTCAATCAGATTCTGCAAAATAACCGGATTGAGCGGGCGCGTTTTGCTGTTGAAGATGCGCTCATAATCAGCGTCCGTAATGTCAACGATAACTACCGGACTCGGCTCGGCTGGCAAATTAAAATACGGGTTCGAATTTAAATACGCTTGCGAATCGAAAAAAACCTTTTCAATTGCCCGATACGTTCCCAGTCCGTAAAAAACAAACATCAGCAAAACAACGGAAATCCCGGCTGAAAGCAAATGCCAAACGAGCGGCGGTATTTTCCGTTTGGACGAAGCAGCGCGCGGCTTTTTCCTTTGCGTATTTTGATTGGCAGGACTGCGGCTCATTTTGTCGGCATTTCGTTTTTAGTCGTATCTTGTGCCAAAGCGTCGAGAATGGCTTGTAGAAAAACTGCTGCGGTTGCGTCGGAAACCTGTTTGTCCCATTGTTTGGTTTTGCCGACAGCTTCGGCAAAGGCGGCGGACGTTTTTTCGTAATCCGTCGGAGATGAAACCAAAACCCATGCGAAAACCGGCGTGGCTTCGAGATATTTGCCGCGCGGCTGCATCGAATTAACTTCGTAGAGACCGGGCGTGAGTTTTGCGGTTGACGCAATGGCAGTTTGTTTGTCGCTCGATTCGGTCGTAATCGTTTCGAGCCACTCGCCGATTTTTTCGCCGTCCGATGCGGGAATTTTGCGCCAGCGCAGATGATATTTGCCCGGCGTCTGGAGAATCGGCGAAAGGTCGATCTTGTCGCCGTCGAGTCTGACTACGCCGTCAAGCAGATTTTCGCCGCGGCTGCGATGAATCGAATAACGATGCGGCGATCCCCAAATCAGAGCCATCGCCGAGTTGTAAATTCCGCTCAAAAAGCCGGGTTTCGGATTGCCTTCCGGCAGGACGATTGATTTTGAGCATTGGTTTCTGCGGCAATTTAAATCGCGGATAATTTCGCCGCGCAGATCGGCGACGACGAGTAAATCGTCAGGCGTTGGCGATTTGCTGCGAATAACGCCCGAAGCCGGAAGTCTCTGACCTTGCCGCAAAGCGTTTTCGCGCGCGGTCGTCAAATACCAATTTCCTTTGACCTCCAGAACGTAGGCAACATCTTGAGCGGCGGTTTGAGCGGCGCAAACGACGAGACAAACGAGTGTCAATTGGAGAAAACGGGGAACTGCCGGCATGAAGCACCTCTATTTTTGAAAGCCGAATTGAGAATGCGGCGGCATCATACAACAATCGTTTGCCGAAATCAATAATTCTTGCAAGATTTAACGCATCGCGCACGGCTCTCAAACGCTCCAATCGCCCTGTGTTTCACGAACGACGTGGTAGCCGACAGATTCGAGATGGCGTTCGACCTCGCGCCCGTGTTCTCGGTCACGCACTTCCAACAGCATTTCGATTCCGACTTGCCCGAGCGGTGCCAGCCACATTGCGCGGCGATGAAAAATATCAATCACGTTTGCGCCGGTTTTCGCCACTTCAGCCGTGACGGGTGCGAGACCGCCGGGACGGTCGAGCACCAGCAATTTGAGAAAGAGATAACGACCTTCGCGCACCATTACTTGCCGGAGAACGCGGGCAAGAAGGTTTGCGTCAATGTTTCCGCCGCACAACACGGCGCAAACGTTATCTTTCTTTTCAATTTTAATTTTTCCCGCCAGCAGCGCCGCCACGCCCGCCGCGCCCGCGCCTTCGACCACAAGCTTGACGTTTTGAACGCAATGTGCGATTCCGTCGGCGATTTCGTCTTCGCTGACGGTCACGATTTCGTCAACAAATTCTTGTACCAGCGGCAGCGTTACCGTGCCGGGGCGTTTGATGGCAATGCCGTCGGCAATCGTCATTGCGGAAGGCGCAACGCGCAGCTCTCCGGCTTCGAGCGATTCTTTCATCGGCGCGCACGTCTCGGCTTGAACGCCGATAATTCGAACCTTCGGCAACAGATTTTTCGCCGCAATCGCAATCCCGGATATGATTCCGCCGCCGCCGATTGGGACGACGATGACGGTCGTTTCCGGTTTATCGTCAACGATTTCCATTCCGATTGTTCCCTGCCCGGCGACAATTAATTCGTCGTCAAAAGCATGAACCAGAGTGTAGCCTTTGGTTTCAATAAGATGCTGAACGTGGGCGGCGGCTTCCTCAAACGTCACGCCTTGCAGAATAACTTCCGCGCCGTAACCGCGCGTGGCGGTTATTTTAGTCAAAGGCGCGAATTCCGGCATTACGATGACGGCTTTGGTTCCGTTCAATTTGGCGGCGAGCGCTACTCCCTGCGCGTGATTTCCCGCCGACGGCGCAACGACTCCGCGCTTTTTCTCTTCTTTCGTCAGACGAGAGATTTTGTTATACGCGCCGCGCACTTTGAAAGAACCGCCGCGTTGAAGACATTCGGCTTTCAAATAAACGTTTGCATCAAGCTTGGCGGAAAGTTTCGGGTCACTGACAATCGGAATCGGAACGATAACATCCTGCAAAATCGTTCGAGCGGCTTGAATATCGGAAAGTTTGACTGACATAAATGGGGATTATATCAGCTAGCGAAAAAGTTGACAGCAAGAATTAATCACCATTTTCCGACACAAAATAAAAAAAGGCGAATGCTTTTCGGCATTCACCTTTTTTTATTTTTATTCGAGCTTCGTTAATTGCTTGGCGAAGGCTGGGGAGTCGGTTCCGCGCGTTTCTTCAAAACCGGCGGTGCGTCGTTTTTCTTCTCTTCGGTCGTCGGCTCGGTTGTCGTTGGAGCAGGCGCATTCGGGTCTTCCTGCGGACGTTTTTTCAACGTCGGGCGCGAATTTTCCGTTTCGTCAATATCGCCCGCGATGGTCGCTTTGGCGTTTGAGAGCCGGAGCAAATATTTCTTGACCTTTTGAAATTCCGACGTGCTCATCACGTATTCCTCGCGTTCGGGAAAACGAGAGACAAGCGTGATTGTCGCGTCGCGGCGGTCGGGCGCTTGCGGGTGCGTCGAAAAGAGCTTTTGAATCGTGCCGGGTTTTTTCTTGTTTTTCGCGGCGAGCTTTTCAAACATCGTCGCCATTCCGTTCGGGTCGTAACCGGCGGCGTAGAGATACTGGACGCCTAACTTGTCGGCTTCCTCTTCGGCTCCGCGCGTAAATTTGAGCATCGTCAGCCCTCCGAGAATTCCGCCGGCATTTTGCAAAATAGGGCTGATAATTCCGCCTCCGAAAATGATTCCGGCGAGCATTCCATAATTCAGCAGCGTCGCTTTGCCTTGATTTTCCATTGCGTGACGCGCCGCGACGTGAGCAATTTCGTGCGCCATTACGCCTGCTAGCTCCGATTCGTTGTCGGCGGCAAGAATTAAGCCGCGATTAACGTAAAAGAAACCGCCCGGCAGAGCAAAAGCGTTTACATCGTCGCTGTCAACGACTTTGATCGTAAAAGGAACTTTCGCGTCCGAGTGATTGACGACGTTTTGCCCGACGCGGTTGACATATTCGGTTATCAACGGGTCATCAACGAGCTTTAATTCTTTTTCGGCTTCGGCTGCGAGCTGTCGTCCGAAAGAGACTTCTTTTTCCATCGAACCGCCGAGCCAGCCGCCGAGACCTTTGTTGATATTGCGTTTGCCGATCATTGCCGGGTCTTCAGTAGTCGCCAGCGCGCCCCTTCCACTCGTCTGCGCGACTTGTTCGGTGGAAGGCTTGGAATTTTGCTGCTGCTTATTTTTATCGGATTTCTTTTCTTTTTTATCTTTTGCCGTTTGTGCGGTTTGTGTTTGCTTTTGGGTTTCCTGACCGAAAACCGCCGACGGTGTCAGGGTAACGCCGCAAAATAGAGCAAACAAAAGCACAGACGCGCCCACGCGTCGTAGAAAACTGCTATGCATAACCGATGCCTCCAAATTTTTTCGATTCGACATTTTGTGAAAACAATACGCTGTCTGAAAAGTGTTTTTAAGATGCGCCGGAAGGTCAAAATGGTTGCGCTGACAACTTTCACTCTGAATACTTTATTGGATTGTTTTCGACGGAGTAAAAAGATTTATATCACCGCCCGCAAAACCAATCGGGTCTTCTGAAATGAATCTGCTTGTGGTCGAGTCGTACCATCTGGCTCGGCAAGAATGCAATCCCGTATAGGAATCAAACTCTCTGCCTGTAAATTGATACTGCGAGGCAAAGTTTGAATTTGTCGGATTACCGAACGAATCATATCCGTTTTGAGCGTTGATTGAACCGGCAGAATCAGCCAAAGCAGTTGTCGAGCCTAAATGATCCGACAGATAATAACTTGATTGTCCGTTTATTGTTTGTCGCAGTTTGTTGTCAATACCTGCTCCGTTTAGAAGTGCTAAGCGCGGTTCCTAACTAGAAATATCGTTTAGATATTTTTACTTCTTATTCCAAATTAAAAAACCTTCTCCATCATATGCGCCCACTATTACCTTGGTTGTTTTCTCTGCTAATAATTCTAGTTCGTCAATAGTTAAAAACTTAATACTTTCGTCGGAAACTATTGTTTTAGATTTAGAAGTCAAAAAACCTAAAAATAGCCAAGATCGAGCATAACGAATTGTTTTAAGTATTTCTTTGCTACTAACATTCTCGCCGTTGAGTATGTAGAACACTTCATCATTATAGGTTGAAAATTCAACGTCAGATGTTATAAGAAAATGATCTTTAGGATTAGCCCATGCATCTTCAAATAAACATATGTTTTCTTTTCTCTCTTTGAGATGATCGGTAATTTCCTTTACAAGCAGGTGATCAATATTGGGTTTCGGAACTAATGCAAGTTTTTTATCGCTCGCATCTAAAAATTGTGGGGAATCCATGAAGGGAGGCAGTTTACCGCCAGTCTCAAAATCTTTTGCAAACTCATTGGAGATTGTTGAAGGAAGATAAGTAGCCACACTCCCATAATTAAGGTTTTGATTCTGTAGTAAAAATTTAGATAAAGTGCCGCCATTAGACAAACACTCTCTAATGTAATTGACTGCTTCAACACCAAACTCAATCTTTTTATACATATTTTTCTTTCTATATCTTTACTTCGGAGATAAGTTGCCACCTAAATCTATTCGCCAATCTTCTTTATTAGGGTCTCTCCAATCCCAGTGAGGACCAATTGGTAAGGGATGAGATAAATCAGGATGCAAACTCTCACCCGTTGCCGGATTTGTCCATGCGCCTCTTTTCCCGCCAGGTGCATCAGGTCCCTTCCAAACCCAACCTGGTCCGGGTGTACTAGAAGGCGTGGCGGGCACATCTGGCACAGGTATAGCCGGTCCGTTAGGTTGCCCAAGAAATGACGGCTTATTAAAAATATTCGGGCTTAAACCGGTCGGAGCAGTTTCGCAAAAACCTCCCGTTTCGGTCTTGATCCCCGCCGGACTCATTGACGGCGGCACACCAAATAACGGATTAAGCGTTCCGTTAGTCACCGGATTCCACGGCTGATTGGCTAACCAATCTCCTGCCTGATATGCTCCATAAATTAACGCAGCTCCGCCTGCTGCAACAGCTACCGGCGGAGCTGCCGCCGTTAATGCTCCGGCTAACGCTCCGCCGCTGCCGCCTGCTCCTGCCGCTATTGCTCCGCCGCCAAGAACTAACAATCCATCGGTTCCTTGCGGGTCTTTGAAAGCAAGCGGATTATTCCACACATAACCATACAAATTTACGTCACCGCCGCGAAAACCAATCGGGTCTTCTGAAACGAATCTGCCGAGATCAGGCGAATACCATCTGTTTCGGTAATAATGCATTCCAATGTTGGCATCGTATTCTCTTCCCGTAAATTGATAACGCGAAGCAAAGTTTGCGTTTGTCGCATTGCCGAACGCATCATAACGAGTCGAACTCGTGACTGTTCCCGTTGAATCAACCAATGAAACGGTCGAGCCTAAATGATCAGACAGAAAATAACTTGTCTGCCCGTTTGCTGTTTGCCGCAGTTTGTTGTCTATTCCCGCTCCGTTGATGTATTTCGTCTGCGCGCCGCTCGCATCGTCCAGCAAAACATCCGCTCCGTCATAGGTGTATGCAGTACCATTCAAAGAAGAATTGCTCGATTGATTGATTCGCCGACCCAGAGCATCGTATTTGTAAGAGAAAACGCTTGCCGCCGTTTGCTCGCTGGCGGTCGTCAAACGGTTTTCGTAATCCCAGGAGTAAGACCAATTTCCGTTTGAATCGGTCTTTCCGCTTAAGTTGCCGTTCGCGTCGTAAGAGAAAGCGGCGTTATCGGTTGCCGTTAGCTGGTTAAACAATTGATAAGAATAGCTTGCCGAACGATGCGACGAGGTGCGATTGCCCGCCGCGTCGAAACCGTAGCTTTCATTGCCGACGCCCGAATAGTTTGTCACCGAAGTTAATCTGTCGGCGTTGTCGTAACCGAAAAATTGTTGCGACATTTGAGATTCGACGGTTCGTGAAATTTGATTGGCTGCGTTGTAATAATGTCGGCGGATAAACAATATTACCGTTGGCTTGGTACTCATCAATCTATCCAACCGGCTCATTCCGTCATAAGTGTAAGTCGTCTGAACGCCGTTCGGATATGAGCGCGAAGTCAATCGGTCGGCATTGTCATAACCGAAGGAAATCGTCGCGTTGTCGGCAGCCGCAATAATGTCGGTTAAACGATTCGCGTCGTCAAATTTATAAGTGGCGTAAAGCGCACCGTCTAATTTCAATCGCTTTTGATTCAAAGTCGCGGTTCGGTCGTAACCGTATTCGATTAAACGCCCGAAAACGTCGGTCGTCGTTTCAATTCGATTGCGGCTGTCGTAAGCGAACGTGACTGTACCGGCTTGGTTCGTTGCATTTATTAACCGCGATACGTCGTCGTAATCGAAACTTGATTGGGCAACCACGGATGCAGGAATTGACGCGGATAAATATTTTATTGTTTTCAAACGATTCAGATTGTCGTAAACGTAGTTTGTTTCACGCCCTATGTAATCAAATCGTTTTTCGAGATTTCCCACCGCATCGTAAACATAAGTCATCGTCCCGCCCGCCCGAGTTTGCGTTAGCTGTCTGCCGTAAGGATCGTAAGTAAACGTATAAATTTTATTGAGCGCGTCTTTTACCTCTACGTTCTGAAAACGCTGATTGTATTTTAGCGTCGTCGTTTCCAGATTGGCATTTGTAACGGTGTTTGTCCGGTTCGCATCGTCATAGCCGTATTCGGTCAGACGGTTTGCCGTGTCGAAACGTTTTTTGATTCTGCCAACTAAATCGTATTCAAATTTTTCTTTGAGTCTCGTTGCGCCTGCAACAGCAGCCGGATATTCGATTTCCTGCAAACGATCAAAATCGTCGTATTTGTAATTGGTGATGTTGCCTAAAGCATCCTTGAAAGACGCTACGTTCGACATCAAATCATAACCGTATTCTTTTGCGTGTCCGAGCGGGTCGGTGATTTTCTGTAAGCGGTAGGCGTCGTCGAATTGATAGGCTGTAAACTTCCCGCGTTCGTCCGTTATTTTGCTGAGCAATCTCCGGTTATCGTATTCATAAACGGTTTTCGTCGAGTCGGGATGAATGACCTCGATTTTCCTCTGCGTATCGTCAAAGTAATTGTATTGCGTGGCGTGTGAAAGAGCGTTGGTTACGCTTTTTATTCTCGACCGGGCGTCGTATGTGAAAATCGTCTTTTTAAGATATGGGTCTTCGATTTCCTGCAAAAGCCCGGAAGCATACCATTTGTATTTAGTCGTATTCTGGCGGGCGTCTGTGACGGAATCGGGCAGCCCCTTGTTGCTAGTCGCCGGGTAATTAAAAGTAGTGATTTTATCGAGCGGGTCTTTTGCGGTTAAAAGATTTCCGCTGGCGTCGTAAGTTTTCGTCCACACGCCGCCCATTCGATCAGTCGTCGTTAAAATCTGACCGTAAAGGTTGTAGGTGTTCGTCACCGTTCCCCACGAGTCGGTCATTGTTAAAACGTCGCCCTGATAATTGTATGTGTAGGTCGTCTCCCGCCAGACGTTTGTCGAAACCTGCTCTCTTTTCTTTTTCAGATTAAGCCGGTCGTCATACTCATAAGTCGTAGCTTCCGCCCCGCTTCCGCAGTTGCAGTTGCCCTCCGTTTTCCAGACAAAATTTGTGCTTTTCGATTTGTCGAAAAAGTATTTTGTTTCAATGTAGTTCGGGTCCGAAGCATTCTTTTTGTGTTTAACCAAAGTGTAGGGATAGTTCGGGTAACTCAAGCCCCAGTTTGAGTAATCGAAAATATATTTTTCGACTCCGCCTTCTTTTTCCGATGTCGTCGCGCGCCCTTGCGAATCGTATTCGTGCGTTTCTAAAATTTTATCGTTGGCGTCTTTGACTGTTTTAAGGAAAGTTTTCCCCGCCACGGTCGTCGTATCATACTCGAATTTATACTGCGAGCCATCCTGATAAGTGACGGTCTGGAGATTCGAGGTGTTTGTGTAATAAGCGTAAGCGGCGACGATGCCCAGACTGTCGCTGATGCTTTGAACCAGACCGCCGCTCATATTGATTGTCAAAGTCCTGCCGGAAGCATCTGTAATCCCCGTCAAATTGTTGTTCGCATCGTAATTCAGCGTCGTTTGATTCCCGTTCCGGTCTGTCGTTGACAGAAGACGCCCGCCTGAACTGAATTGATGCTTCGTTCCGTCCTTAAAAATCAGCGTAAAACTCCCGTTCGCGTTCTGTTCAATGAATGAGTATGCTCCCGCCGTATGCGGCATAAAAGGACTTGTCGGAGTCTCCCGGACGAAATATACCGCTCGTCCGTCCGGCATATTCAGTCTCGCAAGGTTACCGCCGTAAATTTGCAGGGATTCATCATACTTGGTTGACCAACCGTGTCCGAATATCCCGCTTGTTTGAATGATGCTGTTGTAAAAGCGATTGACTTCGATGTGTTCGCCGAGTCCGGGCAATACGAAATCGGTTTGTTCGAGCCACATATTTCCGTTCGTGACATTAACGGGCTGCCCGACAACCGGACACGACTTTCCGGCATTTTCGGCATCATCCTGTGGTCTTGCAATTATGGTAATCCGGGCGAGATTGGAATGACGCCAACCCCAGATACTCCATCCCTGGATGTAATAATAACCTGTATCTGAGCCGTAATTTGCCCCGGGAGTCCCGTCCGGCAAAACATTCCGGTAACTGATAGCTGTACTAGGTCCGCAAAACCCCCAACCGCAAGTAGTTAGCGAAATGGTGCCGATATTATAGGTTTGAGACGATAACCCCATCTCCGCTCCTCCTTGATCGTTATCCAGGCTCGGATAAAACACCTGCGCAGAGCGGTCTGCCTTGGTATATATATAGAAATCGTCTCTTGCAACCATAGCCGGGTCATAAGTCATATTTGGCACATTAGGAATCTGAACCGGAGTTGGAACCGGCATCTGTGAAAAGACGTTTTCTGCCACTAAAACCGACAAAGACAAAAAAATAATCAATAGCGATAGACACTTAAATAGGGGGCGAAAGTAATTCATAATTTTCCTGACAGCACCGGTGGCGCAAGCGATGGTTTCTTTGTTTCTTCTGGACATAACTTTTTATTTTTTAATGCAAGTTAACTTTGCCTTGCCGAGTTGTTTTGAGTAGCCGCTGATTCTAAGGCAGAGAAACACGGTCATGTTTTTAGCTGAAAAACACCGTTGGAGTCTTGCCATTGTGCGGATAAATACGTTAGTAAGCAGGAGTTCACAAGGCTCGTGCAACTGTGTATTTATCAGGTGAATAGCCGCAAGCAATTTTTTTATAGAAGTCTGGTTAAAGTAGTTACCAGCTACCGAAATCGGATTTTTATCTTTTGTAAATTCTTTTCTTTTAAGTTTTCTTTGGTGAAACGAAAATCTGTGATGCCGCTCTAAAATTCAGAGTTCACGATTTTAACTTTGACCCGGTTGTTTTCAAAAACTCACCGTCCACAGCGATTCTCGAAAGAATAATTATGGATTGTTCCAATAAAAGGAAATGAAACTTTTAAAACCAGCAACGAGAGAAATCGCTTCGTTTCAAATTCCTTGCGAACAAGTCGGAATAACTTGTCTTGTGTTAACGGAAAGCAATGTACAGACATTCTGAAAGAGTTGTCAAGAGAAACTTTACGCTTTAGATATTTTTCCCTTCAACCTCCCTTTAAATCACTGTATTGTCTTGAATCGTCGCGCCTTTCGGAATGATAATAATTCCGTCGCGGATGAAATAATTATCGCCGTCAGCGGTCTCGACTCTGTTTTGGTTGACCAACCGCACGTTATCGCCTATTCGAGCGTTTTTATCAACAATAGCGCGCCGAATAGTTGTGTTTGCGCCGACTCCCATATGCGGAATCTTGGCGCGCAAATTGGCGCCTAATTCTTCGATTGACTCGTAAAAATCCGAACCCATAATGATCGAATCTTCGATTCGAGTGCCGCGGTCAATCCGGCTGCGAAGCCCGATAATCGAATGCCGAATCGTCGCGCCCTGAATAATGCAGCCTTCGGTAATCATTGACTCGCTGACATCGCAAGAGTGCATTTTCGACGGCGGGAGATGACGCGAGCGCGTGTAAATCGGCGCGCCGGCGTCAAAGAAATTAAATTTCGGGAGCGGCGAGGTCATATCGAGACTCGCGTTGTAAAAAGCCTTGATTGTCCCGATGTCCTCCCAATAACCTTGAAACAAATATCCCTGCACATTGCAGCACTTAATCGCTTCGGGAATTATTTCGCCTCCGAAATCCATCCAGCTCGGATCGCGGTTGAGCAGATTGACAAGCTTTTCGTAGTTGAAAACATAAATCCCCATCGAAGCGAGAAACGGGCGCGCGGCGGCTTGTTTTTCATCGAGACCGAAAAATTTTCCGGTGTCAACGCGCATTTCTTCAAGCTGTTCACCTTTCGGTTTTTCGGCAAATTCGATGATTCGCCCCTGCTCGTCGGTTTTCAGTAAGCCGAAACCTTCGGCTTGGTCAGGCGTGCAGGGAATCACGGAAATCGTCACGTCCGCGCCGGTTTCGTAATGCCGTTTGAGAAATTTTTGATAATCCATCCGGTAAAGATGGTCGCCCGACAAAATGACAATCGTGTCTACGCGCCAATCCTGAATATGGGGGAGCATTTGTCGCACGGCGTCAGCCGTTCCCTGAAACCATGAAGGCGAATCGGGGCGCTGTTCGGCGGCGAGAACTTCGACAAAGCCGGACGAAAAATTTGAAAAACGATATGTGCGCGAGATGTGCCGATTCAAAGACGCCGAGTTATACTGCGTCAAAACAAAAATCTGCGCGATGTTTGAATTAATGCAATTTGAAATCGGCACGTCAACGAGACGATATTTTCCGCCGAGCGGAACGGCGGGTTTTGAACGCGGATGTGTCAAAGGAAAAAGTCTCGACCCGGCGCCGCCGCCTAAAATCACAGCCACTACGTTTTCGTTATCCAAGCTGGGCATATTTTTATATTTTGTTTGAACATTCGCAGAATAACGACAAAAGAATTATCTTTCAAGCGTTTTTTCCGAACAGCTTGCACAGTTTTGACTTTTCCATAACGACAATGTTACTTTGCTCATCAAACGGCGGAAAATTTAGAATGTGACGAAATTTCCGCTCGGAAGCTCTTTGGCAAAAGAAGACATTTGGATGCGCGCTTTGAACAGAAGCGCGCTGGAAGCAGGGGAAGCCGGGTGAAAATCCCGCACGGTCGCGCCACAGTGGATTCAGTTATCAGTTATCAGTTATCAGTTATCAATTTATTTTGATAACTGATAACTGATAACTGATAACTGATAAAGTCTGGAAACCTGCCCGAATGTTTTTGCCGAATCGGCGTCTCGCGTCAAGACGTTCGGGCAATCAAGTTAGCGGCGATTTTTTAGTCCTTGTTTTTCTCCTTCAAGGCTGCCGAAAAAGCCTCGACTTTGTTTGCTTTCACGCTTGGCGAGTGAAAGCAAACAAAGTCGAGGCTTTTTCAATTTTGCGAACAAAAATCTTTTTAATAATTCTCGTTTTATTCGCTGCGGCTTGTGGCAGCGAATCTGCGCATACAGTTTCAACACAAACAACGCGCGAAACGATTGACGATTTGGGCAGAAAAATCAAAGTCCCGGCAAAAATCGAGCGCGTCGTCTCGCTCGCGCCGAGTTTGACCGAAAACGTTTTCGCCGTCGGCGCGGGCGAAAAGCTGGTCGGCGTGACGAGCTATTGCGATTATCCGGCGGAAGCACAAAAAATCGCGAAAATCGGCGACACAATCAATCCGAATCTCGAAACAATCATCGCGCAAAAACCGCAGCTCGTTCTGGTTACGACCGCATCGCAAATCGAATCCTTTTTCGGAAGAATGGAAGATCGCGGCATCGCAGTTTTCGTAACTAATCCGAAAAATCTGGAAGACGTTTTGCGAAATTTGCGTCAAATCGGCGAATTGCTGGGAACAACCGAAAAATCCGAACAGCTTGTCCGGAATTTACAAAACAGAATTTCAGACATCGAAAATCGGGTTAAAAACGAAAAATCGGTGCGCGTTTTCGTCCAGATTTCGCCCGAACCGTTCACAATCGGGCGCGATTCGTTTGTCACGGATTTGATCGCCCGCGCGGGCGGCGATTCCGTTACCAAAAATGTCGCCGAAAGCTATCCGCGAATCAGCAAAGAAACGGCGCTCGCCTCGCAGCCCGAAGCGATAATTTTGTCATCCGGCGATGCAATGAGTGAAGGAAACAGCCAACCGTCTGAAATTTTCAAAGAATCTCCGGCAGTTAAAACCGGCAAAATTTTCAAAATCAACGGCGATTTGCTCGCGCGTCCGGGCGCGCGTCTTGTTGACGGACTCGAAGAAATCGCGCGGGCGCTGCATCCGCAAGTTTTTGAGAAATAAAATGCGCCGTGCTTCTTTGACAATTTTGCTGCTCACAGCCGCGCTCGTCGCAGCCGTTTTTACGGCTGTGCTGCTCGGCAGCGAGCGTTTGCCGTTTTACGAAACAATTTGCAATCTGCTCGGCGGAAACTGCGAATTGACCGTTGAGCAAACAGCGATTTTATTTGAAATTCGACTGCCTCGCGTTTTGCTCGGCGCGTGCGTCGGCGCGGCTTTGGCGACCGCCGGCGCGAGCTATCAATCGCTGCTTAGAAATCCGCTCGCCGAACCGTATTTGCTGGGCGTTTCAAATGGCGCGGCTCTGGGGACAATGCTCGCGCTCGTGTTTTTAAACAACGTCTTTTTCGCGCGCCCGTTTTTGGCTTTCGTCGGCGCGACTTTTTCAACGCTCGTCGTTTACAGCTTAGCGCGAAGCCGCGCCGGAATGAACACGGAAAGACTGGTTTTGGCGGGCGTGATTGTAACGACTTTTCTTTCGTCGCTGATTGTTTTGATGACGAGTCTTTTGGACGCCGCGCGTTTGCGTTCTTACACATTCTGGCTGCTCGGCGATTTGTCGAATGCGACGCGCGATTCGCTCTGGTTTGTTTTGGCAGCGGTCGCCGTCGGTTTGATTTTGCTGCTCTCGCAAGCGCGGGCGTTGAATCTGCTGATGCTCGGCGAGCGCGACGCTTTTGATTTCGGAGTTGAAGTCGGGCGCGTGCGGTTGATTGTTTTTTTGACCGCTTCGGCGCTCGTCGGCAGTTCGGTTGCGGCAAGCGGTTCGGTTGGTTACGTCGGTCTGGTCGTGCCGCATCTCGTCCGTTTGTCGAGCGGCGCGGACAATCGCCTCGTCATTCCGGCTTCAGCTCTGGCGGGCGCGATTTTCGTCACCTTCGCCGACACAATTGCTCGCACGGCAATCGCACCGCGCGAGCTTCCGGTCGGCGCAATCACGGCTTTAATCGGCGCGCCGCTTTTTATCATTTTGCTCAGAAGAAATTAATGCTTGAAGCAAAAGAAATTTCTGTTGGATATGGAGTCTGCGAAGTAATTTCGGGCGTTTCGCTTGAAGCAAAAGCGGGCGAGATCGTCGCGCTTTTGGGAGCGAATGGTGCGGGCAAAACGACTTTGCTGCGCGCTTTGAACGGCGCGATTCCGATTTTGAAAGGCGAGATTTTATTAGACGGAAAACCGCTCGCTCAATTTTCGCGCCGCGAGATTGCCCGCAAAATCGCGGTTGTCGCACAGGAAACCGAATTGAAATTTCCGGTCACGGTTTTGGAGTTTGTTCTCGCCGGGCGTTTTGCTCAGAGCGCGGGCGCGTTTGGCTGGGAAACCGAGAGTGATGTTGAAATCGCCCGGAAATATTTAATCGAAACGGATTTAGCCGGTTTTGAAAAACGCCTGATGAACCAGCTTTCGGGCGGCGAGCGGCAGCGCGCGGTTTTCGCCCGCGCTTTAGCAGCCGAAGCTTCGATTTTTTTGCTCGACGAACCTACGGCAAATCTCGATTTGGCGCATCAGGTTTCCCTTTTGCGGCTGATGCAACAGAAATGCAAAACCCAGGAAACGGCGGCAGTCGTTATCACACACGATTTAAACGCGGCGGCGGAGTTTGCCGACTGGATTTTGCTGCTCAAACTCGGCAAAGTCGTTGCCGCCGGAAAACCGGGCGAAGTTTTGACTGAAGAAAATCTACGCGAAACCTTCGGCGTCCGGGTTTTACTCGACCGCCATCCGTTTTCAACCAATTTACGAATTACAACCATTTATTAAGAGGAAATATGAAATTCATCACAGCATTTTTAATAACGTTTTTATTTTCGCTAGCCGCTCTCGCTCAAACAACCGCAAATTTATCGGGTAAAATTACGCAAAACAACGATGTGATTGTCGCTGACGCAACCGTTTCGCTCGTTTCGCAACGGGATAAAAATATAAAATTTACAACCGCGACCGACAGCGCGGGCAATTATCGTTTTGAAAATGTGCCGCCGGGAAAATACACGCTCACGGCTTCGGCAACGGGCAATAGATCAATCGGCGTTTATCAGCAAACAGCCGTGACACTTGCGGCGGGCGAAAACGCGGCTGTCAATTTAAATCTCGAAATGTCCGCCGGAGTTAAAGAAACAGTCACGATTGCCGCCGGAACAGCTCAAACCGTTGACGAAACTTCAAAATCCGTCTCGGTTTTGTCGAATCAGGAAATCGAGCAGCGCAATGAAATCTCGATTATTGATGCTTTGCGAACGGTTCCGGGCTTGCGCATCCAGCAGCTCGGCGGTTTCGGGCGTACGGCGAATATCAAAACACGCGGCTTGCGAAATCAGGACACGGCAATCTTGATTGACGGTCAGCGTTTCCGCGATCCGACGGCGATTACAGGCGACGCTTCGCCGTTTTTGTCCGATTTGACGGTGACAAACGTCCAGAGAATCGAAGTTTTGCGCGGCTCCGGCTCATCGCTTTACGGCACAAACGCCATCGGCGGCGTTTTTAACATTCGCACCGACGAAGGCGGCGGGCGACCGCGTTTTTCGTTTCTCGGCGAAGGCGGCGGTTTGGGTTTATTGCGCGGGCGCGCCAATTTTGCGGGCGGCGCGTTTTCAGACAAATTTAAATACAGTCTGGGCGCGCAGCACACGAATTTGAGCAAAGGCGTTGACGGAGACGATGCTGCGCGAAATACGAACGGTGTCGCCAAACTTTCCTTCGCGCTGAATGAAAAAACAACCGTTTCGGCGCGTTTTTACGGTTCGGACAGCTTCGTTCAACTCAATTCAAACCCGGACACAATCGGCGTTTTGGCGACAAACGGAATCATCGAAGCGCGCCCGCTTTCACGCGACGAGCTTAAAAGATACGAAAACGGAACTTCGCGTAATCAATTAAATGCCGGAAATGCGACTTTTATTCCCGACCAAAACGATTCGGACGCATCGCAAAAATCGCGTTTTTTCAATTTCCACACCGCGCTCGACGGAATTATCAATCAATCTGCGACATACCGTTTTTCATATCAAAATCTGACAACGCGCCGGAAAAACTTTAATGGTTCTTCAGGCGTCGCGTTTCAGCCGTTTGGCGGCAGCACTCGCTCGGATTTCGACGGAAACATTCAAACCTTTCAGGCGAAAACGAACGTCGCTTTGCAATCGAATTTGCTGACCGTCGGCTACGGTTTCGAGCGCGAAAAATACGGCAACGACAATTTTCCCGTGAACCGCTCGCAAACCAATACAACCGACGCCGCGCAGTCAAGCAATACATTTGTCATTCAAGACCAACTCGAAGCCTTTGACTCGCGCCTTCAGCTTTCGGGCGCTTTCCGCGCTCAGTTTTTCAATCTGGAAATGCCGCGCTTCAGCGCGAATTCGCCGCTGCAAAACGCCTCGCTCGGCAATCCGCCCGCCGCTTATACTTTCGACGGCTCGGCGGCTTATTTCTTCCGTTCGACCAACACAAAACTGCGCGCTCACGCCGGAAATGGTTATCGCGTGCCGTCGCTTTACGAAAGATTCGGCACGTTTTACGCGGCGTTTTTAACTCCGAATCAATTCGTTTTGCTCGGCGATCCGAATTTAAAACCCGAACGCTCGATTGCCTTTGACGCGGGCGTTGACCAAACGCTGCAAAACAATCGCATTCGTTTGTCGGCGACTTATTTTTACACCCGTTTGATTGAGACAATCGGTTTTGAAAACGTCGTTCCGGCAATCGGCTCAACTCAGCGAACGAGCGGCGGTTATCTAAACACAAAAGGCGGCATCGCGCGCGGCGGCGAATTTTCCTCGGAATTCCGCCCTTTTCAAACGACAAACATTTTCGCTTCGTACACTTTTACCAATAGCGATCAGCGCCAGCCGCAAGTCCCCGGAAGCGGAATTTTGCAAACGCTCGGCGTTCCGACTCATCAATTCTCGTTTGTCGTCAATCAAAGAATTGCCGAGCGTTTAAATTTGAATTTCGATTTTGCGGCAACAAACTCTTATCTTGCGCCGATTTTCAGCAACCAAACTTTTCAAACCCGAATTTATCGTTTTAAAGGGCAGCGGCGCGGAGATTTAACTGCGAGCTATGAAATTCCGACCGGAAACGACAAACGGCGCGTTCGTCTGTTCGGAACGATTGAAAATGTTTTCAATCAGGATTATTACGAAAACGGTTTTCGCACCGCGCGGACAACGGCGCGCGGCGGTTTGCAATTAAGTTTTTAACTTTTAGCTAATCGGTTCGCCTAAATTGTTAAACATCGAGAGCCAGAGAAACTGCTTGCGACAGCTTCATTGTGCCGCCGTCGCGCAAGTGTTTTGCCAAATCTTCTTTTTCCAAATTGGCTTCAATCTTTTGATAAATTCTCTCATAAAACTCGGCATCGGCTTTGTCGAAATGAGAACCGACTGTTTGGCGCAGAGCGTTTGCCGCGCCGAGCAGTTCGGCGGCGCGTGCGGGCTGCGCGTCCGCCGCCAAACCCGCAAAACCGTCGAGCAGCAGAGCGATGCTGTGCAAATCGCCGAGCGAGCGATTGATTTCCAGACTTTCCGCGTAAAATTCCCGCGCGGCTTTAAAATCGTTTTGCAAAAACGAAACACGCCCCAAATTTCCGAGCGCAATGGCGACGATGCGCGTGTTTCCGCGTTCGCGTTGGATTGCCAAACCGCCTTCGTAAAGCCGCCGCGCTTCCGCATAATCGCCGCGCCGTCGGGCGTGTTCGCCGAGATTGTTGAGAAAAAGTCCGATGAAGCGTTGATTTTTCGACGCCTGGCTGACTCGCAAACCTTCTTCGAGAAAAACGCGAGCCGCCGCTTCATCATTTTGCGCGCCGGCGACGATTCCCAAACCGTTCAGCGCGGTGGCAACGATGTCCGCGTCGCCGATTTTTTCGCCCAATGCCCGCGCTTCGGTGCAAAATTCACTCGCCTTTTCAAGATTGCCGCGCATTCGCTCCAGAAATCCCGCGCCGACCAGAGCTTCGCCGCGCAGCGGAATCAGCAGATCGGTTGTGCGGCTCAAAGCTTCGCGCATATTCGCGCTGCCTTCGCTCAAATGCCCGCGCACAAGCCAGAATTGCCAGAGCGCGCGACCAATCCGCAAAGCCTTTTCCGCATCGGTTTCCAAACTCAAAATCAGAGCCGCCCGCAAATTGTCGTGTTCGGATTCGAGAATTGAGAACCATTTCGGTTGTTCCGCGCCGCTCAAATTAGGCTGCGCCGTCGTTGCCAAATTGAGGAAAAATTGGGCGTGACGGCGGCGCATTTCTTCAATTTCGCCGTGATCGGCAAGCGTTTCCAAGCCGTATTCGCGGACGACTTCCAAAAGCCGAAAACGCGATTCGCCGTCCGCCGTTTCCGTTTGCACGACCAGACTGTTTTCAATTAGCGAAGTCAAACAATTGAGCGCGTCAATTTCGTCCGAAGAGCAAATTGATTCGACCGCTTCAATCGTAAAACCGCCTGCGAAAACCGCTAAACACCGAAACAACATCTTTTCAGCTTCCGGCAGCAAATCGTAGCTCCATTCGATTGCGCCGCGCATTGTTTGCTGGCGCGCGGGCAAGCTTTTAGCGCCGCCGGTAAGCAGTTTCAGGCGATTCTCCAACCGAATTAAAATCTGTTCGGGCGAGAGAATTTTAATTCTCGCTGCTGCAAGCTCGATGGCGAGAGGCAAGCCTTCGAGTCTGCGGCAAATTTCCGCAACGCTTGCGGCGTTTTCTCCGGTCAGGGAAAAAGTTGATTTCACGCTCTTCGCTCGTTCGAGGAAAAGCTTGACCGATTCAAATTCGGTTAAATTTTCAAGCGAAGTTTGCGCCGCGTTTTCCGGCAAATCGAGCGGCGGCACGCGAAACTCTCGTTCCACCGGAACGCCCAGCAAAACCCGGCTTGTTACTAAAATTTTTAATTGCGGCGCGTTATTAAGAATTTCCGCTAAAAAAGGAGCGGCTGAAACAATCTGCTCGAAATTGTCGGCGATTAGCAGCATTTGTTTCTCGCGCAAAAAATCCTTGAGCATTTCAATGATTGGTTTTCCGCTCATTTCTTTTACGCCGAGCGTTTCCGCGATTGCCGGTGCAACCAATTCTGCGCTTCTTAAAGCGTCGAGCGCGACGAAAAACGCGCCGTCCGAAAATTCCGAAAGCTGTCGGCAGGCGATTTCCTGCGCGAGCCGGGTTTTGCCGGTTCCGCCGACGCCGGTTAAAGTCACGAGCCGGTTTTTCGGCTGCCGCAAAAGATTTTCGATTTCCTCGATTTCACGCGCCCGACCGATGAGCGGCGTCGCCGGAATTGTGAGATTGTTCGGCTGAGAGCGAAGCGCGGCGGCATAAGCCGGTTGGGAATCCGCATCTTCGGTTTCTTCGACGATTTGCCGGACAAACTTGCGAACACGCCGCGTCATGACGATTTCGGTTTCCGGTTCGATTTCTTCGACTTCGGCGCGAAAAAGATAGCCGCGTTTCGGGAAAGTTTCGATAAACTGCTCGCCGTTTTCCTGAAGGATTTTCCGCAAACGTGAAACATTTGAAGTCAGATTCGTTTCTTCGACAAACAAATCTGCCCACACGGTTTGCATAATTTCGTCTTTCGAGAGCATTCGCCCGTTGTTGCGGACGAGCAGCAAAAGCATCTCGAAAATCTTGGGCGTGAGCGGCACAATTTCGCCGTTCGAGCGCAAAATCCCTTCTTTCACGTTCATCTCAAATCGCCCGAAACGGTAAATAACCGCTTGTTTTTCAATTATTTCCGCCATTTAAGAAAATTCCAAGATTTTTCCAAGAAATTTGCAAGGACTTTTACCGCAATCCTGCGCGATGATTCTCGTCGCCGGGCATAAGAAAACCGGCGGACGGATTTTAACGCCGGAGCAGATTGTAAGCAAATGAAACGAACAATAACCGAAATTTTTATCGAAGTCGAAGAAACCGTCGCCGTCCGGCAAACAGGCAAGCTCGCCGCCGAAAACGAGCTTCGACCGACGAACGAATCGGCAATTTGCCCGCATTGCGGGCAAGCGATACCGGAAAACAAGAATTTGCAGCAGGAGGAAGAAAATAAAGATGAAAGCCAACAACAATAATTTTTCGCTCGAAACCGAAATCTGGGTCGCCGCCGTCGGGCTGCTGCTCAATTTGTTTCTCATCACCGTTTCGGTCGGAACGCTCTGGTATCTATTTTCAATGATTTTCCAAAGTTTTCCGATGATGATTGCAATACAGGAAATACGCTAAACCAAAAACAAAAGGAGAAATGAAGAAATGAAAATGTCAGGAAAAATTATCGGCACAATTTTAATCTTGATCTGCGCGTCGGCGCTCGGATTCGCGCAAGAAAAAACTTCTGGTAATCAGGACGAAGCCGCCGTCCGGCAAATCGTCAAAAGCGTCGAAGCGGGCTGGAACGCGCACGACGGCAAAGCGTTTGCCGCCCCGTTTGCGCCAGACGCCGATTACGTCATCGTCAACGGAATGCACATTAAAGGCAGAGACGCCATCGAAAAAGGTCACGTCGGAATTTTCACGACCGTTTATAAAGACAGCCGCAACGCCGCGACCATCAAAAGCGTTCGTTTTCTGCGCCCGGACGTTGCAGTCGTTCACGTTGAGTGGAATCTGGACTTCAAAGCAAATGGCGAAACAAGAAAAGGTCATGCAATGAACACGATGATAATGACCAAAGACAACGGCAAATGGAGCATCGCCGCGTTTCACAACACGCCGGTAATGCCGCAGGGAAATTAAAACGCTTGAAAAAGCAAATAAACAAACGGCTTTTGCCGATTACATACAACAGAAAGAGGATTGACAATGAAAAACAACATTAATTTTTTAATCGCAATTGGAATGCTAATGCTCGTTTCGCTGGCTTGCAGCGCGAGTTTTACCACCGCGAATTTGAGCGAATTGAAATTCGGCAAAAACGAAAAAGCCAATCCGGCGAGCCAGAGTTTTAAGCCCGCCGACAAAATCTTCGTCGTTTCCGAAGTCAACAACACGAGCGATAAACATTCGGTTAAATTCCGCCTTTTGTTTGACGACGTAAAAGGTCAAAAAGCGGGCGCAATGGTTCCCGGCGCGGAAACCACAATTGAAGCTCCCGGCAGCAGTGATGTGCATTTCAGCGTAGCGCTTCCCGGCGGTTTTCCGTCCGGCACTTACAAGGCGGAAGCAGTTTTATTTGACGCAGACGGCAAAAAAGAAATTGACCGCAAAGAAGGCACTTTTACAGTCGCCGGCGGCTCCGCGAAAAAATTTGAATCCGAAGACGGTGAAGATTCGTCAGCGGCGAAAAGCTTTGCCGTCAACGGAAACGGAAATTCAAATACCGATGCCGCGACCAGAGCCGTTCAGCCGGGAATCAGAACTTATAACACTAACAAAAAGTCGAATTAATACGCTCTAAAGCCGAACGAAATCAGGAGACGAAAATAAATGAAAACGCAAAATTTAAAACAAAACGGTCAGCCGCTTGCTCAATCGGCGGGCGCGCTCGCGGCGGCAATCTTGCTTTTCTTTTTCGCGCTGGCTTGTTCTTTCAACGTCGGCGGCGAAGGCAAATCAGCGGCAAACAGCGACAAAAAAACCGCTGCAACAACGAAAGCCAAATTTGAGGACAGTCGCCCGAATGCGTTGAAAGACGACAAAGCGACAAAGGGCGCAACGAATAAACAAAGCGAAGCCGCCGACAACGGCGATTTCGAAGCGGTTTACGTCGAAGTCAAAAACGAAAAATACGCCGACGTAAACGAGCGCTTTCGGCAGCAAAAAATCGTCGAACAAATCGCCGAATCGTTCAACAACGACCTTTCGTTGCCGCACGACGTAGCCATCAAGTTCAAGGATTGCGGGCAGGAAAACGCTTTTTACAATCCGAGCGAAAAATCAATCACGATGTGTTACGAGTTTATGGAATCGTTCTACAACGCCTTTATCGAAATGGGCAAATCCGAAGACGAAGCGAGCGATATGATGGTCGGCGCGACGATGTTCTTTTTGCTCCACGAGCTTGGACATTGTTTGATTGACGTTTATAATCTGCCCGCAACCGGGCGCGAAGAAGATTCCGTTGACCAGCTCTCGACTTACATTTTGTTGAACGAGAACGACGAGGACATGCATAATGCCGCGATTGCCGGAGCCGCTGTTTTCCGCGCGTGGTCAATGAACGAAGAAGCGTCGCCGCGCGCTTACGCCGACGAACACAGCCTCGGCAGCCAGCGTTTTTTCAACATCGTCTGCTGGATGTACGGGCGCGATCAGGAGCAATACGCTTTTTTGGTCGAAGACGGCGTTCTTCCCGAATCCCGCGCGGTGCGCTGTCCGACCGAATACAAAAAAATGTCGAGCGCATGGGAGCGGCTGGTCGAGCCGTATGTGAAGAAATAACGCTCCGAACAAAAGGAAAACAACAATGAAAACAATCTTTATTTTGACAATTCTAATCGGGCTGTCGGCTTGTAGCGTCGCATTCAAAAACGACCGCGCGGCGGAATCAAACCAGCCTGCGAACAAATCCGAAGAAGCCGACGTGCAATCGGCAATCGGGAGAAAAAGCGGTGGTGAAACCGAAGCCGAACAGACTGGTTTGACCGGAACTTATCGCTACAGAAAGGCGCTCTCCAACAATATTAGAATCATTAACAACGCCATCGGCGTCGAAGACCTCGGCGGAAATCGCCTGCGCGTGAGTATCTCTGCCAATTACGAATACAAAGAGAGCTCGGGTTCATGGATGGTGAATTCCGGAGACGCGGGCGGAGACGTGACGCTCAAGAACGGGACAGCGATTCTGGTTCCTGAAGGCTACCCTGATTGCCCGATCACTATGAAATTTTCGGGCAACAAAATCGTCGTCAGCCACGAAGGAGCGGGCGGGGACTGCGGCTTCGGCGGAAACGTAACCGCGAGCGGAACTTACACGAAAACCAGCAACGAATTAAATGATAACGAAATGATGGATGACGACGTGCCGCCGCTAACGAGCGGGGATAACACAGAAACAAACGGCAACCGAATTCGGTTCAAACCGGGCGCGTCTTCGGCGATTGTGGGCGGAACGGCTGTCGGCGGCGAAGAAAAAACATATCTTGTCGGAGCCAGAGCCGGACAAACAATGACGGTCAAAATCACCGAAAACAGTCAGTATAACGACGTGGTTTTCCACATTGTCGCGCCGGACGGTTCTTTTCCAATGGGTACGAACGGCGAAGGCGTGGACGAGCAATCGGAAATCAGCACGACCTGGAGCGGCAAACTGCCGAAGACCGGCGATTACAAAATCGTTCTCGGCACAATCGAATCGAAAAAAGCGAATTTCAAAATGTCCGTTTCAATTCGCTAATAGAGGAAAAGCCGTTGATTGAATCGGCAAAGGGGAAAAGATGATTCGGAAAACATCTGTCTTAGTAATTTTAGCGTTGATTTCAAGCGTTTCTGCCTGCAGTTTCAAAATTGGAGCCGGAGACAACCGGGCAATTTCCAATTCGACCGGAGCGGAAACTAAGGCGGATGAAAATTTAACCGCAGACGCGGCGGCAGGCGGAGAAACCGAATCTGCCGTCAAACAAAAGGGCGGCAAAACCGGCACCTACAAATACAAAAGCGGCGGCGCGCGCAATCAAATCAGCGTTCAGGAGCTTGAAGGAAACAAGCTGCGCGTCGAGCTTTATGCTTCGTACGAATACAAAGCAGCGAGCGGCTTATTCAATGCCAATGTCGGCGAGGCTAGAGGTATTGCGCCGCTCACGGGCGATACGGCGATACTTCTGCCGGAAGAAATCGAAGGCTGCGAAATCTCCCTCAAGTTTTCCGGCAATAAATTGATTGTCAAACCTAAAAACGAATTCGAAAGCTGCGGTTTCGGAATGTACGTCAGTGCTGAAGGAACTTATACAAAAACGAGCGGCAAGCCCGATTTCAATGATTCGCACGAAGCAACTACAAACAATGATTCGCCCGCAAATCAGGGTTTAAAAACCGAGCGAATTCGTTTTGCGTCCGGCAAATCGTCGGCGACTGTTGAGGGTAAAGTCGGCGACGGCGAAGAAAAGGTTTATCTTATCGGAGCCAAAGCAGGACAAACAATGACAATCGAGGTTCCCGAAGGCGGCGCAAACAACGACGTGTTTTTTCACCTCGTTGCGCCCGACGGCTCTTTACCGATGGGTCGCGCGGGCGATAAGCCTCAAAACGACGCGGTTTATAGCGGCGCATTGCGGCAATCCGGCGATTACAAAATCGTCATTTACGCGCTTAAGTCAAAAAATGCGGATTTCAAAATGTTGGTTTCGATTGAATAAACGGGAGGCTGCAAAAATGCGTGCTCATAAATTTAATTTATCTTTTGCCGCAATAATATTTTTGTTTTTCGGTTTGGCTTGCAGCTTTAAATTCGGCGACACGGGCAGCGGTTCAAATACTGAAATCAGCCGCCGGAAAGATTCTGCAAACGGCAAAATCGAAAACAGGAAAAACGACGCGAAGAAAGAAAAATCGGCTGGCGACAATTCGATTTCCCGCACGTCCGAAACGGCGCAAAAACTCGGAGGTTATCATTACCAGCGTTTTGATTATTCGCTGTATCTAATCCCGAAAAATATGAGCCGAGATGAATTGACGAATATCGCGCAGAATTTGCACGAGCAAGAGCCGAAAACAATTCTGCATCTGGTTGACGACGACCGCGAGGCGGAACAATTTATCGCTTATCACCGGCAACTCGAAGACTTCAACGAACAGCCGGGCGCTGAAAAACCCGAAACCGAATATCCGCACGATTGGACAAACAGTCACATTGTCGGGACGGTGAATTTGTTTCTCGAAAGCGGCGAGCGGAATTGGTATCTTGTCGAAGGCGGTTCGCTTTCAGATAAGAAAATTTCAAAACTCGAATAACAAACAAGAAATCAAAGGAAGAAAAAATAATGAAAAATCAACTCGAACTCGTCATTCCGATTCTGCTGTTGAGCGCGTGCTTAATGGCTTGCAAATTCACAGCGGGCAACGGCGCGTCTTCCGACTCCGGCTCGTCAAACGCCGCGAATCGCGCAGTCGCTAAAACCGAACCGTCGAATAAAACTTCGCCGGATAAAAGAGTTTCTTCAAAAGCTGACAAAACCGAAACAGCCGACGAGGAAAGCGAGGATTTGGCGAGCGAAAACGCGCCCGACTCGGAATCGGACGCTTCGCAGGCGACCGAATTTAGGATTAAGCGCAGCTATTACGCCCTGGATGAAAACAGACCCGCGGATATGATGACGCGCGACGGCGATTACGATTACTTCAAGAAACTCGAAAGCGGCGGAACGGCAGGCTTTTACTATTCCAAACCACAAAAAGCACAATACGTTTTGTGGGATGGTGAAGTCATCGCCGGTCCGCTGACGACTGACGAACAAATTAAGGAGGCGGCGGCAACGATCTCTAAAAATATGAGAAACGAAAACCAGATGCAAATGGAGCTTATTAACAATCGTCCGACAGGAATTCTCGGACCTTCTCGCGTTTACGACGAACACGGTAATTTGATCCGCGAACAATAGGTGGACACCCAAGAAGTCATTAAAAATGGCTGAAAGGAAAATAAAAATGAAAAAATTTTGGGTCTTAATGCCGACAATTTTATTGACCGGCGCGGTTTGTACGGCTTGCAGCTTTAAGCTCGGCGAAACCTCGCAGGCAAAACCCGATACGAGAAAAAATGACAACGGAAAAATCGAAAAGTCTGAAAAAAAGGAGCGGAAAAACGAATCCGAAAAAGCCGCTTCGACAGAAGATGAAGAACCGAATCATTCCCAAAAAGACGATTATAAATTGGAAATCCGGCGCAGTTTTCCAAGTTCCGAAAAACCCGACGGACCGCCGCAGCACGGCGATTATTCCTACTTTAAAGAGCTTGAAAACGGCGGCACGGTCGGCTCGCTTCATCTTTTCAAACCGCGGGAAGCGATTTTTATCATTTGGGACGGAGAACCGATTGCCGGTCCGCTGACGACGGTTGCAGAAGTCGAGGAAGCGTATGCATTGCTCAGTAAACAAACGGCGGAAGCGCACGAATTACGGATGGACATTATGAAAAATTTTCCCAGCGGGCGAAACAAGCGAGTCCGCGTTTACGATTCCGACGGAAATTTAATTCGTGAGGAAGATCAGTAAAGCCGATTAACGAAACGGGCGATTGCCCGAAAATTTCAAACAAAAAGGAGACTAAAATAATGCCAAAACAATTAATCGCCGCCGCAATAATTTTCTTGACGAGCGCGGGCTTTTCGGCTTGCCACTTCAAAATCGGAACCGACGCGACCGCGCGCTCAAATTCGTCGAATTCCGCTGAAGCCGACGAAAAAGCAGAAGCCAAAGTCGAAACGACAAACAAAGGCGAAAAGCCGAAGAAGCCGGAGAAATTGGACGCGGAAACCGAAGAAGATTCGCTTGCGGAAGATTCAACGTCGGAAGAAGCGCCAAACGCTACGGAAAACGAGCTGCAATCGTCGGCTCGTCCGGCTGGCGAATCGAAAGCGGTTTCGCAGGCGCTCGGTCGAAAAAGCAGCGAGCCGAGCCGCGGCAATTGGCTTTACGTTTACA
The DNA here is from genome assembly GCA_036400075.1 of Pyrinomonadaceae bacterium. GTDB lineage: Bacteria > Acidobacteriota > Blastocatellia > Pyrinomonadales > Pyrinomonadaceae > JALZCH01. The sequence goes on from DASWLV010000210.1 coordinate 47,418, forward strand.
ACAGCCGCAAAGGCTACGGTTTTTACGTTCCGCCCGGCTCGACCGGCGATTGGGGGCGCGTCCAAAAAGTTGACACTTTCGCCGGAGCGACGCCGAACGAAGTCGGGATTTACGTTTTCGCATGGAAAGACCGCAATGCGACGAAAGAAACGCTATTGAGCGACGCTGGCAAAATCTTGAGCGGAATGGGCGAAAACGTAACGACCGCCGAATTTGTCGGCGCGGGCGGCGATTACGCCGTCGCCGAAGCCGCTTCGGTTGACGCAAACGGAGTTAAATCGCGGATGAAAGTTCTGGTCGGGACGGACATCACCGACAATTACGTGATGATTGTCGGGTGCGACGAAAACAAATTCAACGCCAAAAAAGAAACGATTGACGCCATCTGGGGCAGTTTTGAAATGTGGAGCGGCGGCGGAACGGGACGTTGAGGAATAAAGAATTAAATTTTGCCGAAATGAACGAGAAACCGGACGCAACAGAAAAAAATATTAGATTCGGCTGCGGTGCAATCTTCGGCTTTCTGCTGGGTTTTGATTTCGTTTATTTTGTCTTTTCAACGCTCACGGCAAGTTTCGTGGTCGGTATCCTGGCTGCAATTATCTTCGGAATTTTAGCCGTTCGTTATGGAGACCGTTTTTGGGAACGTTTAACAAATTGGATTCCGTGGCTTTAATTCCCTTGCCTTTTCGTAAACGCAAAAAGATTAAAAGGGATAATTATGAGAAAACAAATTGCCTCGTTTTTGTTAATCGCTTCCGTTGTCGTTTGGGGAATCTGGTGCGGCGGGCAATATTTTAATGAAGCCCGGGTGATTCCGAAAATGCTCTCGAATCCGCCGGAATCGGTTGTCGCCTATAATGCGATTCCGACGGAAGGCGGTTTGCCTTTCTTTTTTCCGCTTAATCCGCTGATTTTTCTAATTTCTCTGGCAGCGGCGTTTCTTGGTTGGAAATGGGCGCGACGATCAAGAAAATGGCTTGTTTTAACGACCGTAATCGGTTTCGGCGTTTGTCTGGTGCTGATTCTGTATCTCGCGCCGCTCATCGGCAGCATTTCCGTTGATGCGGGAAGCGCGCCAGCCGCCGAAATAATCGCCCGCGCCGAAGCATGGAAATTTGGCAATCGGATTCGCTTGTTTGTCGAATTCATTGGCTTTGTTCTGTCAATTCTGGCTTTGCGCGTTTGGTCGGTCGAATCGGCAAACGGAAGCATGATCAAATAAAAAGAATTAAATAGGAGAAAATTTTTATGAACCACTTGAAACATCCGTTTATTAAAATCGCGGGCGTCTGCTCGATTCTCGCCCCGACAGTTTTACTCATCGGAGATTTATTGCCTGTAATAGCCGATTTGAGGTTTGAATGGACAATCGCTCTTTGGCTCGCGTTCGTTCTATTCGTTCCGGCTATTTTCGGTCTCACGTTTTTATTGTTTGAAAACGGAAGTCGGTTGGCGCTGGTTGGCGGGATGATGGCTTTTTTCGGAGCGATGGCTGGCGCGAGCATGCAGGTCTTGTTCAGAGTCTATGCCGTTCTCGCAGAGCGCGGAGCGGAGCAGACGGCTGAGCTTTTGCGCGGCACGTTTAAGCTCATCGCTACGACACAGATGATCGGTATTTTCTTTCCCATTGGCTTGATTTTGCTCGCGATCAGCATTTACCGGAGCAGAGTTTTTAATTCGGCAATCCCGTTTCTGCTCGCCGGAGGCGCGATTCTGTTTCCGGTTGGTCGCATCGTCGGACTTGTGCCTGCCGTTTTCGGTTCTGGCGTTTTGCTTTTGGCGGCTTTCGGTTTGATCGGCTGGCACATTTTGTCGAAAGACCGAACTCAGTTTTCCGAAACCGAACTGGCGGGAGCGAATTAAGCGGTTTTCAGAGAAATGAAATCTGTTCGGCGGGAAACAAAATTGTCCATTCTGCTTTGTCCATTTTAAATCGTCAGATAATTTAAAGCTGAAAATTTAAAATTGACAATCACCGTTCTTGCCGTTTGCAATTCTTTGAAATTTGCTCCAAAACATAACCCGGTTATATTTCGTTGCACCAAAAAGTAAATTCCCTGCACTCTTTCGTATAGCCTGCAAAACAGGACTTAATCACGAGCTTTTTAATCGCAAAGCGCCTCATTTTACAAGCATTTAATTAAATTCAATAACATTTTTATTCTTTTGAGAGCCGATAATTTTTATTGATTCAATATTGAAAAAGTACAACCTTTTTTTGATGGCACGCGCCTTGCCCTAAGCCTCGCCGTCGTTTCGGAAATGCTGTTATTAAACAGCCTGGAACAAATCTTTGATTAACATTTTTGCGGTATACGCAATTAAATTTTTCCCGAAAGTTTAGGAGGTTATATGGAACAATTAGTAGTAGTTTTGATGACTTTGGCATTTACATTTACAGGCATCGTCCCGGCGCAGGAAAATCCGCGCCCCCGTGTTTACATCGAAGAAAGCGAGTCATGGGAAGTCGAAAGCGATTCGATTTTCAGCAGCACCGACAAAAAAGGTCGCGTCACAATCAGCGGCGGCGGCACAAAAGGCGGAGCAAAACCGCGCACAGCCGAAACAATGAAACGGTTTAACGAACAATGCAAAGGCTGCATCGTCACGATGTACAAAGACAAAGCCGATTTTATCGTTTTGCTCGAACACGAAGGCGGCAAAGATTTATTCGACAAAGACAATAAATTAGCCGTTTTTAACAAAGATGGAGATTTAATTGCCAGCGGTTCTTTCAGCCGCCCGCGAAAAGCGGTGGAAACTGCCTGCAACGCAATTGAAGAGGAATTTCGCCGACAAAAGAGCGTTTCACAGAACAAATCTAACGAATAGAGCAGATTTCAGATAATTGCTAGACATAGCCGCAGTGCCTGATCCAGTTCCTGGCATCTGCGGCTATGATTGTTTTTAATGCTTTACTAATTGCTTCTGATAAAGGCGGATAACTTCTCGCGGCTGCTTGTTTAAGAAACGTTTTCCGATTGAAGAAGGTTTCTGCGTTTTTTTTTATTTCAATAGCAATTTTAAAAATTAGGCAAATATCTTTAATATTTCACTGAATTAAAATGTAAAAACCCTAAACTCTTTATAAACCACAAAAGACAACTCAAATATAACTCTTCCAATCGCTAATAACTAGGTTTTACAATCATTTAATTAAATGCAAAAACAAAACAATAAGGCGCAAAATCTAAAAAGATTTTGCGCCTTGCAAAAGTTGCTAAAAAATTGTTTTGTAAATTACGGTTGAACCGTAACTGTCAAATTAACGCGCGAGTTGTCCTGCAAAATCACTTCAAACGCCTTAACTCCCTTTGTTTCCGTCGCCTCCGTCGGAATGTGCAGCATAATTGAGCCATCACCGTTTTTGACAACTGGCAAGGTCGTACCGAAATAACGTATTTCGCGGATTATGTCCAAATTGCTGCCTTGAATTTTGGTGACGGTATCGCCGATGCTGGCAACCGCTTTCTTAAACTCCGGCGTGCGCTGCGGCTCGCTTAATTTAAACATTCTCACTTTGTCGCCCTGCATCAATACGATTTGATCGGACGATTCCAATTGTTTGATCAATGGATAAATAAGCAATAACCCAGTTCCTTTGCGGACAAGGCGATTTCCGTTCGTTAACTCATCCGCACCAACTCGGACGATTATATCGTCGGTAAAGCCGGAACCGCGAACTGCGACCGCTGCCGTCCCCTGATGTGTTCCAGGACCTAAACGTGAAACATTGGAGATAAAAAACTCGCCGGGTGCCGTTTTTATTTCGGTGGTCGCTGCAAAGCCGTCGCCCCAGAACGGACGGCGCACGGTTAACTGTCCGTTATCGTTAATTAATTTAGTCGGCGCCTTAAACTTTATTTTCAATTTATTATCGTCGCCCGCTCGCGTTTCGCCTTGAGCCTCGGGTAAAAAAGGGTTATCGCTCAATCCAAAAACTTTGTCGCCAATTCGCACAAGCATTCGGTTTTGCTCTAAATCCTTTCGACTGTCGCGTGTCACAAGTTCCAATTCTACCAGCGAAGTATCAGCGTTTTGCGCAGTCGCAGTCGCGCTTTTGATCCGAATGCCCCAATGCTCCTTTTCGCATTTTTGCTTTTCATCACCACCGCAATTTGCTTGTCCGTTTTCTGCCCTAAAACCCGCTTCCAATTCACGCAAATTAGCTTTGCGCGAGCGCAGTTCACGCGATCCGAGGCGGGAAACGAGAAGAGGGTCTTTTCCGATAGTCACCAAAGCTGCGCCTGGCAGCACGAGGAGTCTGCTTTCCGCCGTTCCTTCAAGATTTCCGTTTTGCCGGCTGAAAATTTGCGGACCGATGCGAATCGAAGTTTCTGGCGTGAAATTGGCTCCTTCGATCTTCATGCGGATTTGTCCGGCACCGGCATCTTCCCAATCAACATCGGTGATTTGCGGAGCCAGCATTTCATCCATAAGCGAGTTGCGGTAAACCATCAATTGTGGGTCTTTTACTTCTTGCGCGCAACCCGGATTGTTCGCACAGCTTTTTACGTCGAGCAATTCGCCCGGAGCATTTGTTTTGCGATTCCATTTGCGCCAATAAGTTTTGACGCGAAGATTGCCGACGAAATCTTCGTTAACGCCGTTTGGCAGGGCAAGCGCTGCATACACTTGACGAATGCCGGGGGAAACTATTTTACGCCCCAAAACCGGCTGAAAATGCCAGCCGAACGAAACTTGTTCTTTTCCAGCCGGTTTTTGCAGCGCGACGGTATCAATATCTTTAACGAGATAAAAAGTTTCTTTATTTTTAGATCCAGACGCTCCCACACCAAACAAACCGACGACCGCTCCAAAGCCGATTGATTTTGTATCTTTTGTTATAGAAGCGACGTTGTAGGTTTTTTCCTGCGGCAGCAAAGCGACGAGCGACGGTGGTCCTAAATTTTGGGGACTTACAGAATATTGCGTAAAATAGTTCTTTGAACTTTTATTTAGAGATTCTTCTTCATCCTTAACCATTTTTTGCACGGCTTTATAAAGCTGCGGATTTTCTTTCGGACTAAGACAATTCAACCATTTTTTGAAGTTGTCAAGCGTATTGCTTGATTTCGTTTCGTTGGTGTCAAGCGTCATCTCGACGACGGCAACCGCATTTTTGTATTCGGGTTTAGGCGCGAGACTGATTTGAAATCCGACGACAGCTTGTTGTCGCACTCTGCCGTTGTTGCGCGGTTGAACACGGTCGGAAACCGCGCGGTCGAGCAGCAGACGCAGATTGATCGCCTGGTAACTAAGCGCGGTTTGTTCGGCTAAAATATCCTGCGCCGCCACACCGAACGAAAGTCCCGTCAGCGATGCCGGAGTTGCCGTGCCGGGAATTTGCGGAGTTAATGCGGCTCTTTTTTCGGTTACTTTGGTTGAATCCATCGCATTATTGCCGGTTTGATCAACCGTTTCCGTGTCAACCGACGGTGTTGAACCGACGGTTGCATTTAAGCTAAAGCTGGAACTGTCCGCCCGACCGCCCTGTGTTCTGCCGACCGCCCCATTAATTGCGGTCGAGTTGAAAAAACTAAGCGCGGCGAGCTGCCTTTCCACGTCCTGCAGCATTGATTGCAATGTATCCGGGTTAAAAAGCTTGGCGCGTCCAACGACAATACCGTTATCCTGCGGCTGCGGTATTGCTGATAAATCATCCATTTGACATTGCCCTAAATCCGATGATGTTTTGACATCAACCGATTGACTGGATTTCGGTATGGTGTTATTCCTCGGCGCTGAGGTTTGAGCAAGAGCCGTTGTTATCATTGGCGGCAGAAGGATAAAAACACATAACAGCATTGCCGTGACCCGCGAAGCAAATTTCGGGGGCGACAGATTCGTTAGTCTTCCGGCGACGTTAAAAAAATTTTCCGCTTGATTTTTTGCCCATTTGTTATTTTCGGCTATTGTTGATTTTAGGTTTTTGAGTGTCATTTTCTAATTCCTTTCAAAATTGATTTTGTGCAAACGATTAAGTTACGAGGTGTGATAATAAAACTTACAAAACCGCTTTTATTTATTGCTTTTACAAATCGGGTTGTAGCGGCACTCGTTGGAAAAACGCTTTGCAAATTGCCTCTACTTTGTATATGTAAAAAATCGGACAAAGATTACATTGGTTTGCAAATTTTTTGAAAAAGCGGGTGGCGAATGCTTTACAGGGCGGCAAGATGCGCGGCAAAAAGTCGAATTACTGCAAAA
>DASWLV010000211.1:0-2403 GCA_036400075.1 Pyrinomonadaceae bacterium
GATTCAAAATCCGGTCGTGCCGGATGAGACAGGAACCGTTTTAGTTCCTTACGCCGGAACGGAAAATTTAACGGTCGGAGGCGAGCTGAACAAAATCGCTTCAAACGTCGCTCTCGGACGCAATATGGCTGGCGTTCACTGGCGTTCGGACGCTACCGAATCTTTAAAGCTCGGCGAAGCAATCGCTCTCAGCGTTTTGCGCGACCAAAAAGCCTGCTACAACGAGCCTTTCGCCGGATTTACTTTGACTAAATTCGACGGAACGACAATCACCGTTTAAATTTCGTTTGAACGAAAAAAGATAAAAGCCGCTGATTTCACAGCGGCTTTTATCTTTTTAGGCAATAAATCGTTTTCGGTTCGGTCTAATCAGTTGGATTTGATAAAATTTTATTCCATTTTTGAGATGTTCTGGAGATTTGCAAGATGAAAAAGCCGAATTTAAAAAGCGTTATAATTTTTCCTTTGATCTTTGTTTTGGCTTTCGGCGGAGTTTTGCCCGTACGGGCTGACGGCGATTTGGTCGGCGGCGCGGCTGAAGATATTTCCGGCAACGCCAGCGTTTTCGTTTTCCGAAAAGGCAGAAAAGCGCCGCACGCGAGAAAGACCTTCGGGAAAAACAATGTTTCCGCCAGAAATCGGCGACAAAAAGCGGCTCAATACGCCGCAATTAAAGCGCGTCTGAAAACCGCACTGGTGAAAAATCGAGCTAAAACGCGCGGCGCAAACAATTCGGGAACAACCGCCCGAACGGGAAATTCCAATCGTCGTACTGCTCCGCCGTCGCTTAAAAATGTCGAACCTTTGCTGACGAAAGCAGATGCCGCGCTCGCGCAAGGCGATTTGCCCGGCGCGATTCAGTCATACACAAAAGCGCTGGCCGTCAGTCCGAAAAATGCGCGTGCCTCAGCCGGTTTAAGCGACGCTTTGGCGGCAAAAGGCGACCGCGCAGCCGAAGCCGGAAACGCCGCGCAAGCCATCGCCAATTACGAAGAAGCTCTCAAACACGACCGCGAAAACACGGCGGCTTACGCCGGACTCGGCGCGGTTTACGACACGATGGACGAGCGCGAAAAAGCCGTCGCAAATTTTGAAAAGGCTTTGCAGCTCGACGTTTCGCTCGTTGATGTTTATTACCCGCTCGGCGTGCTTTATTACGAAACGAAAAATTATCCGAAAGCCGAAGAATATTTGAACAAAGCTCTTCCGGCGCGCGCCGACGACGCCGAAACGAGAAATTACGTCGGGCTGATTTATGCCAATTCAAAACGCGACGCGGAAGCCGTTAAGGCGTTTAAATTTGCGGCGCAGCTAAAACCGGATTACGCCGAAGCATATTTTAATCTAGGCGAATCTTACGACCGTTTGAATCAATTGGATGAAGCGATTGGAGCTTATCGTAAAGCTATCGAAATCAATCAGAATTATGCCGACGCCTGGCACAACTTGGGCGTTGCGTATTACAACCGCGAGCGTTATGCGGAATCCGCCGACGCTTACAAACAAGCCGCCGCTTTAAACGGCGACGCGGAAACGAATCTTGCGCTCGCCGATTCTTACCGGCAGCTAAAACAATTCGACAACGCCAACGGCGCTTACGAAAAAGCAATCGCTCAAAACACCGGAGCGCCGAAGGAAGAACGCGCCGAAGTGTTTGAAAAATACGGCTATTGTCTGGGCAAAGCGAATCGCTGGGACGATTCGGTCAACGCGCTCAAAGAAACTTCCGAGTTAAATCCAGATTCCGTTACTTACGCGAATTTGAGCTGGACTTACAGCAATTCGGCGAAACAGGACGCGAAAAACAAAAACGAAGAGGAAGCCCGACGCAAGCTCGAAGAATCGAAAACAGCGGCGCAAAAAGCCGCCGAACTCGATTCGAGAAACGAAGCCGCGAAATTTAATCTCGGCAACGCACAGGCACAGCTCGGCGAATACGACTCGGCAATCGAAAATTTCCGGCAGGCAACCGTAATGCGCTCCGGCTGGGCTGAAGGCTACAACGGACTCGGCGTTGCTTATCGCTTATCGGGCGATTTAAACAACGCGGCGAACGCTTTTAACCAAGCCCTGCGAATCAACAACGATTTCGCCGACGCGCATCTGAATATGGCGATTGTCGAAACCGGGCGCGGCAACAAACGCGAAGCTAAAAAACATCAGGACGCGGTAAAACGCCTGAATCCGGCGATGGCTGTCGCTTTAAATGTGTTTCTGGGCAGCGTTTCGCCCGAACAATTAAAACGACGAGCGATTAATAAAATTCCGGGCATAAACAAAGTGGACGAAATAAAAAATAAAATTCGTTTGCCGTTCTAAAGCAATTTCTGTTTTAAAAACCGTGCGCCGGGCTTGTTCATGAACAAGCCCGGCGCACGGTTTTTAAAACAGAAATTGCTTTAG
>DASWLV010000212.1:0-25270 GCA_036400075.1 Pyrinomonadaceae bacterium
CGCCGTCCGGCACCGGCGGAAGCTCGAACAGCGGATGATAAACGATTTCGACTTTGGCGAGACGCGGCATCGGCATATCCTGCGACCAAACCCGGTTTCCTCCGCGAATCGTGACGGGCAGAATCGGAACTCCGGCTTGCAATGCGATTCGGAGCGCGCCGTTTTTAAAACCGAGCAATTTTCCATCCGAAAAACCTCGCTCGCCTTCAGGAAAAATCACGAGCGTCCCGCCCGACCGCAGCCAGCCGCGAGACATCTTCAAAGCGTCTTTGCCGCCCCGCTCAAGATTGACCGGAAACGCTCCCAGAGAGCGGATAAAATCGCCGATCAAAAACCAGCGTGTTGCCGCGTCCCACGTCAAATAACGAATTTGCCGGTAAACGGGAAAGCAAATCCAAAACGGATCGAAAAAACTCTGGTGATTAGCGCAAATCAACAAACCGCCGGAGCGGTTTTGAGGAATGTTTTCCAGATTTATATATTTAATGCGGAAAAACAGCCGGGATAATTGCCGCCCGGCAAAACGAACCGCGCTCAGTCCCCATTCGGGCATCGAAGGCAGCTCAATAATTTCCTGTTTCTGAACTTTTAAAGGAAATTCGGTTTCGCTTTGACTCAAAAAATTCGTCTCCGTATCTTCTAAACTTTGTCCGCCAAAAGCCGCTGCCAACTATCAGGTAAATCTCGCTCTTTTAGCCCGTCGTCGTTCCACATTTCGCATCGCTCACAGGTGAAACCGTTGTACTCTCGGATTTCCGAGCGCGTCAGACCGATTCGGTTAAGCCGCAAACAGTTTGCATTTTGGCAATATCGCTCTATTTCAACAAGCAAAACGGTTCGCGGCTGATTGAAATTCGTTTTCTTCACCGTTCGATTCCTTCGAGCGGAAATTGCCGGTCAATAAATTCCAAATGAAGCCGGGCAATTCCGTCCGCGCCGATTCTGCGTCTCCTGACGACGGCGACAACAGTTATATTGTACTGGTCGCAAGTCATTCTCACAAAACGCCCGCGGTCAACATCGAGAGTTGTAAAAACCGCCGCGCCTGACGGATTGACGTTTTCCGTGACGGTCATTTCGCTGGAAATGGTTTTGCCGTTTTCATCGAACACTTCGATTCTCACTGTGAGCGGAATCGGATGGCGCGTCATTCTTCGCCCGTCAGCGCCCAAATCTTTTGCCGGAGCCGCGTTTGAACCGACTTTGCTCGTGCCGGAAACTTCTCTTAAACGGCAAAAACCAAGCTCGTCCGAAGCCAAAACTTCATACAAAGTCGTCGGGTCTGCTTCATAGCTAGCGGGCGCGCGTTTGCCGACGAACGCGACGCCGATGTTGTAAAGCTGTTTCTCCGCATTTTCATCCGTAATCTTGCGAACGTGGCGGACGAGCGCCCACATTCGATATTGGGCTTCGAGATGGTCGAAGCACCGCAATTGACGCGGCAGCGGCATCATCAAAAAAAGCAGCCTGCCGACTTCCATCGGGCGCGTCAGAGCAAAGCCCGCACCGAACGGCGTAACGTCAATCAGACGGGTAATTTCTTCCCAGTCGTGTTCGAGCGATTCGCGGCAGCGCACTCGAATCGGCAAAGAAAGCTCAAGTCGGTCGCGTTTACGGCGATTTTTTCCGTTGACGGTATCTTCGGACATCGGTTTTACAGACGACATAATTTTTTGAAAGGAGTCGGTTTAAGAGGTTCAAAAACACGCTTCGAGCGGTTGTCAAAAACGAGATTTGAAGGTATAATTAAAAGTGTCTTAAATATCGCAGTTGCAAAAATTTAAGTCCATTTTTCTTGAGCAAAACTCAAACTTTTTTGAGCGCCGCCCGTGCTTTTAAATCGAGGCATTTAAACGCGGCTTTTTTATTACAAATAATCCGGTTTCGATTCCGGTTTTCGCCGAACGGCAGGAAGCGTTCGGCGCAACTTTGTTGATTTTACCCCGAAAGGTTAATAAATGGAAACACTTTTAGAAAAAAATCAGGTAACGATTGAAGACGAGATGCGGCGTTCGTATCTCGATTACGCGATGAGCGTAATTATCGGGCGCGCTCTGCCCGACGTGCGCGACGGTTTAAAACCAGTTCACCGCCGCGTTTTGTGGGCGATGAACGAGCTTGGCAACCAGCATAACAAGGCTTACAAAAAGTCTGCGCGCGTCGTCGGCGATGTCATCGGAAAATATCACCCGCACGGCGACACCGCCGTTTACGACACGATTGTGCGTCTGGCGCAGGATTTTTCGATGCGCTATATGCTCGTTGACGGGCAGGGCAATTTCGGCTCGGTTGACGGCGACGCTCCGGCGGCAATGCGTTATACCGAAGTCCGTTTGCAAAAGCTCGCGTCGGAAGTTCTCGCCGACATTGAAAAGGAAACCGTTGATTTTCAACCGAATTACGACGAATCTCTTTCGGAACCGACCGTTTTACCGACCAGAATTCCGAATCTTTTAATTAACGGTTCGGAAGGAATCGCCGTCGGAATGGCGACGAAAATCCCGCCGCACAATTTGGGCGAGATTTTGGACGCCACGATTACGCTCGTTAAAAACCCGGACGTTTCAATTGACCAACTTATGAAAATCGTTCCGGGACCGGATTTCCCGACCGGCGGTTTTATTTACGGACGCGAGGAAATTCACAACGCTTATCGTTTCGGACGCGGCATTCTGCAAATGCGCGCGAAAGCCGGAATTGACCGCATCGGGCGCGGCGACCGCGAAAAAGACGCGATTGTCATCACGGAAATTCCTTATCAGTTAAACAAAGCGCGTTTGATTGAAAAAATCGCCGAACTCGTCAACGAAAAACGGCTCGAAGGCATTTCCGAACTGCGCGACGAATCGAACCGCGAAGGGATGCGAATCGTTATTGAGCTAAAGCGTGATGCGATTCCGCAAGTCGTTCTTAATAAACTTTATAAACTGACGCCGATGCAGTCGTCGTTCGGCATTATCAATCTGGCAATCGTCAACGGACAGCCGCGCGTGCTGAACCTCAAACAAATGCTCGAAGCATTTGTTGATTTCCGCCGCGAAGTCATTCGCCGCCGCACCGAATACGATTTACGCAAAGCGCAGGCGCGCGCTCACGTTTTGGAAGGCTTGAATAAAGCGATTGACGCGCTCGATTATATCGTACCGCTCGTTCGCAACTCGCGCTCGCTCGACGAAGCCAGAGCCTGGCTGACCGGCAACATCGAAACTCTGCGCGAGCAAAAATCGTGGAAAGGCGCACCCGCCGACAAAACGCTCGCCGGTTTCCTGAAAGACCTCGAAACGGCGATGAAACGCTTGCAATTTTCTGATATTCAGGCGCAGGCGATTCTCGATTTGCAGCTTCGTCGTCTGTCGGCTTTAGAACGCCAAAAGATTATTGACGAGCTTGAAGGTCTGTTGAAATTGATTGCAGAACTCGAAGCGATTTTGGCAAACGAGCAGCTTTTGCGACAAGTCATTATCAAAGAATTAGAACAAATTCGCAAAGATTTCGCCGACAAACGCCGGACGGAAATCGTTGACGCCGGAATCGAGATTCGGATTGAAGATTTGATTGCCGACGAAGACGTGGCGATTACGGTCACAAATGCCGGTTACATCAAACGCACGCCTGTTTCGATTTACTCCAAACAGCATCGCGGCGGAGTCGGGCGGCGCGGGCAGCAAACGAAAAACGAGGACATCGTTCAGCATCTGTTCGTAGCCTCGACGCACGCTTACATTATGATGTTCACCGACGACGGGCGCGTCTTTAAAATGAAAGTCCACGAATTGCCCGACGCGCCGCCAACCGCGCGCGGCAAAGCGATTGTTAATTTGATTAACATTCCATCGGAGCGAAAAGTAGTCGGCGTAATCCCGATTCGCGATTTTTCGGAAGAAAAATACGTGATGATGGTTTCGCGTCAGGGCGTGATTAAAAAAACCTCGCTCGCCGATTTCCAAAACATCCGCGCCAACGGAATCAACTGCGCCAATATTGACGACGGTGACGAGCTTCTGGACGTAGTTTTCACCGACGGCAATTGCCAGATTTTCATCGCCACAAACGGCGGAATGGCGATTCGCTTTGACGAATCCGATGTCCGCCCGATGGGACGCGCCGCCCGCGGAGTGCGCGGAATCAACTTGAGAAAAGGCGATTTCGTCGTCTCGGTCTGCGCGGTTTCAAAAGACGGCGAGGCGAAAATGCTCTCGATTTCCGAACAGGGCTTTGGCAAACAAACGCAGGTCAAAAACTACCGCCTCCAAACGCGCGGCGGCTTTGGCGTAATCAATATGAAAACGACCAATAAAACCGGCAAAGTCGTCGCCGTCTTCCCGCTCGAAGACGAATCGGAAGTAATGATTATCACCGAACAAGGCAAATTGATCCGGCTTGATGCGAATAAAATCCGCCAAACCGGGCGCAGCGCTCAAGGTGTCACGCTGATTAAAACCGGCGATGACGACAAGGTAACAAGCGCCTCGCTTTTGGGCATTTCGGATGACGAAGAAGTTGTTCCGGCTGAAAGCTAAACAAATCTCACAAATTAAACAGAAAAAGCCGATTTAAAATTAAATCGGCTTTTTCTGTTTATAAGCATTCCCAACGTCCGTTAATGAACATTGCCGGAGCGCCTTGTCCACCTCCGGCGCATTGCGAATTGCGGCGGCAGTCGGCGCAGAAGAGCATCGTTCCGTTGTTGGAGTTACGCGGCAGTTCGTTGCTGCGGAAAGTCGGCATTTGGACTTCGCTGCCTAAAACCATCGGTCTGCCCGGAACGGTCTGATTGGTCGGCTGTCCGGTAGCGAACATTATTTTTCCGCCGATGAAATTCGACTGATTTCCTGCGGATTGGCACCCCAAAATATATCCGTCGTAACAAAAACGGTCGCCGGTCGAATAAACCTCAACGTCATTATTCAGTCGGACGCTGCCCGCGCTGTATAGATTTCCGGTCGAGACGAGCATTCGGCGTCCTTTTATTTCCAGCGGTTCGCCGAAAATGTTGTTGATGAGCGTGATCGGATAGGACAAGTTTCCTGCGCCCTGAAGCTCGCCGAAAACTAGCGAGCGCGTCATTCCTTCGGTTTGGCTGCCGATAATCGTTAGATTTCCGTTTTCGATGATGTGAATAAAATCGCCGCCTTTGACGCCCGCGCCCGTGCCGCCCGGAACGCCGGAAAAAGTCTCGGCGATGCTGACCATTCCGGCTCGATAAATATAAATTCCGTCGGCGCGGTTTGTCGCCGTTTTGGGCGGCGCCTGGAAAAAGCTGCCTTCGATTTTCCAATCCGTATTCCAAATATCAACCCAGATTCCGGCGTCAGTGTTGTAGAGAAAACGCGAATCGCGCACTTTGATGAAATCAAACTGCCAAGCGGTTCCGGGCGCGTGTATCGCGTGGGCATAAAAGCCGCGATAGAATTTATTAAAGGTGACGCGCTCGATGAAAAAATCCTGGCTCGTTAAATTCGTGCCGACCGCCTCGATTCCGTAAGTTTTATCCTGACTGTTGGCGAAAAGCTCGATGTCGCGAATGGCGACTCGCTCGGTGCATTCGCCAATTCGGAAAATAGCGGCGTTCGTTACGCCCGGAGCGAGCGAAATACGCGAAGGGCTGCGCTGATTGACGTTGTTAATCGCAGCACCCGTCAGAATCGAGCCGACGCCTTCGATTGTCACGCCGGGCGGGAGCGTAATGCCTTTGTAATTCGGAACTTTGCCGACTGTGTAATCGCCTTCGGGAAAACGCAAAGTTCCGCCGCCTCCGCGCGAGGCGATAAACGCCAGCGCCGAGCGAATCGCAACGGTGTCGTCGGTTTGCCCGTCGCCTTTCGCGCCGAAATCTCTGATGTTGTAAAACCCAGCGGTTGACGCATCAGGATTGGCGATCCAGTTGTAGGTAATTTTTCCGGCGAAACGGTCGGCTTGAAACGAGAGCTGATACGTTTTATCTTCGCCCGTGAAACACCATTTGTAATTGTTTTCATCGGCATTGACGGTCGCCGTAGTTGCCGACGCGGAACGCACGGCGGGAGCGCCGCTGCAAGAACCCAGACGCATCGGCGTCGCGGGATTTAAATCGGTAATCGTGATTTGCGTGGCTGGCGGAACGTATCGCGTCGCGCATGTTCCGCCTTGCGGAATATGCACGTCAACCGCATCGAGAAAAATATTGTAGCCCTCAAAACGATTTACGCCTTGTTGCTGCTGCGTTTCCGGCGATTCGGCGAAAGTCGGCGCGTTTGATTGGGAAAAATTAGCGATGATAAAAAGGCAAAAAACAATTGTCAGCAAGATTCTCATAATGTTTTCGGCGCTGAACATAAAACACAAACTTTGTGAAGATAAAGCTCAAAAACGCTTCGTTTGAAACTGTCTAAAATATAGTAACAAAAAAAAAGACCGGAATTTCAATGCCGCTTGAAATTCCGGTCTTTTAGAATTTACATTTGAATTTTACTCAAACAAAGGCTGATTGACTATCGGCATATTGACGCCGAAATGCTCATAAGCAAGTCTGGTCACCATTCTGCCGCGCGGAGTGCGGTTTAAAAAGCCGGTTTGAATCAAATAAGGCTCGATGATTTCTTCAATCGAATCTTTTTCCTCGTGAATCGAAGCCGAAATCGTTCCCAAACCCACCGGACCGCCGTCGAATTTTTCGATAATTGTCAGCAGCAGTTTGCGGTCAATTTCGTCCAAACCGTAGGTGTCAACTTCCATTCGATTGAGCGCGTCCATTGCGACTTCTTCGGTGATTTTACCTTCATAATCAACTTCTGCGTAATCGCGGACGCGGCGCAGCAGACGGTTGGCGATACGCGGAGTGCCGCGCGCTCGGCGAGCGATTTCACGCGCGCCTTTTTCTTCGACCTCGACGTTTAAAATTCCAGCGGAACGCAAAATAATTGTCTGTAAATCATCAATCGGATAAAAATCGAGGTGAAAAAGAATCCCGAAACGCCCGCGCAAAGGCGCTGTAATCAAACCCGGTCTGGTCGTCGCGCCGACGAGCGTAAATTTCGGCAATTCCAATTTAATCGAGCGCGCGGCAGTTCCCTGCCCGATCATAATGTCAAGGTTGTAATCTTCCATCGCCGGATACAAAATCTCTTCAATCGCCGGGTTCATTCGGTGGATTTCGTCAATAAAAAGCACGTCGCCTTCCTGTAAATTCGTCAGCAAAGCCGCCAAATCGCCGCTTTTTTCAATCACGGGTCCGGCGGTCGAATGAAGCTGCGCGCCCATTTCGTTGGCGACGATCTGCGAAAGCGTAGTTTTTCCGAGTCCCGGCGGTCCTGTCAACAAAACGTGATCGAGCGCCTCGCGCCGCATTTTTGCCGCTTTGAGGAAAACTCCGAGATTGTCTTTGACCTTTTTCTGACCGATGTATTCGCCGAGACGAGTCGGGCGCAGGCTAAGTTCGATATTCGCCTCATCGTCCTGCTGAAATCGGTCGCGGTTGTCGTTTAATTCGTATTCGTTAGTCATTTTATTTCGATAAATTTCTTAAACTTCTTCTAAGCAGCGCCTGAACTGAAATTTCGCCGCCGTCGGTCATCGCGGTTTTCAAAGCGCGGTCAGCAACCGGCTTGGCATAGCCGAGACTTATTAACGCTTCGAGCGCGTCGTCGTAAACCGTATCGAGCGAAGGTTTCGCAGCTTTCCCGTTTCCGGCGGCGATTGTTTCATCGAGCACAGGTGATGAAATTTGCAGAATCTTATCGCGCAGCTCAATCACCAAACGCTCGGCGGTTTTGCGTCCGATGCCGGGAACGCTCGTTAAGCGCGCTAAATTATTGGTGCGAATCGCGCCCGCAATTTCATCGGCGTTCATTGACGAAAGCATTGCAATCGCAGATTTTGTGCCGATGCCGGAAACCGAAATCAGCAGTGTAAACAGTTCGCGCTCGCGCCCGGTTTGAAAACCGTAAAGCTGTAGAGCCTCCTCGCGGACGTGCGTATAAATCCGCAGCGAAACGTCCGAGCCGGTTTCGCCCAATTCGTAGGCGGTCGAAAGCGGAATTGTGACTTCGTAACCGACGCCGCCGATGTCAATTACGACGGACGTTGCTCCTTTTAACAATAATTTGCCTGATAAATGTGCAATCATTTTTTAGTTTTGATGTGATTTTATATAAACAAGTTGACATCTTTGTTTCACAAACGCAACTTGTTTCACAGATTAAATTATAACTCACTGCACACTTTACAGCAACGCTCAAAAGCGTTAAAACATCATTTGGTTATCGCCTTTTTTCACAAGCGAGCAGATTCAAGTTATAATCTCCCATTGAATCTAAATTTGAAATGAAGACGGAAAAGATTTCTGAACTAACTACCAATCGCCTCAGCGTTTACCTGCGCTGCTTGAATCAGCTCGCGGAGGAAGGAATCAAAACAGTTTCATCCGAAGCTCTGGCAAAAAAATTTCACCTCAATTCGGCGCAGATTCGCAAAGATTTGGCGTATTTCGGCGAGTTCGGCGTGCGCGGCGTCGGGTATTACGTTGACGAGCTGCGCCGGACTTTGACTAAAATTCTCGGATTGGATAAAGAGCATCGCGTAGGGATTATCGGTGCCGGGCGGCTCGGAACGGCGCTCGCGGATTATTACGGTTTTAAACAATCTAATTTCCACGTCGTCGCGCTGTTTGATTCGAGCCGCGAAAAAGTCGGGCAGAAAATCGGGCGCTCGGAGTGTCCGGTTTACGATTTTCTGGATTTTGAGCGCATAGCGCGCGAAAACGGAATTGATGTCGCAGTGATTACCGTTCCAGCCGACAAAGCGCAGACGGTTTTCGACACGGTTGCCGAAACCGGCGTCAAAGCGGTTTTAAATTTCGCGCCCGTGCCGCTCCAGCCGCACCCGGAAGTAAAATTAAAAACCGTTGATCTAACCATCTCGCTCGAAGGCTTGTCGTATTTTTTATCGCAGCCCAACGGCGAGAAGAGTTCAAAAAAAACCGCAAAAAAAACATCGAAATAATTTGCTCGCGGGCAGCCGGGTTGGTGTAAAATGCAACAAAGGGATTGAAAAGGAGTTTTGCACGTCTTATGTTGATGAATTTGCTGAAAAGATTTTTGCCGTTTTTCTTAACTTTTGTTTTGGGTTTGTTTATCGCCAGCTTCTTTGTTTCCGTTGCTTTGCCGAAGGTAAATTATGAACGCCGCGGCTGGAAACGTCATTCGGAATACAGTTGTCCGAGCCGTTATGAACGAAATAATTTGCGCTATCAGCTCGACAGCGTTCGCCGCGAAAACGATAGACTGCGCGATGAAATTCGCATAAACCGCGAATTGGAGCTTGACGCGATTCCGCTTCCGCCGGTTCCGCCGCCGCCGAGAGTAGTTCGTTAACAGACAAATATTTTTATTGATTTAAAAGGCAAGACTGAAAAAGTCTTGCCTTTTCATTTTTGTTTCCAAAAAGGTTAGAATAACGGGCGAAGTTATGGAGTAAAACATGTACATCAATTTATTGAAAAGAATTGTTCCATTTGTTGTTACTTTATCTTTAGGTCTCATCACAGGTTCGTTTATTAGCAATGAAAGCAATTTTCGGATTAATAACCGCTCCGATAATGGCTTTTGTAGAGCGAAGAAGAAAGCCGAAATTCAAACCTCTATCAATCAAAATGTGATACCGCTTAAAATAAAATCACAACCTCGTCCAAAATATACTGAAGCTGCAAGAAAAAATAATGTTTCAGGAACGGTTCGCTTGCTCGTAACTTTTTCTGCGTCTGGAAAGGTGACTGAGGTTAAACGAATTTCAGGATTACCAGATGGATTAACGGAAGAAGCTATTATTGCCGCTAAAAATATTGAATTTGAACCGCCCCAACAAAACGGAAAGCCTATCTCAATTGTGAAACCGGTTGAGTACAAATTCAGCATTTATTAATGGACGAGAAAACCGCGCGGCGCGAAATTATTCAAATCGGCAAGCTTCTTTACGAACGCGGCTACGTCGCTTCATCGGACGGCAACATCAGCGCCCGGCTCGACGACGACAGAATCATTGCCACGCCGACAATGACTTCAAAAGGGCGAATGACCGAAGATTCGCTCGCCGTCACCGATTTGGAAGGCAAGCCGCTCAACGACCGCAAAGCATCGAGCGAATTAAAGATGCATCTTTTGATTTACCAGGAGCGAGAGGACGTGCAGGCGGTCGTTCACGCGCATCCGCCTCACGGGACGGCTTTTGCGGTCGCGAACCTGGCGATTGACCAGCCGATTTTGTCGGAAGTGATTTTAGCGCTCGGCTGCGTTCCGCTGACCGGCTACGGAACTCCTTCGACCGATGAATTAACAGAGGAAATGCAGCCGTTTGTCCGGCTTCACAATGCGCTTTTAATGGCGAATCACGGCGCTGTCGCTTACGGCGACAATTTGTGGCAGGCGTTTGACCGGATGGAAACGCTCGAACACACGGCGAAAATTGCGATTCTCGCCAGAGCTTTGGGCGGCGCGCGCGATTTGCCTGCGGACGCGATTGAGAAATTAATAAACGTGCGGGAAAAAGCCGGATATTTGCCCGAAACGGCGCGTTGTCAGGCTTGCGGTTATCTGGAAGAAAACGGAATCGGCTGCGCATCCGAATCAAACGGCAGCGCGAACGGGTCGAAGATTGCGCTTTCGCGCGAAGAATTGATAGAGTTGCTTGCTCAAGCCGCGAGCTTAAAATAAAACGCTTATGTCTGCGACGCTGATTACAAGCAAGCAAATGACGCTCGAAGAATATTTGGAGTTTGACGCGAACGCCGAAGGTCGCTACGAATATTACGACGGCGAGGTTTTTGAAATGAGCGGGGGCAGCCCGGAACACGCTCTTTTAGGAGCTAGAATCAGTCGTTTATTAGGAAACAAAGTAGATGCAAAAGGCTGTTTGGTTTATTCTTCGGACGTAAAAATCAAAGTGCCGGCAATGCCGCCTTATCGTTACGGCGATATTTCGGCATTGTGCGGTCAACCGATTTATGAGCAGATTGGTAATCAAAGATTGCTCGCAAATCCGGCTTTAATTGCTGAGGTTTTATCGCCTTCAACCGAAAAATATGACTCCGAAAAAAAGTTTAAGGCTTATAAATCCATCGAAAGTCTGCGCGAATATTTGTTGATTTGGCAAGATGAAAAATTTGTGACTCTTTACACCAAACACAACGAAAAATTTTGGTTTCAGAGCCAATATGAGGCGGGCGAAACTTTAAAGCTCGAATCGCTCGATTGTGAATTAAAAGTTGACGAGATTTATCAGGGAATTATTTAAAAGGAGAATCTGAAAACGAATGCAGGAAGCATTGGGAATGGTTGAAACAAAAGGTTTGGTGGCAATGATTGAAGCCGCCGACGCGATGGTCAAAGCCGCTAATGTCGAATTGATCGGTTACGAAAAAATCGGCGCAGGTTTTGTCACGGCGATTGTGCGCGGAGATGTCGCGGCGGTCAAAGCGGCGACGGACGCGGGCGCGGCGGCGGCTCGCAGAGTCGGCGAACTGGTTTCGGTTCACGTTATTCCGCGTCCGCACGGAAGCGTTGACGACGCTTTGCCGATTGGCAGAAAGTAACGGCGGCAAATGATAATTGCTCGAATTCTCGGCACGGTTGTCGCTTCGCAAAAGGACGAGCGGCTATCAGGGAAAAAATTATTAATCGTTAAACCGATTAATCTCGACGGCACGGATCAAAGCGGATATGTCGTCGCGGTTGATACTGTCGGAGCGGGTTTTCACGAGCGTGTTCTTGTTGTTTCCGGTTCGTCGGCGCGTCTTGCCGAAGGCAACAAAGACACGCCTGTTGACGCGGCGATTGTCGGCGTGATTGACACGATTGACGCAACCCAGATTTGATAACTTTTTCCGCTAAAACGCCGTAACAAAAGTTTATGAACAACACGGCTTCCAGATTTAGCAACGCAATCATTTTCCTGCGCGTCGCGGTTGCGGCTTTTATGCTGATTCACGGCGTCGCGCGAATCAGTCTCGGAATTGTTGACGATTTCGGCGGTTTTTTCACTGCAAAAGGTTTTCCTCTGGGGTTTTACCTCGCATGGGGAATTACGATTTTTGAGATTGTCGGCGGTTTGGCGATGGCAGCCGGATTTGCGGTCGCGCCGATTGCGCTTTTGTTTATCATCGAGCTGGCGACCGGAATTTATCTGATTCACGTCAATCAAGGCTGGTTTGTCGTCGGCGCAGGCAGAAACGGAATGGAATACAGCGCCCTGTTAATCTGCGTGCTGGGCGCGGTTGCTTACACGCATTTTGGAAAAATCAAGGGAAAATAATTTTTATGCAGCTTGCCCGCGTCATTGGCACTGTCGTTTCCACAGTCAAAAACGAATCGCTTCACGGGCGCAAATTTTTGATTGTGCAAACGCTCGACGGCAATTTACAGCCGAAAGGCAAACCGCAAGTTGCACTTGATGCGGTCGGCGCGGGCGTCGGCGAATTGGTTTTCTGGTGTCGCGGAAAAGAAGCGAGCTTTCCTTTCAAACGAGACGCCACACCGACCGATTGCACGATTGTCGGAATTGTTGATTCCGATTCGCACGTTTATAAGAAGTAATCAGTAATCAGTAATAAGTAATCAGTTAAAAAGCCAATTACTTATTACTGATTACTGATTACTGATTACTATTGAATGATTTTGGCGCGAGTTATCGGAAACGTCGTGGCGACGCAGAAAAATCAACGCTATGAGGGCGGGCGCATAATGCTTTGTCAAAAATTGACGCCCGAACTGGTTGAAACCGAAGATACACTGATTGCGCTCGATTCGGTTGACGCTGGAGAAGGCGACATTGTTCTGGTTGTTCAAGAAGGCTGGGGCGCTTCGACGGCTTCGACGGGAAAAGCGGGCGCGGCGATTGATTCGGCGATTATCGGCGTGGTTGATTACGTTGATTTGCACAAAGCGGAATAAGTTTCAGCGAAATGAAAAACGAAACTCAAATTTTAGCGGCAAAATTATTGGCACAAATTCTCACTTCCGACGAAAACCAGCCGCAAAACTCTAATTCCGAAGATTTGACGAAAATTTTGTCGAAGCTCGATGATTTAAATTCCAGACTCGTCCAAATCGAAAATCGTCTCGAAGATAAGCCGCCAATTCAATTAACGGAAACTCCGCATTTTATCAAACCCGTCTTTCCGGTTTTTCTGCACGCCAGCAAAGAGCGTTTTGCAATTGCGGAAGACGCCGATCAAAAAGAAAAGGCTTGCCACTTTGAACCGGGCGGCAAGCCTTGCGATCATTGCGCGATGTGCAGCTCGCGCGGATTTTGAAAAGCGATTATCTCGGACTTCCAACCGGAGCTGCGGGCGGATTTGTTGCCGGCGCAGTCGTGTTATTGCGGCGCATTGAGTTCGGATCGCCGACTGACGGCACGTTTTGCGAACCCGGCGCGGCTTGGAAGAAAGGCTCTTCTTTAAATCCAAACAAGCTCGCCGTGATTACGCCCGGAAATTGTTTGATTCCCGTGTTGTAATCAGTGACGACGCGATTGTAATCTTCGCGTCGCGTCGCAACCCGGTTTTCGGTTCCGGCTAACTCCGTCTGAACGTTCATAAACAACTGATTCGATTGCAACTGCGGATATGCTTCCTGCAAACTGAGCAGGCGTCCGACCGTTCCGCCGAAACTGTTTGCAGCGTCAATCACCGCCTGGCGTTGTTCGGGCGTTTTCTGTTCGGCAGGTGCAGCGCCGGTCGCGTTTAAAAGCTGCGAGCGCGCCTGTGCGATTTGCCCGAAAACTTCCTGTTCTTGAACTCCCGCCATTTGAGCGGTTTGCACCAGATTCGGAATCAAATCCGCGCGCCGTTGAAGCTGGGTTTCAATATCAGCCCACGATTTGCGGACGTTTTGCTGTTTGGCGGTAAAATCGTTGTAACCGCAACCGCTCAAACCAAATGAAGCGAGCAAAACAAAACTTAACAAAAATATTTTTTTCATTCTCTTTCTCCTCATATTTCGTGAATAGTGAATCGTCAATCGTGAATCGTCGGTACGCTGGGAAGCATTCACGATTCACGGCTCACGATTTACGAATTACGATTCGTCTTTAATTTTATCAACAAAATCAATTACACGCTCGATTTGTTCGAGATATGCGGCGAACAATTCGTGCGCTTCCGTTTCATTTAAATTCGCCGCACCGCGCTCTCGCAAAGCGAAAATCTTTGCAAAAGGCGCAGCGTCAATTCCCAATTTCTGTACCGTCATCCGCACAATTTCCGGTTTCGCCGTCGGCGGCTCAAAATTTTGCATCAGCAGAACCGCGCGAAACAATACTGCGAAACTGCCGAGGCTGTCGCTCATCAATTCCTGAAGTTTCTCGACCGAAACAGACGCCGGGATATATAATCGGCGAAGCTGCAATAATTTACTTCGCAGCTCGTACTCGGTTTGATGGCGCAGATTCGCATCGGAAATCTTCAAACCTTCGAGCGGGTCTGTGCCGTACAAAACCAATCTCGCCTTTTCCATTTGATGAAACTCAATCGGAAAAACGTCCGCCGCGTCGCGCAGTTCGGTGACTGTAAAATAAGTCGGCAGCGGATGACCGAGCCTTTTCCACTCTCGCAGAGGCGGCTGCGCGTTGCGCAAATCTCGCGGCGTGATTTGTTTCAAAGCAATCAACAAATTGTAATCCGATTTATAAGGCGTAAACTCGCCCGTCGCCGCCGAGCCGTACAACACGACCGACGTTAGATTGTCGCCGTGCGCCGCTCGCAAATCCTCAATAAAACTATTAAATTGCTCTTTCATCTTTTATTTGTTCGTCGTTCGTTGTTCGTGGTTCGTTGTTTTTCTCTTTCGAGGAGCGTTTAAATTCAAACGACTACGTTCCTAAATGATTTGCAACGAACAACGAACAACGAACAATTTCTACCAATCACCGCCTGCGCCGCCGCCGCCGAAGTCGCCGCCGCCGCCGAAACCGCCCCAGCCACCGCTGTCACCGCCGCTCGAACCGCCGAAACCGCCGCTGCTCCAACCGCCGCCACCGCCGCCGCGCGTTATATTGGAGAGAAGCATTCCCCACAAAAGTCCGTTTAACAAACCACCGCCACCGCCGCCGCGACCGCCTCTGCCGCCGCTGAGCATTGAAAATAAAAACAAAAGCCCGATGGCGATGCAGCAAATCGTTCCGAGAGACAAACCGCCGACTGTTCCGCGCGTTCGGCTGGTCGGTCTCTGCGCTCGCGGCGTTCGCTGCGGCGCAATTTGACCGACCACGGACGAAGCGTCAAAACCGCGACTTTGCGCGATGTTCGTGATGTAAGCGTTAACGGTGTTTTCAATTCCTGAACCGTAATCTCCCTGCCGGAATGCGGGAACCAGATTTTCGCGCTGAATTTGCCCGGCTTCGCCGTCGGTCAAATCGCCTTCGAGATCGCGGCTGATTTGGGTGAAATATTTGCGGTCGTCAATCGCCGCCAGAAAAAGCAGTCCGGGATTATCGCCTTCGACATCCGCGCCGATTCCCCAGCCGCGCGAAACGGCGAGCGAATAATCGAAAATATCGCGCCCTTCAGTCGTGCGAACCGTGACTACCGCCATTTCAATTTTCGGATTTGTGACTTCAGCCAGCCGTTGAAGACGCGCATTAAGTCGCTGCTCAACCGCATCATCAATAACGTTGGCGTAATCGTTGACCGGCGCGGTCGGCGCGGGCAGAGGCGATTCGGTTTTCGGAACTTGCGCGAATATGAAGACACACGCTGCCGTCAGCAGCCACGCGCAAACCAATCCCGAACGAAAAACAGTTTGAATCATTCTTTTCAGTTAAACGAATAATAGCAAGTATCGGTTCGGACGAAAAGACCTTTATTTATTTTTTAGGCTTCAATGAGATTGTGAAGCAGGTAATGCAACGCAAAAAACAGCGCGACTCCGGCAAAAACAAAAAGCGAAACCAGCCGATTGCGCTCGCCGTGATGATAAAGCTCCGGGATTAACTCGCTCGCCGCAACGTAAAGCGCAACGCCCGCCGAAAACGGCAAAATGTACGCGACCGAGAAAGTGACTTGATTTTTGACAAGCGCAAAAACAAGTATTCCGAGCAAAGTTACCAAACCGATTACCGCGCTTGCGGCAATCGCTTTTTTGACCGATTCGCCCGCAGCCAAAACGAGCGAGACGGCGGTAAAGCCTTCGGGCAGTTTGTGAAGAAAAACAGCGAGAAAAACCAAAACGCCCGCGCTGAAATTGACCGAAATCGCCGAAGCCAGCGCCAATCCGTCGAAAAACGAATGAAACAGCAATCCGCCGAGTGCCGCATAAGCTTTGCTCGGCGCGATAATCGCTTTTGAATGCGATTCGAGGTGAAGATGCGGAATGAGGCTTTGCTCGAAAAAGTTTATGAGCAAATAACCGCCGAGCAAGAGTAGCATCGGCGGTATCAACATCTCGCTCTTTTCCCGCCCCGCATCGCCGACAAGCCATAAATCGGCGGTGCGCGGGATAATTTCGATAAATATTACCGCCAGCAAAAATCCAGCGCCTGCGCCAACCAGCGATTTTAATAACAGCTCGCTGCGTTGAAGCGCGCCGCCCATCGGCAAAATTAATAATCCGCCCGCTAAGTTTGCGAACGCGGCGAGCGTTCCGAGAAGGAGCAGACTTGTCATCTCAAATGGCATCGGACTCAATAAAAACGGACTTTTTACAAATTAAAATATAAAACCGCTCATCGCACTATACATTACCGAAACCGATTTCAAAAAACGCCGGGATTGCTTAAGCACTTTTTGTCGTTTTCCGAACAGACTGCTTAAACATTGAGCGGTTTAAAGAGCCGAAAATTTATCTCCATTTTTGCTTGACAGGCGTCAGAAAGCCAAGTAGTATGCGTTCAGGGTGGAACAAAATGGTCTAAAGTGGCTGCCGAGAATTACAAAACCACGTCAAACGAACTTCCACCAAAAATGCTTAAACACCCTGAATCTTTTTAAGCACTCTTCCCTAGGCGGTTCAAAAAAGATTGGCGAGATTTGAAATTCTATGCTGCGTGGAAATTACACTGCAACGATTGACGAAAAGGGGCGGCTCAAAATACCGGCTTTTTTTCGCCGCAGCATAGAAGAAAAATACGGTTCGGAAGTGTACGTGACGAGCCTGACAGGCGAAAGCGTGTGGATTTACCCGCTTCCCGAATGGCAAAGCATCGAACAACGTTTGGCGATTCTGCCTTCGACCGACCGCGCCAAACGCGCTTATCTCGACCGCACGAGCTATTTCGGGCAGCAAACGCAAATTGATAATCAAGGCAGAATTCTGATTCATTCGCTGCTCAGAAAATCGGCTGAATTGTTGGGCGAAGTTGTCGTTCTCGGTTATTTGAGCTATCTGGAAGTTTGGGAAAGCGAGCGTTTTCAGGTGCGTCTGCTCGCAAATCCTCTGACCGAAGAAGACGAAGCCTCGCTCGCGCGTCTGGGAATTTAAGCAATGGCGAGACGAAAAAGAGTTTCGCACGGTTCTTTGAAAACGAATGAAAGCGCGGCAGTATCAGCGTTGGCGCTGCATACGCCGGTTTTGCTTGATGAAGTTCTCGGCTTTTTGCAGCCGGAAACAGGTCTTTTCGTTGACGCGACGCTCGGAATGGGCGGTCACACGGAAGCGATTTTAAATGCTTCGACGGAAACAAAAGTCATCGCTTTTGACCGCGACCGCGAGGCGATTGAAAAAGCCTCCGAACGGCTCGCAAATTTCGGCGAGCGTTTTCGGGCAATTCACGCGGATTATCGGCAAATTAAACAATTTGTCGAAGCGGAAACGGCAAGCGGCGTGTTAGCGGATTTAGGCGTTTCGTCGTGGCAGCTCGATTCGGTCGAAAGAGGTTTTAGTTTTCGCGCCGACGCGCCGCTCGATATGCGGATGAACGCGGGTTCGGATGAGCCGACGGCGGCTGAATTGCTCGAAACTTTAAGCGAAGAGGAAATCGCCGACATCATTTACCAATACGGCGAGGAAAGGTTTTCCCGCCGAATCGCCCGCCGAATCGTCGAACGACGCGAGCGCGGCGAAAGAATTGAAACGACGGCGCAGCTTGCAGAAACAATTGAAAGAGCGATTCCCCGCTCTAAGCAGGAAAAAATCCATCCGGCGACGCGAACGTTTCAAGCCCTCAGAATTGCCGTTAATCGAGAGCTTGAGAACCTGGATGAATTTATCGCCGACGCGATTGATGTTTTAAAACCCGGCGGTCGGCTTGCCGTAATCAGCTTTCATTCGCTCGAAGACCGAATCGTCAAACAGACTTTTCGCCGTCTTTCCGGTCGCTGCGAATGCCCGCCGCGATTGCCCGTTTGTCAATGCGGCGCGGCGCGGAGAATTGAAATTTTAACGAATCGTCCGGTGACTGCGGACGAAAAAGAAATTGAAGCGAATCCGCGCTCGCGCAGCGCAAAATTAAGAGTTTGCAGAAAATTAACGAAAGAAGAGATTTAAAGTTGTCACTTTAGAAAAAGACGAGATGAACGATAATTCAGCGCTCAAGATCAAAAATGAAATTCGCCACGAACACGATAATCGCCGTTTAGGGCGATGCGTTTTCGGCGTCGTTGCAGGCATTTTAATTGCCGCCGGTTTTGCGTTTGCCGCGCAGCAGCATTTTACCGCGCTTGAACAAAGCCGGCTCAACGTCGAAATGCAGAGACAGCGCGAGCGTTTAAAAAGCGAGCAAAAACGACTTATTTACGAACGCGAAATGGCGGCTTCGCCGACACAGTTGGAAGACCGCGCCAGAAAAATGGGTTTGCAAAACGTCAGCGCGCAGCAGCTCAATCGTCTCAGCGAAACCGAGTTGAAAACAATCGAAAACGGGCAGGCGATTCAAATCCAGCCGCGAGTCGAAAAACTCGAAACGGCTTTTATCCGCAGCCGAAATCAGAAAGCGAATTAATAAAGCAAGATGCGACAACCACAGCAAAAACGCCCAACCGGGAAAAAAGTTAGAACTGCGGCACAGACAAATCTCAAACGGTTTGGCTTGGTGGTCGCGCTTTTTGCGTTTTGGGGAATGGTAATCGGCGCACGGCTCGTTTATCTGCAAACCGCGCAGCACGAGTTTTTGTTGACCAAAGCCGTCGAACAGCGCCAGCGCGAGCGCAAAACAAAACCTTTGCGCGGCTCGATTCTCGACCGCGAAGGACGAGAGCTTGCCATCACGCTCGAAGTCGAATCGCTCTGGATTGATCCATCCGAAATCGAAAACCCGGAAGCCGTCAGTTATCGCCTCGCAGCTTTAATCGGCGAAAAACCGAAAGTTTTGCTTTCGACGATTAACGAAGCCAAGCAGCAGAATCGCCGTTTTATGTGGCTCGCGCGCGAGCTTGACCGCGAAGCTGCACAGAAAATCAGGGAAGCCGATGTTCCGGCTCTACGCTGGCAAAAAGAGCAAAAGCGTTTTTATCCGCACGGTAAGTTGGCGGCGCAAGTCGTCGGTTTCGCCAGCCGCGACGACGTGGGGCAAGCCGGAATCGAGATGACGCAGGACAAGATTTTGCGCGGCGAGCCGAATGAAGTTTTGGAAGAACTCGACGGCAAAAGGCGGGTTCTCGAAACAACGGAACTCAACGCCGGAAAAACTCCGCGCAACGTCGCGCTGACGCTCGATTACGCGATTCAATATCGCGCCGAACAAGCTCTCGCCGCCGGAGTGCAGGCGACGCGCGCCAAAGGCGGAACTGCTGTTGTTTTAAATCCGAAAAACGGCGAGATTCTGGCGATGGCGACCGCGCCGACATTCGATCCGAACGCCCCGGCGGATGTTTCTCCCGCACAGCTCCAAAACCGCGCGGTGCAAACCGTTTTTGAGCCGGGTTCGACTTTTAAGCTCGTGACTTACGCTTCGGCTTTGGAATCGGGCGCGATTCAATTATCCGAAACGATTAACGCGAGCGCCGGATTTATCAGCATCGGCGCGCGCCGAATTTCGGATTCGCACGCTTCTTCAAAACCGCTGTCGCTGACCGAGGCGTTTGCCCGGTCGTCAAACGTTGCCGCCGTGACCATCGGTCAGAAAATCGGTAAAGAGCGTTTTCACGAATTCGTCAAACGCTTCGGCTACGGCTCGCAAACGGGCGTCGAAGTGCCAGCCGAAACGCGCGGCAGAGTTTTTCCGCCGGAAAAATGGACTGCGGATTCGGTCGCGTCCGTGTCAATCGGCTATGAAATCAGCGTGACGGCGCTGCAATCGGCGGCGGCTTACGCCGCAATCGCAAACGAAGGCGTTCGCGTCCAGCCGCATTTAATTAAAGAAATTAAAGAAGAAAACGGGGAAGTTGTTTTTCAAGCCAAACCCGAATCGCGCCGCGTTGTCAGCGCTGATACCGCGCGTGTGATGCGGCAAATGCTGGAATCAGTAACCGAAGAAGGAACCGGAAAAAAAGCCAGACTCGAAGGTTATTCATCAGCCGGAAAAACCGGAACGGCGCGAAAATACGACCCGGAAAAACGTCGTTATGCGTCGGGTAAATACGTCGGCAGCTTCGTCGGTTTCGCTCCGGCTGACAATCCGGCGGTCGTAATTGCCGTGATGGTTGACGAGCCGACCGGGACTTTTTACGGCGGCGAGGTCGCCGCGCCGATTTTCCGCGAAATTGCCGAGCAGGTTTTGCCCGAATTAAACATCGCGCCGACATTTAGCGAAGATGCTTTGCTCGCCAAAAACGACCGACCGCGAATTGAACCCGAAAAAGTTTCTCTGCCCTTGAAAGCTGAAAACAATGGGAATGAAAAATCAGTTAACGTCGCGAAAACAGACGAAAAATCGTCATCTGTCGGCAATCAAAAAACGAGCGAGAAAATTGCGCCGAAAAACGAAGCTGCCGACAAAAACGAAAAGGTAAAAATCGAAAAATCGGCTAAACCCGAAAAGCCGCAGCCAAACGAGCCGCGCCCGCGCTTTGTTGAAGAAAAAACGGCGGCGACGAAAACGAAAACACAAACTGCGGCGCAAGGTAAATCGAAAAACGAAACCCCGCCGAAAAAGGCTGTGAATACAACCGAAAAAGCGAAGAAAACTTGAACTTAGACCAAATCGCCAATTTTATGAACGCCGATTCAACGCTGCTTTCCGCCGAACTTTTCGGACGGGCGGCGGGCGGTTTTTCGATTGATTCGCGCGAAGTTCAAGCCGGCGAATTGTTTTTTGCTTTCGCACAGCCCGATTACGCCAACAACGGCTTTAACGGCGATTTCGGCGACAGCCATGAGTTTGTAGCAGACGCCTTTTCGCGCGGAGCAATTGCAGCCGTTGTCAGATATGACAAGCTCGAAAAGCTGGAAGAATTTCGCGGTCGTTTGCTCGTCGTTGAAGACGGGATTGCGGCTTTACAGCGGCTGGCGGCTGGCGTTTATCGAGTCTGGAACAAGCCGGTCGTCGGAATTACCGGCAGCGCCGGAAAAACAACGGCGAAAGAATTGACGGCGGCGGTTTTAGAAGCAAACGGCTGGCGTGTTTTGCGGAACGAGAAAAACTACAACAACGGGCTGGGTCATCCGCTGACGGTTTTGCGTCTCGTCACTGAAGGCGATTTTGACGCCGCCGTGCTGGAAATGGGAATGAGCACGCCGATGAATGAAATCGAGCGTTTGTGCCGGATCACGCCACCCGATGTCGGTGTCGAATTAAATGTTTTGCCCGTACATCTCGAACATCTCGGAACAATCGAACGAATTGCCGCCGCGAAAGCCGAGCTGATCGAAAATATGAAACCGACAGGCGTCGCCGTCCTCAATGCCGACGACCGGCGCGTTTTGGAGATGAGCGAAGCCGTGGGCGGTAATCGTGTTTTGACTTTCGGAATCGTTAAACCGGCGGAGGTGACTGCAACCGACATTCGCCCGGTTCGGTTCGGTGAAACCCGATTTGTCTTGAACACTCCGCTCGGCTCGGCAGAAGTGAATTTAAAATTAAACGGCGTTCACAACATTATGAACGCGCTCGCATCCGCAGCCGCGGGCGTTTGTTTTGACATCGCGCCGGAAAAAATCGCTGATGCTTTGAGCAGCGTGAAATCGCCGCCGATGCGCGGCGAAGTTTTGCGTTTCAAAGCCGGATTTGAAGTTGTCAACGATTCTTACAATTCAAATCCTGATGCTCTGCTCTCGATGATTGAAACAATCGTCGAAAACGGCGCGGGGGCGCAGAGAAAAATCGTCGTCGCCGGAGAAATGCTCGAATTGGGCGAGCGGGCGGCGGAAATTCATTTTGCGACGGGCAGAAAAATCGCCGGAATGGGCGTTGACGCGGTTTACGGCGTGCGCGGCTTAGCGCAGGATTTGGTTGCGGGCGCGAGCAAAGCGGGAATAAAAAATACGATATTTTTTTCGGATTCGGCGGAAGCGGCGGAAAGCCTTTTAAATGAAATAAAACCGGGCGATTTGATTTTAGTGAAAGGTTCGCGCGGAGTCAGAACCGAGCAGATTGTCCATAAATTGCTGGAAAAGTTCGAGCGGTCTGCGGATTGACCGAACGGGTGCGGATTGGGAAGATAGGCTTTTGCATTTTTAACAAAAATTTAATTTGCGAGTCTAATGCTCTATCACCTTCTTTACGAATTGTTTTTCTTGGGCGCGAGCGAAACGGCGCGCCAATCGGCGTTCGTCAAGCTGCTCAATGTTTTTCAATACGTCACGTTTCGCACGGCGTATTCGACGATCACGGCTCTGCTGCTCGTTTTGTTCTTTGGCAAACCGGTGATCGGTTATCTGCGCCGTTTAAAATTCGGTCAGGAAATCCGCGAAGAAGGTCCGGCTTCGCATCAGGAGAAAAAAGGCACGCCGACAATGGGCGGCGTCCTGATTCTCGCTGCGGTTGTGATTTCAACACTGCTCTGGGCGCGGCTCGACAAGCTTTATGTCTGGCTGGCGATAATTGCGACTTTAATTTTCGGGCTGATCGGATATGCGGACGATTACATAAAAGTCGTCAAAAAACGCAGCCTCGGATTGACCGGAAAACAAAAGCTCGCCGGACAGCTCGTCGCGGCGTTGATTGTCTGGGGCGCGCTGTGGATTTCGGGCGATTATAGCTGGAATCTGGCGATTCCGTTTTTCAAGGAAACCGCGCAAACGAATATTACGGCGATTCATCCGGTTATTTATCTCGGCTTTATCGTTTTTATTCTGTTGGGATCGTCAAACGCGGTAAATCTGACTGATGGTTTGGACGGGCTGGCAACGAGCGTGACATTTATCGCGATGAGCGCGCTGACCGCACTGACTTATGTGGCAAGCGACAGGCGCTGGGCTGAATATCTGGATTTGACGCATCGCCCGGAAGCCGCCGAATTAACGGTTTTTTGCGGCGCGCTGGTCGGCGCGAGTCTCGGTTTTTTGTGGTACAACGCGCCGCCTGCGGAAGTTTTTATGGGCGATGTCGGCTCGCTCGCCATCGGCGGCGCAATCGGGACGGTGGCGATTTTGACGAAAAACGAATTTATGCTCCCGCTGATCGGCGGTGTTTTCGTTCTTGAAGCGTTATCGGTGATGCTCCAGGTTTCGGTTTTCAAATTCACGAAATGGAGCAGCGGCAGCGGCAAGCGCGTTTTCCGAATGTCGCCGCTGCATCACCATTTTGAAATATCGGGCTGGAAAGAATCGAAAGTCGTTTTTCGATTCATTATTGTGGCGATTTTATTTGCGTTGCTGAGTCTTTCGACTCTCAAACTTCGTTGATTTGTTCGTTGTTCGTTGTTCGTTGAAAAAACAATCAACGACGAACAACGAACGACGAACGACGAACAAAAGTGGAACTTTTGGGCAAAAAAACTTTGGTTCTCGGAGCGGGCAAATCAGGTGTGGTATGCGCCAGATTTTTGCGCGAGCGCGGAGCTGTCGTTGCGCTGCATGACCGAAAACCGATTGCCGAGTGGACTGACGAAGCGAAAAGTTTGAAAGAGCAGAACGTGGGTTTGATGGACGGGCAGATTCCGTCGTGGCTGCTCGACCAAATTGAGCTGGTCGTAATTTCGCCGGGCGTTCCGACAAACACGATTCCGGCGCGTTATGTTGAACGCAACGACGGTGAAGTTATCGGCGAAGTCGAGTTGGCTTATAGATTTTTGAAAGGCAGAATCGTCGGAATTACCGGCAGCAACGGCAAAACGACTACAACTACGCTTGTTTACGAATTGCTCAAAAATTCAGGAATTGAAACGCAAATCGGGGGAAACATCGGAACACCGTTGCTTTCGCTGACCGAAACGGCGACCGTCAACAGTTGGACGGTGGCGGAATTATCTAGCTTTCAGCTTGAAACAATCGGGAAATTTCGCCCGAACGTCGGGATTTGTTTGAACGTCACGCCGAATCATCTCGACCGCTATGATTCGTTTATGGATTATGCGGCGGCGAAACACCGCTTGTTTATGAATCAGACGGCTGAAGACGCGGCGATTTTAAATGCGGACGACGAGATCACAAGAAGCTGGGCGCAGGGTTTAAAAGCAAACGTCGTTTTGTTTTCGGTCGAAAAAGAACTGGAAGAAGGCTTGTTTTTGCGCGGGCGCGATTTAGTTTGCAGGGCAAACGGCGCGGAAAAAGTTTTAACGACGCGCGACGAAATGAGCTTGCGCGGGCTGCACAACGCGGCAAATGTTTTAGCAGCTCTTGCGGCTGGTCTGACGTGCGGAGCGTCGCCTGATTCGATGCGCGAAACTGTTCGCACGTTCAAGGCGGTGGAACACCGGCTCGAATTTGTAGCGGAAATTTCAGGCGTCAAGTTTTACAACGATTCGAAAGCAACGAGCGTTGACGCGACGCAGAAAGCTCTCGAAGCTCTGGCGGAAGAACCGGGCAAAATCGTTTTGATTTTAGGCGGGCGGGGAAAAAACGCGCCGTATCAGCCACTGGCGGCGCTTGTTGAAAAAAAGGTCGGAAAGCTGATTTTAATCGGCGAAGATGCCGACAATATTGAAAATCAATTGAAATCGGCTGCCGAAATCGAGCGCGCCGTTTCGATGCGGGACGCGGTGGAAAAAAGTTTTGCGGCGGCTGAAAACGGCGACACGGTTTTGCTCGCTCCGGCTTGTGCGAGCTTTGATATGTTCGACTCTTACGAGCAAAGGGGAAAGATTTTTAAGGAAGCGGTTTTGGAATTAGCAAAAATCCAAAATCCAAAATCCAAAATCCAAAATGGCTAAGAGGCTTCAAATTGATTGGCTTTTATTCGCAGCGGCGGCGGCGCTCGCCCTTTTCGGCGTGGTGATGGTTTATTCGGCGTCGGCTATGCTCTCGCTGAAAGAAACAAACGGCGCGAATCA
>DASWLV010000213.1:0-12242 GCA_036400075.1 Pyrinomonadaceae bacterium
CGCGAACGCGGTCGCGGCGCGCCCTTCGAGTTTCGCGACTGCATGGCGGATAAGCTCGCGCAGCTCAGCATCTGCAAAATCGTCTTCAGGACTCGGCAGCGAGAGCTTTGAGCTTTGATCGAAATCTATGACATCCAAAGAGACGGAATTGGCGCGCGTCCGACTCCTGAGCAAATCGAGCGAGGCGTTGACCGCCGCACGATGCAGATAGCTTCCCGCGTTCGGCAAAAAATCGCGTCGCGCATGATTCGGAGTGAGCCGCAGGAAAATAGTCTGCAGCACATCCTCCGCATCGCTCTGACTGCCCGTGATGCGGTACGCGATGCGAAAAATCGCTTTATGATAATCGCGAAAAAGAACTCCGAGTTCTTCAAGCTCCGCATTTCCCGCGACCGCTCTAGGTGGCGTCTCGCTTTTTGCGGAGTCTATTAAATCGCTTGGTAATGGCATGTTGGCTGTGGCGGTGCTCACGTTAATCTCCTTTGAATCGTCGTCCATATATATAAACGTGCGCCGCGGCGGATTATTAACAACGAAGAGAAATAAATTTTCACATCCGATGAAAGAATTATATCTTCTCTAAGTGTTTAGTCTCAGAGTGGGAACTTCTGATGTCGAGCTTTTTACCAGTGGAGATAGGAGGCGTTCATCAGTACGAGCGTGGAAAAGAAATAATGCGTGAAGCTGTAGAACTGTTGGAAAATCCTGCCGCTAACACGCAAAGACAGACAAGAAAGTTGTAAATTATTGATTTGATTGGTGGAGCAGAGGGGGGCGCCCCCTGACCTCCGCATTGCGAATCCGTTAACAATGCATTATAAAGATTACTGAACAGTTAATTTTATCTAAGAAAACCAACAATTTACGCCGTATGTGAAGTGGTTTAACTGTTGAGTTTTATTCATTTCCGTTCAACTATTGGTAACGTATTGGTAACGGACATCCTAGAGTCATAGCTGCTTACAGCTCCTGTTTTTGCTATCTTTTGCATATGACGAAGCGGCTGTTTCTCCAATTGAAGGTTGCGGATTAGCAGGCAGTTCTTCCACTAACACTTCCTGTCCGGGGGTTGAAAAAATTTCATCAAAACGCGCTTAAGTCGTGGCTTTCTCACCTACATCTAAATTTTCATTGACATCTCCATATATTCAGCGTTAAAACAGTTTCACTTTCAGCTCGCGTCTTTATAAAGTTTGGATTATCAACTGATAAAATTCCGGCGCGATTTTCTCAAAATCGAATATTATGATGTTTGCACGAACGATAAAGATAGAAAATGCTAACTAATTGAGCAGTATAATTAGCAGTTTGTCAACACTACTTTGTTATAAGAGGTCACATGGCAACAGAAACTCCGCTTCATAATGAGGATCAATCCAAAAAAAAACTTCGAGAATATTTAGAAAAGGAAATGCGTCAGCATGATAGAGCAGCAAAGTATAAATCTCTGGCTGCGCACTTACTTCTGTGGATTGCAATTATCTCAAGTGCATTAGCAACCTTTAATATAAAGGTCGGATGGCTTAAAGACGAAAATGTGAATGTATTGGCAGCAGTGCCTGTTGTTATTCTATATATTATAAGTACGTTCAAATACGAGGCACGAGCAAGATGGCATAAAGTAAAGGCGCGAGCGCTTCAGGGATTTCTTTTTGAACTGGATTTCAAGAAAAATGTGGAGACTGATGAGCTAAGCATACGAGTAATGCAAAAATTGATAGAACTGGATGACATTAAAGGAGAATTGGGAGTACCTTCTGACAAACTATTTTTGCCCGGAAACTCCATTCAACCGACAGCGAATAAGCCTTGATTGCCTGTTTGAGATGTCACTTCGGCGCGTGATCCGAAAGCCAATTATAATTGTTTGAGCTTTTTGATTATTGCTTCGTATTTGTCAAAATAGTTTAAATGCGAAGTTTGCGCTTGTAATCCGAAATCCAAATCATGACCGATCTCGTCGGCATGGTCAGCGAACCAAATCTCAGGTTCGCCGCCCCAAGTTGCTGAACTTAAACTGACCAACCCGTCGTTGTCTTCGCCGGTTATTTCTTTGATGACCAAATAAGCTAAACGCAACGCGCCGCAAGTGTTCAGATGTATTCCCAGAAACTTTTTATCGCGTCCTACGCCTGCGACAGAGAACTTTAAAGTCGCAGGATTGTCGGCAAATTGATCGTTAAACCGACCGACAGATTCGCCTGTAAGATGTCGAAGCCCTCCAGTTTCAATTCCAACTTCGGATAAACGACTGCGGATAATCTGAGCCAATTGCTTTTCCTCGCTAAACAAATCCAAAGGGTCTAGAAGTTTGACCAGCAAATCTGCAATCGGAGAGCCTTTATGGGGAGTCGAGATGGTCGTAAGCGAGATTACACGGTCGGCTATACTTGCCGGATTGTCCGGCGAAAGCAGAAAACGAGCGTCGAGTCCGCCCATGCTGTGCGCAATGATGTGGATTGGTTCGTTCGCGTTAAGAGCACCGCCGGGCTGCAAAGCTTGAAGAATTTGATTGTGCAACTGTTTGCCGCGAACCGTTATTGTTCCGGCTGCCGGGACTTGCGCCGTCAGTATGCGCAAATCGGGAAATCTAGCTTTCAGATGTTCGGCGATTCCGTTGAAATAACTTATTCCGTGAAAAGTATCAAATCCGAAAATGCCGTGATTAAGCACAACGTTCATTTTTCCAACTCCGCTGGTTTCCGTTTCGATTAAAAGCCCGATTCGGTTTCGACTAAAGGTTCAAAGTTTTTAACAAATCGTCTCCGGTTTGTTGGTAAGACTTGCTTTTATTTTCGAGTTGCTTGGCAGACAGTACCGGCTCGCCGTTCCGCGTTCCGGGTAGGAGCACTTTCGTTTCCATGTGTTCCAAAACAGTCTTCCCGTAGCCGTCATTGGCATATCGAGCTGGCGATTCTTCAAATGCCATTCTAAGAGCGGCTAAAAGCACGCGAATATCGCGCGTTGGCATTTCAAAATATGTGTCTGCATTGGTACTCCTAAGAGTTCCAACCGTTCTGACGGCATCGCTTTGTTGTCTTTTGGAAAAGCTGAAGATTTGCAAAACGGACTTATTACGAAGCGTCTGGTGTTTGCCGTTGAGAAGTGCAGGAACAATGTGCTCTATATCGTTCGTAAAGCCTTCGGGCATATTTGAACTGTAAGATGCCCAAAGTGTCCTGTAATTTGTGATTTCGTCATTAAATCTCAGTTCTTCCAATGCCCGCAAAACAATTCTGATGCGCAGGTAATCGGTTGGATAACGTCCCCAATTTGCGGCATTTTTTTGCTCGGAGGAAATCGTTTCGTTTTTCTTGATTAAAAAATCAATCAGCGTTCCGGCAAAAGCCGCTCCGCTCGACAAACAACCGTAGAGATCGGCGAAGATTTCGCTCAGCCAGCACAGCCAGGCGTCTTTCCGCTCATTAGCCCCAGCATTATCGAGCGCATCGCTGAGATGTTGTCGCAGGCTTTTGGTCAAACCGAAATCGTTTTCGATGATATGCCCGACTTCGTGACCGATGACGAGTGCTTCTGGCAGATAATTTATTTGATGCCATGGAACGCCGATGACCGGAATCGGCAGCTTTCCGACCGTGTCAGAATCCAAATTGATCGTTTCTCCGGCGACGATTTCCGGTTGAAAGGCGCGGTCGCGCGAAAGCGAAAACGGGCTGACGCTGCCGTTAAAGAACACGAGCGGCGGCTCTTTTCGCCGAGCGTTCGTCTCGTCTGGAAAAACGGCTTTCTGCACCGGTTCGTAGCAAGCCCAGGCAAATTCGTCGGCAATTTTCAGAAAGCGATTAAACGTATCGTCGCTGCGCTGGACGAATTTGCCGCGGAAAAAATCCCAAATGCGGTGCTCGGAAAGAATCAGTTTTTCTGCATTGGCGCATTTACCGAGAAAAACTTCCGGGTCTTCCTGCTCAGTGTATTGACTTAACTTTTCGCTTACCAGCACGTGCCAAGGAGCGAGCAATGCGCGAACGGCGCGAATCTGCGTGTGATGTTTTTCAAACCGCCCCTTTGCTTCGCTTTTCGTGAACCATTGGTTTAGTTCGTTTTCCAAAGCCAGAGCTTTCTGCTCTAGTTCGATTCGTTTTCGTTGAGCAAGCTCGACAAGCGTAGGGTTATAGATGTTTTCTTCAGGCATTTTTTATTGAAATTATTTGTCGCTCAATTTTTGTCGGACAAAATCGTCAACGACGGCTCGTTTGTAAAGAGTGCGATTCCGAGCGTCGGAATTATTTCTTCGAGCCGACCATTGATTTGGAGTTTTTTCACCGAATTGACCGCCGCTCCCAGAGTTTTCGTGTTTGACAATTCGCTCAGCAGCGTTTCAACGATTGTCGTTTGCAAATTATTATTGATCGCTAACCCCATTGCGATTACGCACATGGATTTTCCGAGATTAAATAATTCGGCGGCGAAAATATTTCGGTATAAGAGCTGGTGAATAACTTCAGTCATTCCCGGCGGGCAAGCCGCGTCCAAAATAACCAACGGTCGGAGCCTGGCGCCCGTCACGGCGGACAACGCCTGATTGATAAATTTCGGAGAAGGCTGAATAAAACCGCTTTCCGAAGACGAAAACGATTGTCGCTCACTCGAATAAGCAGATTCGCCTCCGGCGAAATCCAGATAAATTTGTCCCGTATTCGGCTGCACCTGAAAAGAAGATTGAATATGAATGACATCCGGCTGAAATTTTTTAAGCACCTGTTGAAGCGCTCCAAGCTCATCCGCCCACAGCGTTTGAACGCTAAAGCCGCAGTCCTGATATTGCCGGTCAAGCGCGCCGCCGCTGAAATCCAAATTGCGCTGTGACAAAATTTGCTGTCGGAGGTGAGAGCGAACAATCAGCGCTCTCGCGTTGCCTTTGTTCTCGTTGCTGGCGAGCAGTTCCGCAATCCGCGCGTTTAATTCCGCCGAGTGAGTATTTTCGGGCAAATAGAATTGTTTCCTCGCCGCCGACAACGTTGCCTGAGTTTTCAAACCGAAAACGCCGTCAACCAGCACTTCCGTGTTCATCAAGCGGCGGAGGGCGATTTGCAGCCACTTTATTTTTTCGATTTCGCCTGAGCGATCACTAACAGAGCGATAAAAATTGCGGAACAACGAGGCTGCTGTTTTGCCTTCATAACGAGCAAACTCCCAGGGGATTTTTGCCAGCGCGGGAGAAAAGTTTTCGAGCTTGAAATCTCTTTTATCAATTTCGTCTTTTCTCGCAAAAATCTCACGTAAAGGCAAAATTCTGCCGATTTCATCTTCGATTTGCGGCAAATCGCCCATCAGCATCTTCGAAAAATAATAGAAACCGGATTCGTCGCGGGCGTCAGCGGTAATTACCCTGATAAACGGCTCGCCGATTTGAAAACCGTAGTCTCTCTTAAAGACGGTTTTGTCGCCTTCGTGAAGCTCTGTGACCAGATTGTGAGCGGTTAAGTTTAAACGAACGGTGAAGGCTTTTTCGTTATCGAAAACCGGTTGTTCGACGACGGGCAAAAGCTTACGCATTCTTTCGGCGGCGGTTTCATTGCCGAGCTTTTCGTAAAGCGAAAGAGCCAGGTTGAAGCTGTAAAGGGCAGCTTTTTGGTCGTTGTCTAACCGTGCTGCCTCGCCGAACAATTCGTTGAGTTCTGCTTCGAGGTGGGTCGTCATCCCTTCAATCTTTTTCAAATAATCCTGCGCAAGAGACAGGCATTCGCGACCGGCGGAAACTTCCCGGCGTTTGAAATGTCTTTTGGCTTGCTCGATGTAGCCGGCTGCGCAGAGATTCGGATATTGTGCGAAATCCTGAAGAAAACCGGAATTAAAAAGCGAATCTTTTTCCGTCGGAATGTCGTTCAAGCGATCTTTGGCAAGCAAAACCGCGCGGTATGCAAACGAATTTTGCTGACTGAGCGCAGCCGCGCCCGCGCGGTTTAAAACGGTGCGCGCCGTATTTGCATCACCGCAAGCGCGCAAGGCGTCAGCGCGCAAAATCGCGTGCGGAACGAAATCTTTACCTCTCGATTCAATTTTAAGAAGTCGAGCGATTGCCTGATGGTCAGCGGAATTTAATACGAGCGGCGATTCGGAGAACTGAAACACGCCGAGGAGCGGCAATCGCGCTATTGCCGGCTTTATCTCCGCCAATCCAGCGATAAATTCCGAGACTGTCGCCCTGTCCCCAATTCCCAGCGCCAAACCGGTCGCTAAAACCAAAACGTCGAGATTCGGCGTTTGGCGCATTTTTCTTTCGAGTTTCAATTCTTGCCACAAGCGTTTCGCGGCTTCGCGGTTTCCGTTTCGATGTTCGAGCAAGACGTGCAGCAATCGGATTTGACAGGCAATTTCAAGCGGTGCCTCACCAATATAATGTTCGGCTTCGTCAAGCAGAGAAATTGCTTCGATATAATTACCGATGTCGAGAATCTGTAACTTAATTCTCGACAACCGCACGCGGGCTAAACCGCCCGGATTCGATGCCTTGCTCCAATGCCCCTGCGCCCTTTCGAGGTGCAACAGAGCATCATTAAACTGCATCAGCATCGCCATCAAATCGCCGAACAGTTTTCTGATTGCGGCGCGCTCGCTTTCGCCCAAATCTTTGTCGTTTTTTAGATACGGCTCGACTCCGCGAAGCGATTCGAGCGGTTCAAGCAAAGCTTCGACTTGTACCTGACAGATAAAAAGTTGATCGAGATTTCCTTTGCCCGTTTGTTCGGGCAGAGCCATCGCTTTTTCGATCAAAACGATTGCTGCTTCGTATTGCCCCTGCTTGAATTTGAAATCAGCCAGACAGCGCAAAGCTTCATGACGAACATACGAGTTGTTTTCCTTTTGCGCGAGATGGAGCGCTTCGTGAAAGATTTTTTCCGAACGATCAAAATCCGCTTGACTGTGATACCACTGACCGATTTTGAGTTGAATCGCGCAAGCGTCAATCGGCGAATGCTTAAGCGTGCGTCTGATTTTCGCCGCGCCTTCATAATGTTTAATCGCCTCCTTGCTGCCGACGGCAAGCAGCGCGCCGCCGAGCCACATCTCAAAACACAAAAGCATTTTCCGGCTTCTCGTTGTTTTCAAACCTTGGCGCAGCAGTGAAACGGTTTTCTTGTCAATCGGCTTTGCTTCATACATCTCGTCGGTAAGACGACGCAAATAGGTTTCGCTAAAAGGCGCTCGATAACCGGCGGGAGCATTGATTTTTGCTTGTCGAAATTGTTTGAGCAAATTCAAATGCTTTCCGATTTTACTCCAATTGACTTCGTCCGGAGCGGTGGTCGAAGACAATAAAATCTCAATTGCTCTCGAATGAGCTTCGACTAAATCCGAAGGCTCGACTAAAAATTCGTCGTTTGGTCTTTTTCTGGCGAAACCGGCTTCTTCGGTGTAATCCGCGCCGGTTATTTCTTCAACGATTTTTAAAAGCGCGGCGGAACTTTGTTCGGCTATCGGCTTGTCAAACTGTTTGCGCCAGAATTTAGCAGCGCTTTTGTTTTCGATGTGAAAGCGATGATAAATCGCTTCGCAGATTGCTGTCGCCCACGTTTTCGGGTCGCTTTCGGATTGCGCTTTTTGCTCGAAATATTTTGCCGCGTCGTTGTGAAGCGGCACGTAAACGTCTTGTTCTTCGAGCAGCAGACGCATCGGTTTGGTAACTTCTGGATGCAGGCGCGGCACGCCCTCGGCGTCAAACGAAATCCACCCGTAACCGCTTGCGTATTTTCGCAAATCGCTCCAGACGCGCGGCAAATCCAATTCCTCTGATTTTATGAATTCGGGTTTTGACCAGGTTTCCGAATTGATAAATTTGTCAGTCCTTCCAAATCTGGTTTTGTGCGGGCGGTCGAGCGCTCCTTCTTTCGACAATTGTTCTTCGTCTTGTTTTAGCTGTTTTTCGAGATGCGGCGCGACCACATTTTCGAAAACGTCAAAGGTAAATCGGCGCGGTACGACTGCGTAGCGCAACAGCCAGCGCACGGTCGGCTCTTTGACGCGCAAAATCACGCGGCGGATCAGATAAGAGAACTCGACGCTTGGCGAATCCAGGATTTCCTCTGCCGTTTGCACGTCTTTTTGCTCGTATAAATCGGCGAAAAGCGAAAGCGAAAACGGATTGCTGCCGCCTGCTGCGGTCGGGCTTTTGTCTTTCGGGGCGCTTTCGCATTTTTCGATTATCGCCCGTACAATGCGCGAATCGCTCAATCGTCTTTTTCGCTTTAAATAAGCCTCAGCTTCTTCGGCGTCAAACGGTTGCAGTTCGTGTATTGTAGTTTGATTTTCAAACGCTTTGAATCTTTCAAGACGCTCGAATAAGTTATAACGACCGGACAGCAAAAGGCGCATTTGCCGATATTTGTCGCGTAAACGTGCGAGTTGTTCAAGCACTGTGATCAGCGATTTCTGGTGATGCAAGACCATTTCTTCAAGAGTGTCAAGAACAACCACAAAAGGTTTGTTAAATCCGGTTTCTATAAGATTGTCAGAATGTTTTTGAAAAATCGTGTCGATTGTTTCCTCTGTAATATTTTGCAGCTCGTTTTCTTTGTCTTTGCGTGAATAGCCGCTCGGTTCGTCGCCCGGCGGACGCAGGAGTGGGAGATATTCTCCGTAGTTTTTAAGCAAACTGTCGAACGGACTTCTTTCGATTTGCCGGTCAATCTGCTCGGCAATCGCTACTATCAACAACCACGGAAAACGTTCTACTGTTGGCAGATGCAAAAAATCGAAATCCAGCCGCGCCACCGGAGTTCTTTTCGGTTTGGGAACGCAGTAACGCGCGATGAGCCAACGGATAAACATCGTCTTTCCCATTCCGCCGGTGGCATAAAGATGAAATATCCATTTTGCATCGTTCACCCCGTTTGCTGTGGGCACTTCAGCCAGATTTAACAAATCGTGAAACGCTTTAACGATTGATTGTCGAGCGTAATAGAAAACCGTTTGGTAATATTCGGGCGCGAAAAAGCTGCGGGCGTTCAAATACCGTCGATTTTGCAAAGCGAGCTTTAAAAGGGCAGATTTGCGCGGCAACAGCTCTGCGCGATCTTCGACCGTTTTCAAAATGTCATGACACCGCGCTAAATCAAAATTTTGGTCGGCTTCATCGAACATTTTTTTGAATTTCTCTTCGGCTGCCGATAAATCACCCAAAATCAGAACGCCGAGCAAATTGAGATCAGCGGGCGGCGCTGACGTTTCGCGAGCCGCGTTTTCGTAATAGGAAACTATGTTTTGGACGAACAAATCGTCCTTTTCCGTGCGGTCAATCTCTGGTTTCCATTCGGCGAGATAAGTTTGCCGCACGTCATCCCGCACGCGAAAAATGTTAGTCGTTCGCGGCACTGCTTCGATCTTCGGATTGCGCGTAAATTGACCGAAACTTATTTCCCGATATTCGCCATCGGGGGAAAATCGCAGCACTTCAACGTATAGTTTTTCGTCAAAGCTGCGCAGCAGGGAAGCCCGCCTGACCAACTCGTTTTCCGCCGGATTTTCCGGCGATATTTGATTTTGCAAATCGTTAAGCGATTTAACCTCGCCCGACTT
Source organism: Pyrinomonadaceae bacterium (assembly GCA_036400075.1). Classification (GTDB taxonomy): domain Bacteria; phylum Acidobacteriota; class Blastocatellia; order Pyrinomonadales; family Pyrinomonadaceae; genus JALZCH01. The sequence continues at coordinate 9,538 of DASWLV010000213.1, forward strand.
GAGCAGCTTAAACAGCAATTCCAATTTGTCTTCGCCGCCAGCACTCGTTTTTGCGTTTTTCTCGGAAACTTCCAATTCTTGCATTTTTTTATTTTGGTTTACGGGTAAAACCGCGTTAATTCTGCTAATTGGCACTCCTGCTTGTTTTCCAGTTGCATTAAACTCTTGATTCCGGTTTTAATCGCCTCAATCGTATCGTCGGGCACGTCCGGTTTTTTGTAGCGCGCATATTCCTCGAAAACTTCGACGAAATCTTTCGGAGACAAAAAATCAACCGTAACTTCTTGAAAATCGCCGATGAGGTTTTTGAACTTTTCGTATTCCTCGTTGCTGAAAACGAGAATGAATTTCACCGGGCTTTTTTCTTTGCCCGCGAACTGTCTGATTAGCTTCGGAATGAGATGATCTTTGACATCCTCCTCGCGCAAATCAGCGAAATCGTCCAGGACGATAACCAGCGGACTGTCTTTACTGGCGGCTTGCTGCAGAGAATCGCAGAAAGAGTTGAAGGTTTCATCAATAAATTCCGGAGTGACTTGATTGATCGCTTCTATCTTTTTGTCGCCGATGACATAATTTGAGCCGTTCCAAACAATCGGGGTGGGCAAAATGTCTGTCATTGGCGGTTGTCTGCCTTCGAGAAGCCGGTGTTTGAGTCCCCAATTGAATTGTTGAAACGCATTCTGATCGAGCGGATGATAAATCAAATACGGTCCCTTTTCGCGCTCGTTTCCCAAACTTATTTGCAATAGCGCGTCAAGCCAGGTTTTAGTGTTTACGCCGCCTAGCTCAACGTAACGAACATCGTGGTTAAGCAAAGCGCAGACTTCGAGACTCCATTTTGCCAGCCAGGATTTGCCGACGCCTTTTTTGCCTCTGACGACTATCAGATTTTTACCCGCTGTGTCCTGAATCAACGGGTAAAAACCGCGAATCAAAGTGCGGCGCGGCTCGCAACGGTCTGAGAAAAACTCGATTTCCTTAAAAGCGTTGCTGACAGCCGGCATAATATTATTGGGAGCTTTTTGCAGCAGCGGCAAAGCTTCTTCGGGCACCGCGGCGACGGTCAAAACCGGAATCGCCCAATCTCTTTTATCGTAAGTATTGAAATAATTTTTAACGGCGCGGCGGGCGTGCCCCAAAGCAGTGTCGAGCGGCTCAAGTTCCGTCAGTGATTTGTAAATCGTTCCGGCAAAAACGCCTGCCGCCGCGCCGTTAATATCAGCCTGCATTGTCAGCACGGCGGGAATTCCGAGTTTGCGGAAAACGTCGCCGATTGACCAAGCCTGATCCTTGCTTTCTTTGCTGACTATGCCGGTTCCGTCTGAGCGGCATGAGTTGATAAACACGAAACCGGGCAGCCAGTTCCAACCTAGAAAATCATTGTAAATATTTCTCGCCGTCCATTGTATCTGTGCGGTTCTCTGCAAAACAGAATCGAAATAATCAATCAGCAAGCATGATTCTCCGTCAATATTAAATCCGCCATGTCCGATGAAGTGAAAAATGTGCGGCTTGAAATTCGTGTATGAGTTTTGTAGTTCAGTTGAGTTCGGTCGCAGCAGAATTTCAATGTCAATAAGGCGATAAGCGAGGCGGTTGAGCTTGTAAATATCGGATTTGATGCGCCAAATCTCCTTCCAAGGTAAAACAGCCTGATCATTGTCCTGCGCGCCAACGACAATTAAGACGCGGAGCGGTAGCGCACCGGCTGGCAGCTTGTGAACCGCGCCACGTGGTTCGTAATAACGTATAAAAGTCAGTTTCGGATTGGCTGTGAGCATTTCCAATCCATCATTGATTAGCTCCCAAGGCAGCGAAGCAATCTCCGGCGGTTTGATGTCGAGCAGGACTCGCGCTCGCCGATTTGCTTGAACGAATGCGTCCCATTCGGTTGCCACGGCACCCTGATGAAGAAGATTGTAAAAGTAGAAGCCGGTTCGTTGGAAATCAATGGACTGAGCGGTTTGGGTCAGGAAAAAATCAACCGGGTCGGGATTGCTATTCGTCCATCTGAATTTCTTTTTTGGAATCTGGGCTTCGGCTTTCGGATTTGGTTCTCGCCCGTTTTGATTGTGTAAATACAAGCGCAGCGGATAAGCCTTTGCGGCTTCATCCAAAGCTCCGATTTCCAATGTTATTGTTGGCGTAAGGTTGCTCATAAACTTTCTGTTCAGGAAATTGTTTCGACGTGATGCTGTATGCCTTGCTCGTTGATATAGCGAGCTGTTATTTCGCTTCCTTCAAAATCAAGAACGACAAAGCCGAAATAGTTCCACGTTTCGTTAAAATCGTCAAAGCCGTCGCGGTATTCGTAGGCGACGCCGTCCGGAAGGGCTTTGTTTTCGACGTAAAAAGGAATGCCGCCGTGCCCGATGCAGCGGGGAAATTTGATGTTTTCGCGCTCGTTGTACAACGTGCAACGATGTTCATGTCCCCAGAACCAGGTGTGAACTAACAACTCGCTGAGCGAGGTGCTCAGCTTGTTCAAAATTTTCTCACCGCCGTCGGCGAACGCGCTAAACGGCTGGTGGTGGCTGAGCAAAATGCCTTTTTTGTTTTGGGCTTTGGCGGCTGTCAATTTTTGATATGCCCATTGGTTCTGGTCACCATACAAATCGTGCGCATCGAAAATGCGGTTATCGTTATAAGCCGTGTCAAGACCGAGCAGCATCCAATTGTCGTTTTCCAGACTGAAAAAACTC